>NZ_BAAABU010000002.1:328388-816943 GCF_039521145.1 Saccharothrix mutabilis subsp. mutabilis
GAGGCTCAGCGGCGCAGGCTCAGCGGCGCAGGCTCAGCGGCGCAGGCTCAGCGGCGCAGGCTCAGCGGCGCAGGCTCAGCGGCGCAGGCTCAGCGGCGCAGGCTCAGCGGCGCGGGGTGGGCGGCGCGGGCTCAGCGGCGCAGGCTCGGCGGCGCGGGCTGGTCAGGCGGCCGTCGCCCGGAAGCACGTCGCGATGTGGTCGTCGACCATGCCCGTCGCCTGCATCAGCGCGTAGCACGTGGTCGGCCCCAGGAAGACGAACCCGCGCCGCTTCAGCTCCTTCGCCATGGCCTTCGACTCCGGGGTCACCGCCGGCACGTCGGCCATGGTCGCCGGCCGCACGTGGTCCTCCGGCGCGAAGGACCACAGCAGCTCGTCCAACCCGCCGTCCAGGTCCGACACCAACCGGGCGTTGTGGATCGCCGCGGTGATCTTCGCCCGGTTCCGGACGATGCCCGCGTCCGCCATCAGGCGATCGAAGTCCTCCTGGCCGTACTCCGCCACCACCGACGGCTCGAAGCCCGCGAAGGCCCGGCGGAAGTTCTCGCGCTTGCGCAGGATCGTGATCCACGCCAGCCCCGACTGGAAGGACTCCAGGCACATCCGCTCGAACAGGGCCACGTCCCCGTGCAGCTCGACGCCCCACTCGGTGTCGTGGTACTCGATGTAGTCCGGTGTGCTGACGCCCCACGGGCATCGGTTCATCTGCGGTACTCCCGGGCGAACGAAGCGAACCTGTGCAGTGACCAGCGCACGCCCGGCGCGAACGCCAGCGCCAGCGCCCACGGCACGTCCTCCGACCACACGAACTCGCTGCCCGCCCCGCGCTCGACCACCCGGAACTCGGCGGTCCCGCGGACCAGGCGGCCGGTGTGCTCGACGGCGCAGCGGTGGGGCGGCTCCCAGGCCGTGATGCGCATGGTGTCGGTGAAGCCGACCCCGCCCACGCCGGTGAACGCGGACAGCGACGACCCGGCGCTGCGCCCGTCACCGCCGACCACGCGGACCCGGGTGAGCAGCATCCACTCCCCCTGCCGCGCCCAGTCGGTCACGGCCGCCCACGTCGTCTCGGCGGGCGCGTCCACCCGGACGCTCAGCTCAAGCCGGGTCACGTTCGACCTCCCGGGCGGCCTCCAGCTCGGCCACGCGCGCGCGCAGGCGGTCGACCTCGGTGGCCAGCCGTTCGACGGCCCAGTCGACCTCGGTCATCTTGTAGCCCCGGAAGACCTGCTGGAACTGGAGACCCCGGACGTCGTCGGCCGTGACGTCCTCGGCGGGCAGCCGCGTGGGCGACGCGCCGGGCGGCAGCGGCGCCAACTCCTCGCCGCGGCCGAAGACGAGCGAGGCGAGCAGGAACACCACCGCCGCCACGAGGACCATGACGAGGAGGTAGATGAGCGCGCTGGTCACGCGACGATCGTGACACACACCCACGACAGTTCGCCGTGAACGCCGGAGAACCGCCGGCTCACGCCGCCAGCGCGAGGCACCGGCGGGCCATCGCGCCCAGCCGCACGCACATCGCCAGCGACACCAGCGACCCCGCCACCACCGGCGGGGAGAAGAGCAGGACACCCGGGCTCAGCACCGCCGTCCCCACCAGGATCGCCACGTACCCGGCCACCACGGCGACCACCCCGCCCGCCGCGCACAGCCCCGCCCACCTGGCCAGCCGCGACGACCCGACCCCGCGCAGCGTCAACCGCCGCCCCACCAGCAACGCGCCCAGCGCCGCCCCGGCGACGACCCACGCCGTCGAGTCGTTGACCGCGGCCAGCAGCACGTACCAGCCGGGCACCGGGGTGCCCTCGCCGAAGTACAGCCCGAACCACAGGGCCCGGTTCAGCTCCCACATCAGGTGGGCCAACGGGGGCAGCAGCAGGAGCGTCCGCAGGGTGCGCGCGCCGTGGGCCAGGGCGAGCAGGCTCTGGTAGTCGCGGGCGACCACCGGCAGCGGGCCGAAGTCCGCGACCGCTCGCGCGCGGGCCTCCCGGTCGGGCAACCCTGCGGCCGACAGCGCCTCGGCCGCGTCCTCCAGGCCGTCGCGCGCCTCGGTGAGCAGGTCCGCGACCGCCCGCCGCGGTCCGCGCAGCCGACGGCCGAGCGCGGTCACGTAGTCGTCGATCACGTCCACGTCAGGCCGCCGAGAAGACCAGGCACCGGCGGGCCAGCACGGCCAGCCGCGCCATGACCGCGTACATCGCCACGGTCGCGAGGGCCACCGGTGGGGAGAGCCCCAGCAGCCGCGACACGTCCACGCTCGCCGTGGCGGCGATGATGGTCAGGCTGCCCAGCAGCGGCGCGGCGACCGCGGCCACGGCGACCCCGCCCGCCAGCCGGGCCAGCGTCGTCGTGCCCACCCCGCGCCGGGCCAGCACCCGGCCCGCGACCAGGGCCAACAGGACCGCGCCCGCCACGACCCACGCCACCGTGTCGTTGGCCCGTGCCACGACCAGGTACCAGCCGGGCAGCGGGACGTCGCCGTCCGGCCACCCGCCCATCCAGAACCGCCGGTTCAGCTCCCACAGCACGTGCACCAGCGGCACCACCACGAGCACCGTCCGCAGGGTCCGCGCGCTGTGCGCCAACGCCAGCAGGCCCTGGTAGTCGCGGGCGATCACCGGCAGCGGGCCGAAGTCGGCCACCGCCCTGCGCTGCGCCGCCGCCGGGTCCAGGCCGCCGTCGGCGAGGGCCGCGGCGGCGTCGTCCAGGCTGTCGCGGGCCTCGGCGAGCAGGTCCGCCTTGAGCGGGCCGGGGCCGCGCAGCCGCCGGTCCAACGCCGTCACGTACTCGTCGATCACGCCTGCTCCGGCCACGGCCCGCCCCCCAGCACTCCCTCGATCGCGGCGGTGAACTCCCGCCACGCCGTCCGCTCGGCCGCCAGCGCCCGCTGACCGGCCTTGGTCAGCCGGTACGTGCGCCGCTGCCGTCCCCCCACGGTGCTCCACTCGCTGCTCACCAGGCCGGCCGTCTCCAGCCGGCGCAGCGCCGGGTAGACGGTGCCGGTGGGCAGGTCGAGCGCCCCGCCGCTGCGGAGCTGCAACGCCTCGATGATCGCGTAACCGTGCAGCTGCCTGCCGTCGAGCGTGGCCAGCAACAGCGCGTCGAGGTGGCCGCGCAGCGCGTCGGGCTTCATAGGTAGGCACTCTACGGGTCGTGGACCGGGGAGACATCGGGGACAACCCTGATTCACATGTTGTCTGCCTACATATACCGTCCCTACCCATGGACACACTCGGGCTGGCCCGGCTGCAGTTCGCCGTGACCACCTCCTTCCACTTCCTGTTCGTGCTCCTCACGCTCGGGCTGGTCACGCTGGTCGCCGTCATGCAGACGCGGGCGACGCTGTCCGCCAACCCCGTGCACGCGCGGATGACCCGGTTCTGGGGCCGGCTCTACGTCGTCAACTACGCGCTGGGCATCGCGACGGGCATCGTCATGGAGTTCCAGTTCGGCCTGAACTGGTCGGGCCTGTCGCACTACGCGGGCGACGTGTTCGGCGCGCCGCTGGCCGTCGAGACGCTGGTGGCGTTCTTCCTGGAGTCCACGTTCCTCGGCCTGTGGATCTTCGGCTGGGACCGGCTGAACAAGTGGGTGCACCTGGCCCTGATCTGGCTGGTCACCCTCACCGCCTACGCGTCCGCCCTGTGGATCATGACGGCGAACGCGTTCCTCCAGCACCCGGTCGGCCACGAGGAGCGCGACGGCGTCCTGCGCCTGGTCGACTTCTCCGCGCTGTTGAGCAACCCGCTGTTCGGCACGGCCGTCACGCACGTCGTGTTCGCCGCGCTGACCGCCGGCGGCGTGTTCGTGGTGGGCGTGAGCGCGTTCCACTTCATCCGGCGCACGACCGAGGTCGAGTTCTTCCGGCGGTCGCTGCGACTGGGCGTGGTCGTCACCGCCCTGGCGACGCCGGCGGTCGTCGGCGTGGGCTTCGCGCAGTTCCCGATCCTCGGGGAGCACCAGCCGGACAAGACCGAGGCGGCGGGCGCGGCGGGTGGCGCGGGGCTCGGGTTCATGATCCAGATCGGGTTCCTGCTGCTGCTCGCGAGCTGGATCACCGTGCCGCTGCTGTTCCGCGACTGGGTCGTGAAGCTGAGGTTCCCGCTGTACCTGATGGTCGTCGGCATCCCGCTGCCGTTCATCGCGGCCATCGGCGGCTGGCTGTACCGCGAGCTGGGCCGCCAGCCGTGGCTGGTCTACGGGCTGCTGCGCACCGAGGACGCGGTGTCGCACGCGACCCGGGACGGGATGTTGTTCTCCTTCATCGCTTTCACCGCCGTGTTCGCCGTGCTCGCGGTCGCGGACTGGGTGCTCATCGCCCGCCTGGCCAAGCGCGGCCCGGTCGAGGCGAGCGTCCCGGTCTCCCCGCTGGTCCCGGCTCTGTAGAGGGGGTTCTCGATCGTGGAGGGTGTGTGGGTGGCCCTGCTCGGGCTGCTGACGGCGGGTTACTTCGCGCTGGCCGGCTTCGACTACGGCGTCGGGCTGCTGTACCGGTTCGTCGGGCGCGACGAGCCGGAGCGGGCGCGGGCGCTGCGCGCGATGACGCCGTTCTTCCTGGGCAACGAGGTGTGGCTGGTCGCGGCGGTGGGCGTGCTGTTCGGCGCGTTCCCCCGGCTGGAGGGCGAACTGCTGTCCGGGCACCGGGTGCCGTTCGTGACCGTGCTGGTGGGTCTGGTGCTGTTCACGGCGGCCGTGCAGCTGCGGATCGGGCCGTTCTGGGACGTGTTCGTGGTGGTCGGCGCGCTGGTCGTCGCGGTCGGCTGGGGCGTGCTGCTGGGTGACGTCCTGGGCGGGCCGCCGGTGCTGTGGGCGTTCGGCCTGGTGTCGGTGTTCCTGTTGCACGGCGCGGTGTTCCTGGCCTGGCGGCTCGACGACCGGGCGCGGGTGCTCGTGGTGGCGCGGGTGTTGTTCGCGCCGGTGGCCTTGTTCGTGGTGGCGGCGGTGCTGTTGCGCGGTCCGGTGGCGGCTCCCGCGGTCGGCTTGGCCGGTGCGGTCGTGGTGCTGGCGGCCTTGGCCGGGGCGTGGTTCGCGTTGCGCGCGCGGGCTTTCCGGATGGCGTTCGCGGGCACGGCGGTGGTGTGCGCGGCGCCGGCGCTCGCGGTGTTCGGCGCGCGGGGCGTGGTGACGCCCGGGGTGATGTCGCACACGCCGACGTTGCAGGCGTTGGGCTGGGTGGCGGCGGTCGTGCTGCCGCTGGTGCTGGTGTTCCAGTGGGCGACGTGGAGACTGTCCCGTGCGGCACGCTGACCGGCGGTACGTCGTCGCGCTGGCCCTGCTGGGGGTCGTGACGGCGGGCCTGGTGCTCGCGCAGGCCGAGGCGTTGGCCACCGTGCTCGCCGGTGGCGGCGGGCTGTCGGTGCTGGTCGCGGTCGTGGCCGCGCGGGGTGTCTTCGGGTGGCTCGGGCGCGTTGTGGCACAACGGGAAGCGGCCTCGGTGAAGGCGGCTCTGCGCAAGCGGGTGCTGCGCCACGGGACGGGTTCGACCGGGGCCGTCACCACGCTGGTGGTCAAGGGCCTGGACGCCATCGAGCCGTACCTGGCCGGGTACCTGCCGCAGCTCGTGGTGTCGGTGACGGTGCCGGTGGCGGTGCTGGTCCGGCTGTCGTTCGCCGACTGGACCGCCGCCCTGACGATCGCCGTGACGCTGCCGCTGGTGCCGGTGTTCGCCGCGCTGGTCGGCATGCACACGCGGGAGCGCACGCGGCGGCAGTGGGAGGGCCTGGCGGAGGTCGGCGGGCACTTCCTGGACGTCGTGCGCGGGCTGGGGACGCTGCGGCTGTTCGGCCGGGCCGCCGCGCAGGCCGGGACGGTGCGGGCGATGGCCGGCGCGCACGCCTCCGCCACCATGCGGACGTTGCGCGTGGCGTTCCTGTCGGCGCTGGTGCTGGAGTTGGTGGCGACGCTGTCGGTGGCGCTGGTGGCGGTGCCGGTCGGGCTGCGGCTGCTGCACGGCGGGGTGACCCTGCACGTGGCGCTGTTGGTGCTGCTCCTCGCGCCGGAGGCGTACCTGCCGCTGCGGGCGGCGGGCGCGCAGTTCCACGCGAGCGCCGAGGGGTTGGCCGTGCTGGAGCAGGCGTTCGCCGCCAGGCCGCGGGCGGAGGTCGTGGGGCGGCGTCCGCCGGACCTGCGGATCGCGACCATCGAGTGCGACCGGGTGTCGGTGCGCTACCCGGGCCGCGACGGGCTCGCCCTGGACGGGGTGTCGCTGACGCTGTCGCCCGGTGAACGGGTGGCGCTGGTCGGGCCGAGCGGGGTGGGCAAGAGCAGCCTGCTGGCGGTGCTGCTGGGCGAGGTCGAGCCGTGCGCGGGCCGGGTGCTGGTGGACGGCGTGGACCTGCGGGACCTGGACCGGGCCGCGTGGCTGCGGCAACTGGCCTGGGTGCCGCAACGGCCGACGCTGTTCCCCGGCACGGTCGGGGAGAACATCGCGCTGGGCGCCGAGGGGGCCGACGTGGTGACGGCCGCGCGGGCGGTCGGGCTGGGGGATCTCGTGGCGGCACGGCACCCGCTCTCGGCCGGCGAGCGGCAACGGGTGGCGCTGGCGCGGGCGCTGGTGCGGGACTCGGCGCGCGTGCTGCTGCTGGACGAGCCGACCTCGCGGCTGGACGGCCGGACCGAGGACACCGTGCTGCGGGTGGCGCGGGACTTCTCGCGCGGGCGCACGACCCTGGTCGTCGCCCACCGCCCGGCCCTGCTCGACGAGGTGGACCGGGTGGTGGAACTGCGATGAGGCTGCTGGTGGCGGTCGTCGTCGGGGTGGCGGCGGAACTCGCCGGGATCGGACTCGTGACGACCGCCGTGTGGCTGGTCGTGCGGGCCGCCGAGCAACCGCCGATGTCCGCGCTGGCGGTGGCCATCGTCGCCGTGCGGACGCTGGCCGTGGCCCGCGGCGGCCTGCGCTACGCCGAGCGGTTGGCCGGGCACGAGGCCGTGCTGAAGGCCATGGTCGAGGTCCGGGGGCGGGTGTACGAGTCGCTGCTGCGCCGGCCGTTGCGCGGCGGGGACGCCCTGACCCGGCTGGTGTCCGATGTGGACGCTCTTCAGGACGCGGTGTTGCGGTGCCTGCTGCCGGCCTGCGTGGCCGCGCTCGTCGGCGTGGCGGCGGTCGCGGTGGTGCCCCGACTGGCTCTCGGCGTGGTCGTGGTCGGGCTGGTCCTCCCCCTGGCGGCCTTCGCCTTGGCGGACCGGCACTCGCGGGCGTTGGCTCCCCTGCGGGCCGAGCTGGCGGAGCGGACCGTGACGCTGCGGGAGGGCGCGGCCGAGCTGAGGGCGTTCGGGGCGCTGGACCGCGAACTCCGGCGGGCCGACGCGGTCGTGGACGACCTGGCCGGGCGCGAGCGCCGCGGGACGTTCCCGGCGGCGGCGCTGGCCGGAGTGGCGGTGGCGGCGCAGTTCGGGTTCGCGGTCCTGCTGCTGGTCCAGGGCTCGCCCGCGCACGTCGTGCTCGGGGCGGTCGCCGTGCTGGAGGTGATGGTGCCGCTGACCAACGCCGCCCAGAAGTGGGCGGAGGTCCGCGGTTCGGTGTCCCGGGTGCGGGAAGTGCTCGCCGCGCGGTCCGAGCACACACCGGCTGAGCCGATCATCGATGTCACGCCCTACCACCGCATCGGCGTCGTGGGGCCCAGTGGCGCGGGCAAGAGCACGCTCCTGCGGGCGATCGCCGAGAAGCACGGGGCGAAGGGCGTGCTGGACGACGCCCACGTGTTCGAGCGCACGGTCCGGGAGAACGTCCTGTTCGCCAAGCCGGACGCCACCCGGGCCGAACTGGACCGGGTGGCCCGCGTCGCCGACCTGGACGTCGACTGGGACGCCGCGGCGAAGCTGTCCGGCGGCCAGCGCCAACGCCTGTTCCTGGCCCGCGCCCTGCTGGCCGACCCGGACGTCCTGCTGCTGGACGAGCCCGTGGAAGGCCTGACCGTCGAGCACGGCGACCGGGTCCTGCGGCAAGTGCTCGACGCCGCCCGCGGCAAGGTCGTCCTCGTGACGCACCGACTGGCCCCGCTGCGGGACTTCGACCACATCGTCGTCATCGAGGACGGCCGGGTCACCCAACGCGGCACCCACGCCGAACTGGTCGCGACCGAGGGCTACTACCGCGACCGGTGGAGCACCGAGCGCATCGGCGGCCGGTCGGCCATCAGCACGTCCACCGGCTTGGACAGCCACTCGTCGGCGACCGGCACGAACGTGGTCAACGTGTTCGACGCGACCGGCACGCCCAGCCGGCGCAGCACGGTCCCCACCACCTGACTCGACATCGGCCCCAGCTCGTCCAGCGGCCGGTTGCGGTGCCGGCGGACACCCAGGTTGACCTGGGCGATCCCGTCGGCGCCGTACCGGTCGAAGGCGTCGAGCAGCAACCCGACCTCGACCCCGTACCCGGCGGCGAACGGCACGGACTCCAGGAACTCCCGCGTGCCCGCGTACTCACCGCCCAGCGGCTGCACGACCCCGGCCAACTCCGGCCGCAACGCGTTGAGCAACGGCCGCGCGGCCAGCTCGGTGACCCGCCCGCCGCCGGTGCCGCCCCGCCCCAGCGGACGCCGGTAGAAGCCCTTCACCAGGTGCACGTCCCGGGTCAGCAACGGCCCGAGCAGCGCCGGCACGTACCCCGGGTCGGGGTCCACCAGGTCGGAGTCGAGGAACACCACGAGGTCGCCGGAGGTCGCCGCGAGCGACCGCCACAGCACCTCGCCCTTGCCCGGCCACGGCGGCACGTCCGGCAGCACGTCGGTCCGCCGCACCACCCGCGCCCCGGCCGACGCCGCCACCTCGACCGTCCGGTCGACGGACCCGGAGTCCACGACGACCAGCTCGTCCACCAACCCACCGACCAACGGGCGCACAGCGGCGACGACCGCCCCCACGGTGGCTTCCTCGTCCAACGCGGGCAGCACGACGCTGACCGTGCGGGACCCCTTGCGCCGCAGCAGCTCCACTGCACTCCACTGTGGACGCTGCCAGGTGTTGTCGATCACGCCAACGCCCGCAGCACCCTCGCCGGCGGACGCGTCCCCGCGATGCCCGCCACCATCTCCACCACGTGCCGCGTCCGCTTCACCTGGTGCGCGCGGAACACCTTCGCCCCGAGCCACGCGGCCACGGAGGTCGCGGCCAACGTCCCGTCCACCCGGTCGGCGACGGAGGCGTCCAGCGTCTCGCCCACGAAGTCCTTGTTCGACAGGGCCATCAGCACCGGCCACCCGGTGCCGACCAGCTCGTCGAGCCGCCGCAGCAGCTCCAGCCCGTGCCAGGTGTTCTTGCCGAAGTCGTGGGTGGGGTCGATCAGCACCCCCTCGCGGGGCACCCCGACCGCCACCATCCGCTCGGCCCGCGCCACGAGTTCCCCGGCGACGGCGGCGACCACGTCCTCGTACCGGACGCGGTGGGGATCGGTGCGCGGCGGCAGCCCGCCGGTGTGCGAGCAGACGATGCCCGCGCCGAACTCGGCGGCGACCTCGGCCAGGAGCGGGTCGGCCCCGGCCCAGGTGTCGTTGATCAGGTCGGCCCCTTCCCGGCACACCGCGCGCCCCACCTCGTGTCGCCAGGTGTCGACGCTGATCACCAGGTCGGGGTGCCGCTCGCGGACGGCCGCGACGAACGGCACGACCCGGCGGACCTCCTCGTCGGTGTCGACGTGCTCGCCCTTGGACCCCGCCTTGACCCCGCCGATGTCGACGATGTCGGCCCCGTCGGCCACGGCCCGGTCGACGGCCCGCATGGCGGCGTCGTCGGAGAAGGTCGCCCCCTGGTCGTAGAAGGAATCGCGCGTCCGGTTGACGATCGCCATCACCAGCGCGCGGTCCTGGGGCACGTCACGCGATCCGAACCGGAGCATGCCGGCCATCGTGCCACCAGCTCGGACGACCAGCTTTCCGCAGGTCAACCGGGTGAACTGCGTCACACACCATTGCTACTGGTCAGTACCACCCCGTTTACTCGCCGGTAACACCCTGCGTGATCCAGGTCACGGTCAAGGAGGACCACGTGCGCCGGACACTCATCCTGCTGCTAGTCGCGATAACAGGTCTGGTCCTGGCGCCACCCGCCCAGGCCGCCCCGGGCTTCGCCGTGCGCTACGAGACCATCCCCGGCCAGGGCGGCACGCCGCTCAAGGCGTTCGTGGTCGAACCGACCGGGCGCGGCAGCGGGCCGTTCCCCCTGCTCGTCCTCCCCTCCAGCTGGGGGGTCAACAACATCGAGTACGTCGGCGCCGCCGCCAAGCTCGCCTACGAGTCCGGTTACACCGTGATCAGCTACACCAGCCGCGGGTTCTGGGACTCCGCCGGCGAGATCGACGTCGCCGGTCCCGACACGATCGCCGACGTCAGCCGGGTGATCGACTGGGGTGTGGCGAACGCCGGCGGTGACGCGGCCAAGGTCGGCGTCGGGGGCATCTCCTACGGCGCGGGGCAGTCGCTGCTGGCCGCCGCCGCGGACCCCCGGATCAAGGCCGTCGCCGCGTTGAGCACGTGGACCGACCTGGCCCGGTCGCTCTACCCGAACGAGACGGTGAGCAAGCAGGCCGTCGAACTGCTGCTCGCGGCGGGCCACCTCACCGGGCGACCCGGTCCCGTCCTGCGCGAGGCGGAGGCCGCCTACCGGGAGGACCGGTTCGAGGACGTCCTGCCCATCTCGCCCCCGCGCTCGCCCGCGTCCAAGGTGTCCGCCATCAAGGCCGCCGTGCTGATCGGCAACGCCTGGAACGACGGCCTCTTCCCGCCCGGCCAGGTCACCGACTTCTTCGCGCAGCTCTCCGGTCCCAAGCGGCTGATGCTGTCCCCGGGCGACCACGCGACGGCCGAGCTGTTCGGCGCGGCCGGGTTGCCCAACGAGATCTGGGCGTCCGTGGGCCGCTGGTTCGACCACCACCTCAAGGGGCTCGACAACGGCATCAACCGCGAGGGCGCGGTCCAGGTCAAGCCGAACAACGGGGGCGCGTGGCGGTCCTACCCGTCGTGGGCGGCGGCCACCGCCAAGACGTCCACGATCGCCCTGTCCTCGGACTGGAACACCACCGGCTGGCCCACCATCGCCGAGTCCGGCACGGTCATCGTCAGCGGCGCGTTGCAGGGCTTCCTCAACATCCCGACCGGCGTCTCCATCCCGCTGGTCGACCGGATCGCGTCCGGCGTCTGGCACGGACCGGTCCACTGGGGCGGCACGACGGTCAGCGGCACGCCCCGCGCCCACCTCACCGTCACCACCAGCGCCGAGACGACGTCGCTGTTCGCCTACCTGTACGAGGTCAACGCCCTCGGCCTGGGCGCGCTGGTCACGCACAAGCCGGTGACGCTGCGCGGCGCGGGCACCCGCACGCTGGACCTCGACCTCGAACCGACGGTCTGGGACGTGGCCCCGGGCAACCGGCTGGTGCTGGTCGTGGACTCCGTGGACGCCCGCTACGGCAGCGAGAGCAGGCTCGGCGGGTCGGTCAGCTTCGGATCGGACTCCTGGCTGAAGGTCCCGCAATCCTGACAGCAGGTGGCAGGTACTCCTGCCAGCATGGTCCGCATGGAATCGAAGTTCACCATCACCCGCTGGGACGAGACGACCGTCGACGAGACCGCGCCGAAGATCGGCCGGGTCGCCGTGGACAAGCGCTACAGCGGACCGATGGAGGGCACCAGCACCGCCGAGCTGACCACGTGCCAACCCGCTGAGGACCGGGCCGGGTACGTGGGCACCGAGAGGTTCACCGGCGTGCTGGAAGGGCGGACGGGGTCGTTCGTCTTCCAGCACGGCGGGGTCGTCGGGGCCGCCGGCGCCGACCGCTTCGGGCACGTCGTGCCCGGGTCCGGCACCGGCGAGCTGGCGGGCATCACCGGCACCGTGCGGATGGCGCACGAGCTGATCGAACTGGACTACCGCTTTGAGTGACCGGGCGCGGGTCCTCGCCTACCGGGTCGCGGCCCATCAGTTCGACCGCGGCACGACCGACCCGGCCGCGTTGCGGGTCTTCGACCTGGGCGTCCAGGACTCGGAGCGGTCGGCGCTGCCCGCGCTCGCGGCCCGGCTGCCCGAGGTGCCGGACCTGAGCGCGTTCACCCTGACGTGGTCGGTCCGGGGCGCGCCGCACTGGCACCGGCCGAAGGCCCTGCCCGCGCTGGCCGCCGCGCTGTGGCCGTTGAGCGACGCCGACGCCCTGGCCCGGATGAACCGGCCGAAGGTGGCAGCGCCGCTGGACGTCTTCCGGTCGGTGGTGGAGGCGTTGAAGTCGGTGGTGGACGGGCCGATGACCAAAGGCGAGGCCTCCACCCGCCTGACACCGCTGGTCCCGCCCGGGGTGACCGGGTGGTGCCGGGGCTGCGGGGCGACCCACGTGCACGACCCGGTCTTCCGCGTCGCCGTGCTGCCCGCCGGGCTCCGGTTCGACCCCACCGCGAAGACCGTGACGTTCGTGCCGATCAAGGGCCGGCGCATCCCGCAGCGCACCAACGGTTTCGAGGTGCTGGCGCACGACTACCTCGCCCTGCACGGCCCCGCCGGACCGTCCGAGGTCGCCGCCTACTTCGGCGCGCCGGTGAAGGACGTGAAGGCGGTGTGGCCGGAGGACCTGGTCGAGGTGGCGCGCGGGAGGTTCCTGCCGGCGGACCGGGTGAGCGCGTTCGAGAACCCGCCCGAACCCGATGTCGCCCGCCTCCTGCCGCCGCTCGACCCGTACCTGGGCGCGCGCGACCGGGACCTGCTCGTGCCGGACAAGGCGCACCAGAAGGAGGTCTGGCGCATCCTCGGCCGGCCGGGCGCGATCATGGTGGACGGCGAGATCCTCGGCACCTGGCGCGCGAAGACGTCCGGCAAGCGGCTGGACGTGACGCTGTCGCCGTTCGCGCCGCTCGACCTCGGACGGTTCGAGGAGGAGGCTCGGCGGCTGGCTCTCGCCAGGGGCTTGGACAGCGCCCGGCTCAAGTAGCGCTGGGCCGCGTCGCGGCGATCAGGCGCCGCAGGCGTCGAGGGCGGCCGTCACGTCGTCGGTCACCACCAGCGAGTCCAGCGCGAAGCGGGACACGAAACCGCGCGAGTGCAGGTCCGCCAGCCACTCCAGCAGGCCCCGGTAGTGGCCGTCCACGTCCAGCAGCACCACGGGTTTGCCGTGCATGGCGAGCACCCGCGAGGTCCACACCTCGAACAGCTCCTCGCACGTGCCGATCCCACCGGGCAGCGCCAGGAACGCGTCCCCGTGCGCCTCCATCAGCGCCTTGCGGTCGCGCATGGTGTCCACCAGGAGCAGGTCGTCGGCCTCGCGGTCCGCCCACTCCCGGTCCACCAGCGCCCGCGGGATCACGCCGGTCGTGCGGGCGCCGCCGGCGCGGGCGGCGTCGGCCAGCGCGCCCATCATGGACGTCCGGCCGCCGCCCCAGGTCAGCGACCAGCCGCGCGCGGCGATCTGCCTGCCCACCTCCGCCGCGAGGTCCAGGTAGCTCCGCGGAACCGTCCGCAACGACCCGCAGTAGACGGTGACAGCGGTCAATGCGCCTCGCCCCACGCCTTGTGCGCATCCTGGACCACGCGGACGGCGTCGTCGATGTCGTCGGTGACGTGCAGCAGCGCGAGGTCCTTCTCGCCGATCTTCCCGCCGCCCAGCACCGAGCGCTCCACCCAGTCGTACAGGCCCTGCCAGTAGTCGCTGCCGAACAGCACCACCGGGAACTTGGTGACCTTCTTGGTCTGCACCAGGGTCAGCGCCTCGAACAGCTCGTCCAGCGTGCCGAACCCGCCGGGCAGGCAGATGAACGCCTGGGAGTACTTGATGAACATGGTCTTGCGGACGAAGAAGTAGCGGAAGTTCACCCCCAGGTCCACCCACGGGTTCAGGCCCTGCTCGAACGGCAGCTCGATGCCCAGCCCGATGGAGAACCCGCCCGCCTCCGAGCAGCCCCGGTTGACCGCCTCCATCGCGCCCGGACCGCCGCCGGTGATCACGGCGAACCCGGCGTCGGCGAGCGCGCCGCCCAGCTTGCGGCCGGTCTCGTACTCCGGGTGGTCGCGGCCGGTGCGGGCGGAGCCGAACACGGTGACCGCGCTGGGCACCTCGGCCAGCGCGCCGAAGCCCTCGACGAACTCGGCCTGGATGCGCAGCACGCGCCACGGGTCGGTGTGCACCCAGTCGCTCGGGCCGCGCGAGTCCAGCAACCGCTGGTCGGTGGTGGTCAGCTCCTCACGACGCCCGCGGCGCAGGACGACCGGTCCGCGCTGCTTCTCCTTGGGGTGCTCGTCGACGCCGTTGTGCTCACTCATTGGCGCGAGTGTAGTGCGGGTCTCACCCCCGGCTCAGGAACCGCCACAACACTTCGCGGCACCGCCGGACGTCGTTCACCGGCACGTGTTCCTGCTGGGTGTGGGCGAGCAGCGGGTCGCCGGGGCCGAAGTTGACCGCCGGGACGCCGAGCGCGGCGAAGCGCGCCACGTCGGTCCAGCCGAGCTTGGCCACCGGGGTGCCGCCGGCGGCCCGCACCAGCTCCTGCGCGGCCTCGGTGTGCAGGCCGGGCAGCGCGCCGGCGGAGAAGTCGGTGACCACGACCTCGTAGCCGGCGAACACCTCGCGCAGGTGCTGCTCGGCCTGCTCGGGCGAGCGGTCCGGGGCGAACCGGTGGTTGACGGTGAGCACGGCGGCGTCCGGCACGACGTTGCCCGCGACCCCGCCCTCGACCTTGACGGCCTGGAGGCCTTCGCGGTAGACGCAGCCGTCGATGTCGACGTGGCGCGGCTCGTAGGTCTCCAGCCGGCGCAGGGCGTCCCCGATCGCGTGAATGGCGTTGACGCCCATCCAGCCGCGCGCGGTGTGGGCCCGGACGCCCTTGGCGCGCACCTCGATGCGCATGGTGCCCTGGCAGCCGGCCTCGATGATCGCGTTCGACGGCTCGCACACGATGGCGAGGTCCGCCTTGAGCCACTCGGGCAGCTCGCGCTCGATGCGGTTGAGGCCGTTGCGCACCGCCTCGACCTCTTCGCAGTCGTAGAACACGAAGGTCAGGTCGTGGACGGGGTCCTCGATCGTGGCGGCCAGGCTGAGCATGACCGCGTCGCCGCCCTTCATGTCGCACGTGCCGAGGCCGTGCAGGAGGTCGCCGTCCAGCCGCGAGGGCAGGTTGTCGTTCACGGGGACGGTGTCCAGGTGGCCGGCCAGCACGACCCGCTTCGGCCGGCCCAGGTTCGTGCGGGCCAGGACGCAGTTGCCCAGGCGGACGACCTCCAGCGCGGTCTGCGCGCGCAGGGACCGTTCGACCAGGTCGGCCAGCTCCGCTTCGTCCCCGGACACGCTGGGCACGTCCACCAGCGCGGCGGTCAGCTCGACGGGATCGGCAGCGAGGTTCAAGGTGTCGGCCACGCTTCGGCACGTTACCGCGTGCCGGTTGCCCACTTCGGGTGGCGTTGCCCGGACCGATTACCGTTGACGCCCGTGAGCACCGAGAACCCGACCGGCGCGTACGGCGTCGGACTCGCCACCGTCACCCCTTCCGGCGCCGTGCTGGACACGTGGTTCCCGTCGCCGTCGCTGGGCGCGCCCGACGTCGCGGGCACGCACCGCCTGTCGGCCGCCGAGGTCGCCGAAGCGCTGGGCGAGGCCGCCGCGAAGCAGCTCGGCGTGGACGCCGAACGCGATGTCGAGGTCGTCGGCGTGCGGGTGGGGATCGGCTCGCTGGCCGACGCGCCGGCCGACACCTACGACGTCTACCTGCGCCTGCACCTGCTGTCCACGCGCCTGGTCCAGCCGCACGGCGCGAACCTCGACGGCGTGTTCGGCCTGCTCAACAACGTCGTGTGGACCAACCACGGCCCGTGCGCGGTGGACGGGTTCGAGGAGACCCGCCTGCGGCTGCGCACGCGCGGCCCGGTCACCGTCTACGGCGTCGACAAGTTCCCCCGGATGGTGGACTACGTCGTGCCGACCGGCGTGCGGATCGCCGACGCCGACCGCGTCCGCCTGGGCGCGCACCTCGCGGCGGGCACGACCGTCATGCACGAGGGCTTCGTGAACTTCAACGCGGGCACGCTGGGCGCGTCGATGGTCGAGGGCCGGATCTCCGCGGGCGTCGTCGTGGGCGACGGCTCGGACGTCGGCGGCGGCGCGTCGGTGATGGGCACGCTGTCCGGCGGCGGCAAGGAGGTCATCTCCATCGGCGAGCGGTGCCTGATCGGCGCGAACGGCGGCGTCGGCATCTCGCTGGGCGACGACTGCGTGGTGGAGGCGGGCCTGTACGTCACGGCCGGCACGAAGATCACCGGCCCGGACGGCACGGTCGTGAAGGGCGCGGCCCTGTCCGGCACGCCGAACCTGCTGTTCATCCGCGACTCGACGACCGGCGTGGTCAAGGTCCTGCCGCGCAAGGGCACCGGCATCGAGCTGAACGCGGCCCTGCACTCCAACGACTGACCCCCCGGGGGGCCGCGGCGCCTTCGCCCGCGGCCCCCGGCCGGTCTTTTTCGCCGGCCGTGGTGCCGGTGCTCAGCTTCCGCCGCCGGCCGCGGCCTCCTCGATCCCGGCCGCGTGCCGCTGCGCCAACGCCTGGTAGATGGCCGCGTTGTGGTCCACCCACATCTTCGGCGCGCCCTCCAGCGGCACCTGCCGCTTGGCCGGCACGCCCATCGCCACCACCTCGGGCGGCACGACGCTGCCGGGCCCGACCATCGCCCCGGCGGCGATCAACGCCCGCTCCCCGATGACCGCGCCGTCCTGCACGGTGGCCCCGTTGCCGATCAACGCGCCCGCGCCGACCGTGCAGTCGTGCACGACGCACAGGTGCCCGATGGTCGCGCCCTTGCCGACCTCGACGCCCCGCTGGACGTGGATGACGGTGTTGTCCTGCACGTTCGCGCCCTCGCGGATGACCACCGGGCCGAAGTCGGCGCGGATGACGACGCCGTACCAGACGGACGCGCCCGCCTCGACGGTCACGTCCCCGATCAGGGTGGCGGTCGGCGCGATCCACGCGCTCGGGTGCACGACGGGCGTCTTGCCTTCAAACGAGTAGATCGGCATACCCAACAGTAATCTCCGCCGGGCACGCCGACCTCAGCCCGCCAGGCGCTCGGCCGCCCGCGCGACCCGCTCGTCGGTCGCCGTCAGGGCGATCCGCACGTGCCGGTCGCCGGTCGGGCCGTAGAACGTGCCCGGTGCGGCCAGGATGCCGCGTTCGGCGAGCCAGCCCACGGTGTCCCACGCGTCCTCGTCGCGCGTGGACCACAGGTACAGCCCAGCCTCCGAGTGGTCGACGGAGAAGCCCGCCGACTTCAACGCGGGCAGCAGGACCTCGCGGCGGGCGCGGTAGCGCTCCCGCTGCGCGGCCACGTGCGCGTCGTCGTCCAGCGCCGCCGTCATGGCCGCCTGCACCGGCCGGGGCACGATCATCCCCGCGTGCTTGCGGACCTCCAGCAGCGCCGCGACCAGGGCCGGGTCGCCGGTGACGAACCCCGCCCGGTAACCCGCGAGGCTCGACGTCTTGGACAGCGAGTGCACCGCGAGCAGCCCGTCCAGCGCGCCGCCGTTGACCTCGGGCCGCAGCACGGAGACCGGTTCGGCCTCCCACGGCAGCGCCAGGTAGCACTCGTCCGACGCGACCACGGCGCCGACGTCCCGGGCGTCCCGGACCGCTTGGGCGAGCGTGGCGGCGTCCTGGACGCGGCCGGTCGGGTTGGACGGCGAGTTCAGCCACACCAGGCGGGTGCCCTCGGGCGGCGGTTCGCCGTCGGCCAGGCGGACCGGGGTCGCGCCCGCGAGCTTCGCGCCCACCTCGTAGGTCGGGTACGCCAGGGCCGGGATGGCCACGACGTCACCCGGCCCGAGGCCGAGCAGCGTCGGCAGCCAGGCCACCAGCTCCTTCGACCCGATGGTGGGCAGCACGTCCTCCGGGTCCAGCCCGGTCACGCCGTGCCGGCGCGCGAGCGCGCCGACGACCGACCCGCGCAGCTCCGGCGTGCCGTGCGTGGTCGGGTAACCGGGCTGGTCGGCGACGCTCGCCAGGGCCCGCTGGATCAGGTCCGGGACCTCGTCCACGGGGGTCCCGATGGACAGGTCGACCACGCCGCCGGGGTGCGCGCGCGCCTTGGCGGCGTGGTCGGCCAGGGAGTCCCAGGGGAAGTCCGGGAGCCGCTTGGTCACTCGTGCGACGCCTGCGGCGGGAGAGCCTTCACGAACGCGGGGTCGGCGCTGACCTTGCCCACCTTCGAGGCGCCGCCCGGGGAGCCGAGCTCGTCGAAGAAGTCCACGTTCGCCTTGGTGTACTCCTTCCACTCGTCCGGGACGTCGTCCTCGTAGTAGATGGCCTCAACCGGGCACACCGGCTCGCAAGCACCACAGTCGACGCACTCATCCGGGTGGATGTAGAGCATCCGGTCGCCTTCGTAGATGCAGTCGACGGGGCACTCTTCGATGCACGCCTTGTCGAGCACGTCCACGCACGGCTGGGCGATCACATAGGTCACTGCGCTCTCCTGCTCTTGTTCTGGTCCACACCGCGCAAGCCGGAGAGTACGCGGCGGATCCGATTGTCCAACGGTCAGGCTTGCCTTATCGACACCGTGCTTCAGCTCACAGAACACCGTTTACCAGCAGAAGGGACGATGCGTGCATGGATTCGGTCACCGAGTTGGAGCAGCGGTGCGCGGACGCGTGGCCGGCGCTCGTCGACGAACCCCTGGGCCAGTGGCGCCTGCGCGCGGCCGACGGCTTCACCGGGCGGGCCAACAGCGCCCTGACCACAGGCGACCCGGGCGTTCCGGTGCCCGCGGCGCTGGAGCGGGTGATCACCTTCGCGGCGGCGCACGCGATCAAGCCGGCGGCCCACGTGGTGGTGGGTTCGGCTTCGGAGTCGGCCGTGGCGGGGGCGGGCTGGCGGGTCGACCATGATCACCCGGGTGGCGCATCGTCGTACGTGCTGACGGGTGCGCTGAGCGAGTTCGCCTGTCCGAAGTCCGAAGGAGTGGCCGTTCTCCCCTTGCCTTCTCCCGAATGGTGGAACCTGACGGCCCAGGACAACCCGACGGCGGCCCAGCGGCATGTACTGGGTAGCGGGCACGTGGTCGGGTTCGGCGAGGTTCGGCGGGAGGGGGTGGTGGTCGCGGCGGTGCGCGGGGCGGTGGTGGGCGACCTGCTGCACATCGCGCGGCTGGCGGTGGTGGAGTCGGCCCGGCGGACGGGTGCGGCGCGGGCGTTGATGGGCGCGCTGGCGGCTTGGGGGCTGGAGCGCGGGGCGACGCGGTGTGCGTTGCAGGTGGCGGAGCACAACGAGCCGGCGTTGCGGCTGTACGCGTCGCTGGGCTGCGTCGAGCACCACCAGTACCGGTACTGGGTGCCGGCGTAGAGCAGCGCTACCCAGCGCTGCCCGCCCGGCGTTGCTACCCACCGCGCGCCTCGCCGCCTGCCGCTGCCGAGGCCGCCCGCGGCTGCCCGCCAGCCCGCGCCCGCCAGCCGCACGACAACCCGCTGCCCGCCCGCTGCCCGCCGGCCCGCTAGCCGCCCGCCGTGGCGAACCACTCGTAGGCGGCCCGCTGCACCCGCTTCAAGGCCGACCGCTCGCCGAAGTAGTCGCCCACCACCCCGACCACCGGCAGCATCCCCAGCGCCTGGTGGTAGAACCGCCCCTGCGGTCGCTTGTCCAGCTCGTCCTCCAAGGCCCACAGCACCTTGGCGAGCTTCCACACCGTCCGCCCGATCCCCCGCAACCCGGACCGCTGCCCCAGCTCCGACGTCAGCTCCGCCGTCTCCCGGTCCTCCGCCGAGGCGTCCACCACCCGCCCGTCGACCGTCCGCTGGAACAACACGAACGCCAGCAGCCGCACCCGGTTCTCGACCGACCCGAACCCGTGCTCACCCGCCAGCGCCGACAGCACCAACCCCTGCCCCGCCGCGCCCAACGCCGACTGGATCGGCAACCGGTCCGCCAGCGCGCCGCCCACCCCGGGCAGCGCCGCCAGCAGCGACACCAGCCGCCCCACCCGGTTCAGCCACCACGCGTCCCGCTCGGCGACCCCCATCGCCGTCCACGCCGCCGTCCCGGGCGCCTTCACCTTCGCGAGCTGGTCCCACAACCGGTCCACCGCCCGGCGGTCCGCGTCGCGTTCCAACGACCGGTCGCGCAGGGCCGACAGCTGGGCCGTGCGCAGCGTGTCCAGCAGCGGCCCGGTCGCGCGGACGAACGGGCGCAGGGCCCGCACCACGTCCCGGTCACTGATCGCCGGCACGGGCCTGCCTCCCCATGAACGCCCCCACCGCCACCGCGCTGGGCAGCATCCCGCCCGCGAACAGCAGCAGCGTCCGCCAGTCGTTCACCAGCATCGCGTCCCCGCCCGGCCCGAACACGCCGAGCACCAGCAACGTCACCAGCCACACCAGCAGCGGCGCGGCGGCGGCCAGCGGGCGGCGCGCGTAGGACGCCGCCCCCATCACCAGCAGCGGGGTCGTGATGATCGCGACGAGGACCGCGACGGGGAACGGGTAGTCGGCGACCTTGGGCAGCAACGTCCCGTCCAGGCGCAGCGGCAGGAAGAACAGCTCCAGCACCGCCAGCACGAACGCCTGGACGACGAACGCCGCGATCGCCAACCGGTCCCTCAATCCAGGCCTCCGAACAGGTCCGCCTCCGCACCGGAAGCGGAGCCGCGCGCCAGCACGTAGTACTCGGCCTGCACCACGGGCTGCGCGATGCCGTTGGACAGCGCGTACGCCGACCCGTCGGACAGCACGCTGACCTGCGTGGAGTGTGCGCGCAACGCCCGCATCTTCGCCACCAGGTGGTCCGAGACGTCGACCACCGTCGTGATGGCCGCGTCGTCCACCACCGGCAGCTCGCCGTCCGACGGCAGCCGCCACGGCAGGTCCGGCAGCTCCGCGAGCGCCCGCACGCCCGCCGCGGTCGCGTCGCGCGAGGTCACCGCGTAGAACACGCGTTCGACCTCGGAGGACTCGCTCGTCGCGGCCAGGGTGATGTCGTGCGCGCGAATGTGGTCGGGGTGGCCGTAGCCGCCGTTCTCGTCGTAGGTCACGACGACCTGCGGCTTGACCGAGGCGATGATCGCGGCCAGTTCGGCGGCCTGCTCGTCCACCGACCCCCGGATGAACGCACGGGGGTGGTCGTTGGCGGCGACGCCCGCCATGCCGGAGTCGCGCCAGCGGCCGATGCCGCCCAGGAACCGGTGGTCGGTCACGCCGAGCGCGGCGCACGCGGATCTCAGTTCGGCCACCCGGTAGCCGCCGAGCTGGTCGGCCGCGTCGGCGGCCAGTTCGCGCAGTGCGGGCGGGATGATCTCGCCCTCCTCGCCGAGGGTGCAGGTGACCACGGTGACGTGCACGCCGTTCGCCGCGTAGCGGGCGATGGTGCCGCCCGTCCACAGGCTCTCGTCGTCGGGGTGTGCGTGTACCAGCAGCAACCGTGGTGGAGCAGTCAGCGTCACCGGATCAGCGTAGAGACAGCGTCGGGGCCGCCGGAAACCGGCGGCCCCGACGAATCGGTCAGACCGAGAGGACGGGCTTGACCTCGGCGAAGTGGCAGGCCGAGAGGGTGCCCTCGGGTCCGCCGCGCCGCTCCAGCTTCGGCTCCTCCGTGGCGCAGATGTCCTGCGCCTTCCAGCACCGGGTGCGGAACCGGCAGCCCGACGGCGGGTTCACCGGCGACGGCACGTCACCGGTGAGCACGATCCGCTGCCGCCGGCGCTCCAGCTTCGGGTCCGGCACCGGCACCGCGGACAGCAGGGCCTGCGTGTACGGGTGCATCGGCCGGGCGTAGATCTCCTCGCGGTCACCGAGTTCGATGATCTTGCCGAGGTACATCACGGCGACCCGGTCGGAGATGTGCCGGACGACCGACAGGTCGTGCGCCACGAACAGGTACGCGAGGCCCAGCCGCTCCTGGAGCTCCTCCAGCAGGTTCACCACGCCGGCCTGGACGGACACGTCCAGCGCCGACACCGGCTCGTCCAGCACGATGAGCTTCGGGTTCAGCGCCAGCGCGCGGGCGATGCCGATGCGCTGCCGCTGGCCGCCGGAGAACTCGTGGGCGTACCGGTTGCGGTGCTCCGGGTTGAGGCCGACCAGCTCCATCAGCTCGTTGACCCGGCGCTGGATGTTCCCGCCGCCCTCGATGCCGTGGATCTTGAACGGCTCGGAGATCAGCTCGTTGATCTGCCAGCGCGGGTTGAGCGAGGCGTACGGGTCCTGGAACACGATCTGCATGTCCCGGCGGACGCCGCGCAGCGCCTTGCCGCCGAGCTTAGTCAGCTCGCGGCCCTCGAACTTCACCGAGCCGGACGTCGGCTTGTGCAGCTGGAGGATGGCGCGGCCGGTCGTGGACTTGCCGCAGCCCGACTCGCCGACCAGGCCGAGCGTCTCGCCCGGGTACAGGTCGAAGGTCACGCCGGACACGGCCTGCACCTGCCCGACCGTGCGCGGGATGATGCCGCCGCCGCGCACCGGGAAGGACTTGACCAGGTCCTTGACCTCCAGCAGCGGGGCCTGGCCGGACCCGCCGCCCGACCGGGCGCCGCCGGCCTGGGGGTTCACGTCAGTCGAAGTGGTCATGACGTGGGCTTCTCCTCTTCCTGCAACCGCGCCTCCACGTCGCCGAGGTCCTCGGCGACGGGGATGTCCGGGTTGGCCATCGTGAGCGCGGCGGGGTTCTCGACCACGCCGATCTCCTCGTGCGCGAACAGCCGCTGCGGGTTGTCGATGGTGGCCAGGTGCGCGGAGCGGTGGCACCGCGCGAAGTGGCCGGTCCGGTCGGTCTCCAGCAGCTGCGGTTCGGTCTCGCGGCACTCGTCGATGGCCAGCGGGCACCGCGGGGAGAACGAGCAGCCCTGCGGCAGGTTCATCAGCGAGGGCGGCGCGCCCTTGATCGGGGTGAGCCGCTTGCCCAGCAGCTGCGGGTTCGGGATGGACCCGAGCAGACCGACCGTGTAGGGCATGCGCTGGGCCTCGAACACCTCGTCCACGGTGCCCTGCTCGACGACCGTGCCGCCGTACATGACCTGGACGCGGTCGACCATGCCGGCCACGACGCCCAGGTCGTGGGTGATGATCATGATGCCCGCGCTCGTCTCGTCCCGGATGCGCAGCAGCGTGTCCAGGATCTGCGCCTGCACGGTCACGTCCAGCGCCGTGGTCGGCTCGTCCGCGATGATCACGTCCGGGTCGTTGATGATCGACATGGCGATCATCGCGCGCTGCCGCATGCCGCCGGAGAACTCGTGCGGGTACTGCGACGCGCGCCGGTCCGGCTGCGGGATGCCGACCAGTTCCAGCGCCTCGACGGCCTTGGCCCACGCGGCCTTCTTCGACACGTCGTGGTGCGCCAGGTACGCCTCGGCCAGCTGCCACCCCACGGTGTAGACGGGGTTCAGCGACGTCATCGGGTCCTGGAAGATCATCGCGACGCCGTTGCCGCGCACGGGCTGCATCTGCTTGTAGTTCAGCCCGACGAGTTCCTTGCCCTTGAACTTGATGGAGCCGCCGATGTGCGCGGTCTTGGGCAGCAGGCCCATGATCGCCATCGAGGACACCGACTTGCCGGAGCCGGACTCGCCGACGATGCCCAGCACCTCGCCCGCGCCGAGCGAGAAGGACACGTCGCGCACCGCGTGCACGGTGCCGTCGTCGGTCGGGAAGTCCACCGACAGGTTCTCGACCTTGAGCAGCTTGTCGCCGCCCGCGCCCTGGGTCACGGACTCGGGTTCGTTCATCACGTCCAACTCACTCATGCCTTCACCCTCTTCTGGCGCGGGTCGAAGGCGTCCCGGAGACCGTCACCGATGAAGTTGACCGCCAGGGAGATCAGCACGATGAACACGAACGGCGTGAAGAACAGCCACGGGTGCAGCGTCAGCTCGTTCTTGTTCAGGCTGATCATCAGGCCCAGCGACGTGTCCGGCGTCTGCACGCCCAGGCCGATGAACGACAGCGCGGCCTCCAGCAGCACCGCCTGCGCGATGGCCAGCGTCGCGTTGACGATGATCACGTCGATCGTGTTGGGCAGGATGTGCCGGAACACGATCCGGAAGGTGGACGCGCCCAGCGCGCGGGCCGCCTCCACGAATTCCTTCTCGCGCAGCGACAGCACCATGCCGCGGATGACGCGGGCGATCGACAGCCACATGATCAGGCCCAGGTACAGGGCCACGATCAGCCAGTTGCTGCCGCCACCGCCGGCCACCGACACCACGAAGCTGTTGCGCACCAGCACGGCCGCGATGACCAGGCTGGGGATCACCAGGATCAGGTCGATGAACCGGCTGATCACCGCGTCCACCCAGCCGCGCATGTAGCCGGCGAGGGCGCCGAGGACGACGCCGATGATGGTGGACAGCACCGCGACGAAGATCGCGATCTGGAGCGAGAACTGCGTGCCTCGGATGATCAGCGCGACCATGTCGCCGCCGAGGCGGTCGGTGCCGAACGGGTGGTCGGCGCTGGGCGGCAGGTACCGGCGGAAGCTCAGGTCCGTGTAGGAGTACTTCCAGATCGCGCCGCCGAGGAACGCGAACAGCACCAGGATCGTGAACATGATGAGGCCGAACAGGGCCGCCTTGTGCCGGGCGAAGCGCCGCAGGATGACCTGCCACTGCTTCTTGGCGGCGGTGCTGTCGAACTGGCTCGCCTCGCCGGAGGTCGGCGCGGCAGGCGTCGCCACGGGGGAACCGATCTCAGTCAAGGCGAATCCTCGGGTCCAGGACCGCGTACAGCACGTCCGCGATCAGGTTGAACACGATGATGAACACGGCCGTCACCATCATGAAGCCGAGCACCTGGTACGGCTCCAGGTTCTCGATCGCCTCGATCAGGAACTTGCCCATGCCGGACCAGCCGAACACCGTTTCGGTGATCACCGCGCCACCGAAGTTGGCGCCGATGTTGAGCGACGAGACGGTGATGATGGGGATGAGGGCGTTGCGGAACGCGTGCTTGAAGATCGCCCGTCCCTGCGAAATGCCCTTCGCCTGCGCCGTGCGCACGTAGTCCGCGTTCAACGTCTCCAGCATCGACGCGCGCTGGAACCGGCTGTAGAGGGCGAACTGGATTACCACCAGGCAGATGGTGGGCAGGACGTAAGCGCCGGTGTACTGGAAGACCTGTGTGCCGAAACTGCCGCTGAAACCCTCGCCCGGCGGGCCCGCGGTGATGATCCACCGGTCCGCGCCGAGGGATTCCAACCAGTTGTTGAGCTGGATGCCGCCCGCCTTGAGCACGAGCGCCACGCAGAACAACGGCATCGAGAACATGGCGAACGATATTCCGGTCGCTATGTAATCGAAGATCGAGTACTGTCTCACCGCACCGATGACGCCCACCGCGATGCCCAGCACGAGCGCGATGATCTCGGCGCCGAGGATCAGGCGGAGGGTGACGCCGAAGGCGTCCAGGACGTCTTCCTTGACGTCCTTGCCGGCGTTGCCGGGGACGACCGACTCGCCCCAGTCGCCGGTGACGAAGTTGCCCGCCCAGTCGACGTAGCGCTCGAAGAACGGCTTGTTGTAACCCGTCCGCTCGTAGGCGGCGGTGATTTCCGCCTCGGTCCGGGGCTTCGCCAGCTTCCACTCACCCAGGGGATCGCCCATGGCGTTCACGAGTCCGAAGCAGAGGAACGAAGCGACGATCAACAGCGGAATTGAGATCAACAACCGCCGGATTATGTAACGGAACATGACAAGTCTCTAGTCTCCCTAGGCGCCCCCCGCCGCAAGCGGGCCAGCCTACCGGACGCGGACGCCGTCCGGGGGGCCGGTGCTTGTGGCACCGGCCCCCCGGTCGGATGAATCAGTTAGCGCGACCCGGGCTTTTCACGGCCCGGTTCTCCACTACTTCTTGATCTGCCAGGCGTAGAGGTTCCAGGTGACGCCACCACCGACACCGATGTAGGAGATCGGGCCGATGTCCGCCGACGAGGCGGCGAAGTCGGACAGCTGGAACAGCGGCACGCTGTGCAGGTCGTCACGCATCTGCTTGTCGATGTCGTTCATCAGCTGAATGCGCTTCTGGTAGTCCAGCTCCTTGTTGGCAGCCGTCCACTTCTCGGTCACCGCGGCCGAGTCGTAGTTGTTGTAGTTGCCGGAGCCGCCCTTGGCCTTCTGGGCGTAGTTGCCGTACGCGCCGGCCTTCAGCGGCTGGCCGACCCACGCGAACAGCGCCGCGTCGAACTCGGACGCCGGGAGGCGCTTGTCGTTGAAGTCGGCGGCCTGGTCGTCCACGACCTCGATGCCGGCCTGGCGGCACTTGTCCTGCAGGATGCGGACGGTGTCGGCACGGCGCTGGACGATCTTGTGGCCCAGCTTGAAGGAGGCGCGGAACTCGCCCTTGGTGTAGATGCCGTCGCCGCCCTGCTTCCAGCCGGCGTCCTCAAGGGTCTTCTTGGCCGCGGCCACGTCACCCTTGCCGACATCGCCGTAGTGGTCCTCGTAGCCGACCTCGTTCGGCATGAACGTCAGCGAGCCCAGCGGCTTGGCGTTGGGGTCGACGTCCTTGACCAGCTTCTCGACCAGGTCCTCGCGGTCGAAGCACTGGGCGATCGCCAGGCGGAGCTCCTTGTTCTGCTTGAACAGGGGGCGCTCCATGTTGAAGTCGACGTGCTCGAAGGTCTGGCCACCGGCCGCGAAGACCTTGAACGCGCTGTCGCCACGCAGCTGCTGCGCCACCGCGGCGTCGGCCTGCGGCGCGATCACCACGACTTCCTTGTTCTGCAGCTGCTGGGCGGCCGACTGGGCGTCGGTGTTCGTCTTCAGGATGACCTTGGACGCCGCCGGCTTCTCGCCCCACCACTTCGGGTTGCGCTCCAGGACCGTCTGGTCCTTGAGGTCCGAGGAGGTGATCATGTACGGGCCACCCGACAGGGCGACGGCGGGGTCGAAGCCCAGCCAGCCCTTGGTGTAGAACTCGGCGACCTTCTTGACGGTGTCGTCGTTCTGGTCCGGCGTCACCTTGGTGATGTCGGCCACACCGGTCTTCTGCTCCAGCACGTGGGCCGGGAGCAGGCTGTCGCTACCCGGCTGCGAGAACAGGCCGCGGTAGTCGGCGAACGGCGCCGAGAACGTCGTCTTGATCGTCTTGTCGCTGTCCGAGCACTCCAGCTTGGAGATGTCCTTGTAGCCGGTGTCGGACGAGTCGAAGATCGAGGCTTCCTTGCCGTCCTCGCCCTTGACCTTCGCCTTGCTGGTGGCCGCGAGCCACTTCAGGTGGAAGTCGTCGCAGTCGATCGGCTGGCCGTCGGACCAGACCGCCGCCTTGTTGACCTTCCACTCGATGACCTGCGGGTCGCTCGACGTGACCTTGATGGACTCCATCAGGTCGCCGTCGATCTTGATCACGACCTTGCCATCGGCGGACAGGTCGGTGATGTACGGCGAGGGCTGCACGTTGGACAGCGCGATGGTGCTGGAGAAGTTGTTCGTCGCGCCGATGTTGTTGTTGTAGTTGTGGAAGCCCTCTTCCACGGCGACCGCGATCTCGCCGATGTCGTCCACCTTGGGACGCTTGAACAGCTCGTCCTGACCGCCGATCTTGCCCGGGTCGGCGTTCTGCTGGCCACCACCGTCGCCTTCACCGGCACCGCCGCCGCCACACGCACTCAGCACGAGTGCGGCGCCGGTCAACAGCGCAAGCGCCGAGACAGCCTTTGATCTCCTCATCGACACGTGCCCTCCTAGCACTGGGTTGGAGCGACCGTTTGAGCCGAACTCCACCCATAACCGTGATGTGCCAAACGCGCCCCGAACCGACACACCGTTGCAGCACGATAAGAAGCCGCCGCAAGCACGGTCACGACCCCAAGGCCGATCGTGACCAAAGGGTGACACGCTGGTAGCAGCACGCTACTCCGTCGTTACCGGGCGGGAGCGTTCGTTAACCGGACGACGGGAATACTGTCAATATCGACCGCCGCCCGCATCTTGAGCTTAGGTCAGCCTTCTGCCAATGAGAAGAGTTAACGGTCAACGACCTTCGCGCCGCCAGGTCGGAGCACCGCTCAGGGGCCCGGCGAAGGGCGCCCCCGCGGTGACGTTCTGAGCCTCCGGCAAGACCACCAACAGGTCCGCTACCTGGAACAACGGCATCGAGACGGCCTGCTGCCAGAGCACCGGCTCGACCTTGGCGAGGGTGTCGGACAGCAGCGCCCGCCCGGTCAGCGCCTCGTCGATCGCGCCCTGCACCGCCTGGTCGCAGAAACCCGACAGATTCCCCGGAATGGGTGTACCGCCTTCGCCTGAAGAGGTGCGGCAGCCGAATGCGGAAGCGAGTGCGGCGGACGAATCACCGGTGTCCACGCGGGGCACGACGGCAATGTCCACGACCTCCGCGCCGGAAGTGGCGGTGCCCGACAGATCACGGCCGAACAACTGATTCGGCGGCGTTGTCAGGACGCGTCCGGCGATTCCGGACAATGACAGTTGACGCTGAACGCGGCTCGCGATGGTCACATACGGCTCGATACCCGCAGGTGCGGCGATGGTGAGCGTCAGTTGTTTGCCGTCACGCACCCACTGGCCGTTCTGGTTGGCGTAGCCCGCCTCGGTCAGCAGCTGCGCGGGCGGTGTGGCCACCGACTGGACGGTCGGTTGGTAGCCGGGCTTGCTCGGCGGCAGCACCTGGGCGTCGGCGCGCAGCTTCGCGCTCGGGCCGTTGCGGCTGCCGAGGGCGATCAGCTCGTCCCGGTTCAGCAGGCCGAACACCGCCTGCCGGACGCGGACGTCGGCCATCTGCGGCGCGGCCGGGCGGGCCAGCACCTCCACCACCTCCGGGCGCGGCACCACGGCGGTGGTCAGCGGCTTGCCGGCGGCGAGGTCCTCGACGTCCTTGACGGCGATCGCGTCGGCGCGGATGAGCGCGGCCTGGTCGTCGCCGGTCTTGAGGGCCTCCACGATGTCGTGGTGGGCGGCGCGTCGCAGGACGACCCGGTCGAGGGCGGTCGGCTGCTCCCAGTACCGGTCGTTGCGCTCCAGGATGATCTCGCCGCGCGGCTGGTCCAGCGTGCGCACGGCGAACGGGCCGGCGGTGGCCGGGAAGCTGTCGCTCAGCGCCGCCTGCCAGCCGCCGGGGGCGTCCTTGAGCAGGTGGGCGGGCAGCAGGTTGGCGAACAGGCTGCGCCACCCCGGGTAGGGCTGCTCGAACACCACCTCCACGACCTTGCCGCCCTCGCGGGAGGCGATGTCGGAGATGAGCCGGTAGCCCGCGGGGTTGACCACGCCGGGCTCCTCCCGCATCCGCTGCCACAGGAACACGAAGTCCTCGGCGGCGATCGGCGCGCTGTCCGACCAGGAGGCGTCGCGGCGGATCGTGTAGGTCACCGTGTACGGCTCGGCCTTCGTGACCTCGGCTGACAACAACAGCGAGCGGTCCAGGCGGGGTGTGCCGTCGGCGTCGGTGCGGAAGGTGCTGGGCAGCAGCAGCGAGGCCAGCGCGGTGGTGACCGTGGACTGGCCGGCGAGGGTGTGCGGGTTGTAGCCGCCCCTGACGTCGTCCACGCCGACGACGACCTCGTTGACCTTCTCCTTGGGGACCACGGTCATGCCGGGCGTGGACGGGACGAGCGGCGGCGGAGGCGTCACGGTGCACGCGGACAGCACGAACAACGCGACCACGGCGACGGCCGCGCGCACGCGGGTCCCCCCAGACCTACTCATGGGTTCGAGGGTACTGGGGCGGCTTGGGCACACGTTCGAGGTCCGGCGGTTACACCTTATTAATAGGGTGCGCTGCGCAGGTGAGCGGTCACGGAACGCGAGACGCCCCCGGAGCGGGGCTCCGAGGGCGTCCGTCAACTGGGGTTCCTACCCGCGCAGCTTCAGGCGGTTGCGCTCGCGGCCACGCAGGTTCGCGTCCAGGATGATCTTGCGGACGCGGACGACCTCCGGCGCGACCTCCACGCACTCGTCGGCGGCGCAGAACTCCAGCGCCTCCTCCAGGCTGAGCTTGCGCGGCCGGGCCAGGGTCTCCATCACGTCGGCCGTCGAGGACCGCATGTTGGTCAGCTTCTTCTCGCGGCACACGTTCACGTCGAGGTCCTCGGCGCGCGGGTTCTCGCCCACGACCATGCCCTCGTACGCGTCCGCGCCCGGCTCCACGAAGAACGTGCCGCGGTCGGCGAGCTGGATCATCGCGTACGCGGTGATCGCGCCCGAGCGGTCGGCGACCAGGGAGCCGTTGTGGCGGGTCCGGATCTCGCCGGCCCACGGGCCGTAGCCCTCGGACACGGCGTTGGCGATGCCGGTGCCGCGGGTCTCGGTGAGGAACTCGGTGCGGAAGCCGATCAGGCCGCGCGAGGGCACGACGTAGTCCAGCTTGATGCGGCCGGTGCCGTGGCCGGCCATGTTCTCCATCCGGCCCTTGCGGTTGGCCAGCAGCTGGGTGACCGCGCCGAGGTGCTCCTCGGGGGCGTCGATGGTCAGCCGCTCGTAGGGCTCGTGCACCTTGCCGTCGACGGTCTTGGTGACCACCTGCGGCTTGCCGACGGTCAGCTCGAAGCCCTCGCGGCGCATCTGCTCGACCAGGATGGCCAGCGCCAGCTCGCCGCGGCCCTGCACCTCCCAGGTGTCGGGGCGCTCGGTCGGCAGGACGCGGACCGACACGTTGCCGACCAGCTCCTGGTCCAGGCGGGCCTTGAGCAGGCGGGCGGTGAGCTTGGTGCCGCCGTTGCGGCCGGCCAGCGGCGAGGTGTTGACGCCGATGGTCATCGAGATGGCGGGCTCGTCCACGGTGATCCGGGGCAGCGGCTCCGGGTTCTCCGCGTCGGCCAGGGTGTCGCCGATGGTGATCTCCGGGATGCCCGCGATGGCGACCAGGTCACCCGCGCGCGCCTCCTCGGCCGGGACGCGCTCCAGCGCCTCGGTGATCAGCAGCTCGGTGATCTTCACCTTCTGCACCGAGCCGTCCTCGCGGCACCACGCGACCGTCTCGCCCTTGCGGATGCGGCCGGCGGCGATGCGGCACAGCGCGATGCGACCGAGGAAGGTGGACGCGTCGAGGTTGGTGACCAGCGCGCGCAGCGGGGCGTCGGCGTCGCCGGTGGGCGCGGGGATGTGGTTGAGCAGCACCTCGAACAGCGAGTCGAGGTTCTCCTCGTCGGGCAGGCCGCCGTCGGCGGGCTGGGTCAGCGAGGCGCGGCCGGCGCGGGCGGAGGCGTAGACGACCGGCAGGTCCAGCACGGAGTCGTCCGCGCCGACCTCGGTGGCCAGGTCCAGCAGCAGGTCGTGGGCCTCTTCGACGACCTCGGAGATCCGGGCGTCGGGGCGGTCCACCTTGTTGACCACGAGGATCACCGGCAGGCCGGCGGCCAGCGTCTTGCGCAGCACGAACCGGGTCTGCGGCAGCGGGCCCTCGGAGGCGTCCACCAGCAGCACCACGCCGTCGACCATGGACAGGCCGCGCTCGACCTCGCCGCCGAAGTCGGCGTGGCCGGGGGTGTCCACGACGTTGATGGTGACCACGCCGTCGGGCGTGTGCCGGCGCACCGCCGTGTTCTTGGCGAGGATCGTGATGCCCTTCTCGCGCTCCAGCTCGCCGGAGTCCATGACCCGGTCGACGAGTTCGGCTCGTTCGGAGAAGGCGCCGGACTGGCGGAGCATGGCGTCGACCAGGGTGGTCTTGCCGTGGTCAACGTGCGCGACGATCGCGACGTTGCGCAGGTCGTTGCGGACCAGCGTTTCCTTGATCGACGCGGTGGCCGTGGGCACGCGGAACTCCTAGAGCTGTCTCATCGAGGATGGGCAGGCGCCATGACATGGGATACGCGCGCAGCCTCCGGACAGCCTACCGGGCGATCGCCATTACCACACACGCGCGCAGGGTGAAGTGAGCCTCACCTACTCTGGGGACACCCCGATGAGTGCGAGGCAACGCGTGGGCAAGACCAAGGTGAAGAAGAAGTGCTGCCGGTCCACCCCGCGCTGCAAGAGGTGCCCCGTCACGGTGATGCTCAAGGAGCGCAAGAAGGCTGTCAAGAAGGCGGAGAAGAAGACCGCCAAGGCCGCGAAGGCCGCCAAGAAGGCCGCGAAGAAGGCCGCGTGAGGTCCGGCCGCCCGGCGCGCCCGGGTGGCACGGGGTGGTGCGCCGTCAGCTCAGGACGGCTTCGTTGAGCCCGGCCAGCTCCGGAGCGGTCCGGGTGGCCTGGAACTCGATCACCTGGTAGCGGGCCAGCTTCTGCACCGCGAACGGGTCCGTCGCGAGCAGCGCGTCCAGCTTGCCGCGCGGCATCGGGCGGGTGATGATCACGCCGCCCGTGCGGGGCACCTGGCGGCCGGAGGCCAGGAACAGACCGGCGTCGTACTGCTTCTTGAGCCAGTCCACGTGCTCCGGCAAGGCGTAGTCGACTTCGTCCAGCGGCTTGATGTACTCCAGCACCACGATGTACATGCCAAAAAATGTAGACCCACATGTGGTGCCGCACACGCGCTAAGATCCGGCTATGCGCACTCTTTACACGTTCTGGTGGCCCGCCACACGGCGGCCCTAGCACTGTGCGTTGACCCACAGGCCGCCCGTCGAGGGCGGCCTTCGCTGTGTCCGGGGCCACTCGCCCCTCGGCGGGCTCTCCGTTCGAGAGGAACCCCGCGATGATCAGGCTGTCCGGCATCACCCCGTCCGGTCCCGTCCAGTTGGGCAACTACCTGGGCGCGATCCGGCGGTGGGCCGCCGAGGGCACCGAGCGCGACGTGTACTTCATCGGCGACCTGCACGCGATGACCACGTCCCACAACCCGTCCCGGCTGCGGGCCCTGACCAGGGAGCAGGTCGCGGTCCTCATCGCGGCCGGCGTGGACCCGAGGTCGGTGGCGGTGCAGTCGGACCTGGTGCGCGAGCTGGGCGCGTTGACCTGGTTGCTGGAGTGCACCTGCACGTACGGGGAGGCGGCGCGGATGATCCAGTTCAAGGAGAAGTCCGCGGGGCGGGCGTCGGTGCGGCTGAGCCTGCTGACCTACCCGGTGCTGATGGCGGCGGACATCCTGTTGCAGGGCGCGCGGGAGGTCCCGGTCGGCGATGACCAGGCACAACACGTGGAACTGGCGCGGGTGCTGGCGAGGCGGTTCAACGGCACGTACGGCGAGGTCTTCGTCATGCCGCACGGTGTCGTGCCCACGGCGGCGGCACGCGTGCGCGACCTGGCCGACCCGTCCCGCAAGATGGCCAAGTCGTCCCCGGACTCGGCCGGCACCGTGTTCGTCCTGGACCCGCCGGACCTGGTCCGCCGCAAGATCCGCCGCGCGGTGACCGACGAGCTGGGCGCCGTGCGGTACGCGCCCGACACCCAGCCGGGCGTGACGAACCTGCTGGAGATCCTGGGCGCGTGCACCGCGAAGGACCCGCGGGACCTGGCGGATTCGCTGTCGGGCTACGCCGAGCTGAAGGAGGCGACGGCGGACGCGGTGGTGGAGGAGCTGCGCGGGGTGCGTGAACGCACGCAGGCGTTGCTGGACGACCCGGCCGAGCTGGACCGCGTCCGGGCGCACGGGGCGCAACGCTCCCGGGAACGCTCCACCCACCGGTTGGAAGCGGCCCTGCGCGTGTCCGGCCTGGGCTGAAGAACCGCCTCAGGCGAGCAGGTCGTGCAGGGCCGGGACCAGGACGCGGTCCGCGGGCAGCCAGTCCAGCGCGTCCAGCTCGGCCGGCCCCACCCACCGCACGTCCCGGTGGTCGTGCGCGGCCGGTTCGCCGGTCACCAGGTCGGCCCGGTAGATCCGCAGCAGCAGGTCCCGCCGCAGCGGCACGTCCGGGCCGACCTGGTCGCCCGCCACCACGGTCACGCCCAGCTCCTCGGCGCACTCACGCACCACGGCGTCCCGGTCGGACTCCCCGGCCTCGACCCGCCCACCCGGCAGCTCCCACTTCCCGGCCGCCTCCGCCGGGTAGGACCGTTGCTGCGCCAACAACAACCCGTCCCGCACGATCGCCGCACCCACGACCACCCGCGCGTTGAGCAACTCACGGCTGCGCGACGCCACGGCCGCCGCCCGCGCCTCCAGCACCCGCAGCGCCAACCCGCGCCCCACGATCACGTCGGCGAAGCGCCCCAGCGGCCCACCCGGGCTGGTCCACTCGACCGAGTCGACCACCATGGTCCCGCCGCCGGTGTGCAGCAGGTCGGTGAGCAGCACGAACCGCGGCAGCGGCCCGCCGACCAGCTCCGCCGACACGCCGGTCGTGTCCGCCCGCGTCACCAGCAACGTCCCGTCCACCGGACCGACCGACCCGGACAGCTCCAGGCCCACGTGCAGCACCGGCCCGCCGCTGATCCGCCCGCCCAGCCCGCGGATCGACCGGGCGAGCAGCCGCGCGTCCAGCAGCGCCGCCGCCACGGTCCGCAGCGGGGCGTCCACCAGCGTCGTCGCGCGCAGCTCGGGCACACCCCGATCCTGCCATCACCGGTACTCCGGCCAGCGCACCTCCAGCCGCGCACCGCCCTCGGGCGACTCGCCGGCCCGGACCGTCCCGCGCCGCCGCGTCACCAGGTGCGCCACCAGCGCGAGGCCCAGCCCGAACCCGCCGGTCGCCCGGCCGCGGTCCGACTCGACCCGGTAGAACCGGTCGAACACCTTCTCCCGGTGCTCGGGCGGGATGCCGTGGCCGTCGTCGTCCACCAGCAGCCGCACCTCGCGCGCCGCCGGCAGCACCGAGATCCGGATGAACGACCGCGCGTACCGGGTCGCGTTGCGCAGCAGGTTGTCCAGCACGAGTTCGACCTCGGTGCGCGCGGCGGAGATCAGGCACGCGCTCATCGGGGCGTGGATGGACACCAGCAGCTCGTCCTCGGGCCGCCGCTCCACCGCGTACTGGGCCTGGAGGACCAGGTCCACCGGTTCGGCGCGGGGCAGCTCGCCGGTGTCGGCGCGGGCCAGCAGCAGGAGCGCGTCGACCAGGTTGGACAGCCGTTCGGACTCCTCCACCACCGACTCCAGCACCTCGATGGAGAAGTCCGGGTCGGGGTGCGCGACCGCCACCTCCGCCTGGGCGCGCACCGACGTCACCGGCGAGCGCAGCTCGTGCGCGGCGTCGCCGGTGAACCGGCGCAGCCGCTCGGTCGCCTCGTCGCGCCGGGCCAGCAGGGCGTTCAACGCCTCCGCCAACGCCTGCAGCTCGTCGCGCGCCGCCGGCACCGGCAGCCGCTGGCCGCGCGGCAGCTGCCCCGCCGCCACCCGCATCCGCTCGACCGGCCGCAACGACGACCGCACGGCCAGCCAGGTCGCTATCCCGACCAGCCCGGCGACCAGCACGGCGGCGGCGGCCAGCCACTTCGTGCCCAGCTCGTTGGCCTCGCGGTAGCCGACCAGGGTGTCCCCGGCGACGTGCAGCTGGGGTGTGCCGTCGGCGGCGAACACGACCCGCCCGATCCAGCGGTGCGCGGTGTCGCCCTCGATGCGCAGCACCTTCTCCCCCGACCGGAGCTGCCGGATGTCCCGCGGCGTCAGGTCGGGCTTGGCCAGGCCGTCCAGCGGGTTGCCGGCGGTGTCCAGCACGCGCGTGGCGGACGACCGCTCCAACTGGTTGTCCACGGCGCTGACCTGCACCATGCCGATCAGGCTCGGCGCGAGCAGGGTCAGCGCGAGCAGCCCGAGCAGCGCCACACCGGTGGCCACGACGGTGATGCGGAAGCGCAGCGTCCGCCGCAGCCACCAGCGGCGCGGGCTCACCTGCGCCGGGCGGCGGCCGAGTCCAGCGCCGCGTCCAGGTCGGGGGTGGAGGCCAGGTACCCGTGCCCGCGCACGGTCCGCACGACCTCGCCGGCGCCCATGGCGTCGAGCTTGCGCCGCAGGTACCCGACGTAGACCTCGACCGCGTTGCGGGTGGCCGCCTGCTCGTCGCCCCACACGGTGCGCAGGAGTTCGTCCTTGGTCACGACGGACCCGGCGCGGCTGGCCAGCACGTCCAGCACGGCGTACTCCCGAGGCGACAGGTTGACCGGCTCCCCGGCCCAGCTCACCTCGCGCACCGCCCGGTCCACGACGAGTTCGCCGAGCTTGAGCTTGCGCCGGGCGAGGTCGGCCCGGTTGCGCCGCAGCAGCGCCCGCACCTGGGCGACCAGCACGACGAAGCTGAACGGTTTGACGAGGTACCCGTCGGCGCCGAGGTCTAGCCCGTCGGCCTGGTCGACCTCGCCGTCCTTGGCCGACACCATGAGCACGGGCGTCCGCACCCCTTCGGCGCGCATGCGCTGGAGCACCCGGTAACCGCTGAGGCCGGGCAGCATGATGTCCAGCAGCACCACGTCGAAGGCGCCTGTCAGCGCGACGCGCAGGGCGTTGGGCCCGTCGGCGGCGGTGACCACCTCCATGCCCTCAGCGGACAGCCCGCGCTCCAACGCGCGCCGAACCCCGACTTCGTCGTCAACAACCAGCACCCGTGGCCTCACGCCCACAGGATGCCTCTTGCGGCCCTGGAACGCCCCGACTTCCTCAGTCCACTCTCAGCCACGGCGCTCTCCCGCTCCCGCGCGGCTCCAACTCCAGCCCCTGCCCGCGGCCCCGCCCGCGACTCCCGGCCCGCAGCTCCCAGCCCCGCCGCACCCGGCCCGCAGTTCCAGCTCGTGGCTCGTGACGTGGCCGGATTCGTCCCCGGAGGAGGACAATCGCGGTCGGGCCGCCCAGCGGCTCGCTGAGTGCGTTCTCAGGGTTCCGGTGGCTCTCAGCGCCATCTCAGGCCGACCCGAGGAGGGTCTGGGGTGTCGGCCGGCAACCGGTTGGCCGACGCCCTTGGAGGAGGGGACACATGAACCGGAGAAGGGTGACCGTGGTCGCCGCGGCGGTCGGCGTGGTCGCCGGGGTCGCGGGCCTGGGGGTGCTCGCCATGCCCGCCGGTGCGGGGCCGGCGCCGGAGCTGCCCGCGGTGGAGGCCGAGGCGTTGGTGGAGTCGGTGCTGTCCGCCAAGCCCGCCGCGTTCGGCGGTGCCGTGTCGGTGAGCAACGACCTCGGCGTTCCCGGCATCAGCGGCCTGCCGCAGCTGTCCGACGGGGACTCCGAGCTGCGGGTCTGGACCGATGGCGCGGGGCGCGTCCGGGTCCAGCTGCCGGCGGCGGACAGCGAGCGCACGTTCGTCGACGACGGGCAGACCGGCTGGCTGTGGGACTCCGCCGACCAGCAGGTGACCAAGCTGGCCCACGGCGAGCTGGAGGAGCCCCGGCTCCAGCTCGACCCGAACGCGCCGCAGGTGCCCGCCGACCCGGTGGCCGTGGCGCGCGAGGCCGTGGCCAAGATCAAGGAGTTCAGCGACGTGAGCGTGGACGGCACGGCGCGCGTCGCCGACCGGCCCGCCTACGAGCTGGTGCTCACACCGAAGCCGACCGAGCGGACCGTGCTGCGCGAGGTGCGCGTGGCGGTCGACTCCGAGCTGCGCATCCCGCTGCGGTTCGAGGTGCTGACCAACGGCACCGCCGCGCCGGCCGTCCAGATCGGGTTCTCCGAGCTGAACGTCGGCCCGCAGGACGCCGCGCTGTTCAGCTTCACACCGCCGCCGGGCGCGAAGGTGTCCGAGCCGGAGCTGCGCGGGCCGACCGCCGAGGAGAAGGCGCTCGCCGAGGGCGCGTTCGCCGAGGCGAACCCGCAGATCGTCGGCGAGGGCTGGGACCAGGTCCTGGTCGCGCGCATGCCGGCCGACGCGCTGAAGAACCTGGCGCAGAAGCAGGGCGAGGGCCGGGAGTGGGAGCACGAGGGCCGGCCCGGTCAGGACGTGGACGTCGAGGGCCTGCTCAAGCAGCTCGGCAAGCAGGTCAGCGGTCCGTGGGGGTCGGGCACGCTGATCACCACCCGGGTCGGCGCGGCGCTGATCGCCGACGACGGCCGCGTGGCCGCGGGTGCGGTGCCGGAGCAGGTGCTGGTCGAGGCGATCGGCCAGGTGAAGTGAGCACCTCGACCAGCGCACGGGTGGAGTCGGCCCAGGCCGGCTCCACCCCGGTCCTCGCCGCCCGCACGCGGGGACTGCGCAAGGTGTACGGGCACACCGTCGCGGTGGACCGGGTGGACCTCGACGTGCCGGAGGGGGCGGTGCTCGGGATGCTCGGCCCGAACGGGTCGGGCAAGACCACCACGATCCGCATGCTGCTCGGGCTCGTGCGGCCGACCGAGGGGGAGGTCGAGCTGCTGGGGAAGGCGCTGCCCGACGGCGCGGCGCTGGCGTTGCCGCACGTGGGTGCGCTGGTCGAGGGTCCCGGGTTCCACCCGTTCCTGTCGGGGCGGGAGAACCTGCGGCGGGTGGCGGCCTTCGAGCCGCTGCTCGCCACCGGCTCCACCAAGCAGGCGGTGGAGGACGCGCTGGAACGGGTCGGCCTGGCCGCCGCCGCGCACCGCCGCTACCGGGGGTACTCGCTGGGCATGAAGCAGCGGCTCGGCCTCGCGGCGGCGCTGCTGGTGGAGCGCCGGATGATCGTGCTGGACGAGCCGACCAACGGCCTGGACCCGGCGGGCACGCGCGAGGTCCGCAACGTCATCGCCGACCTGCACATGGCCGGCACGACGGTCGTGGTGTCGTCGCACCTGCTCAGCGAGATCGAGGCCACCTGCACGCACGTCGCCGTGCTGCACCGGGGCACGGTCGTCGCCCAGGGCGGGCTCGGCGACCTGCTCCAGGCGGAGAACAGCTCGCTGCTGGTCGTCACACCGGAGTTCAACCAGGCGCTCAACGTGCTGCGCGACGCCCGGATCTCCGCCCGGCCCACCACGGAGGGCGTGCGGGTCGAGCTGATCGGCACCACCCCGCCCGCGGTGATCGAGGCGCTGGTCGCGGCCGGCATCCCGATCTACGAGGCCCGCCGGCAGCGCACCGGCCTGGAGGAGCTGTTCGCGCGGCTCACCGAGGCCCAGGAGTCCGACGAGGGTCTGTCGGCGGTAGACACCATCGAGGAGGGGGCGGCATGAGCGCGCCACTGGTCGCGGCCCGCGCCCCGCTGGGCCGGCAACTGCGCTCGGAACTGCGCTGGATCATCCGCCGGCCGCGCACGGTCATCGGCCTGTTCGGGCTGTGCCTGGTGCCGGTCCTGGCCGGCATCGGCCTGTGGTTCGCGGTGGACGACGGCGACGCCTCCGGCGGTCCCGGCCTGGCCGCGATCATCGGCGGCAACGGCCTGGTGCTGCCGGTGTTCACGCTGTTCCTGGCACTGCCGCTGCTGCTGCCGCTGGTCGGGGCGATCTGGGCGGCCGACGGCCTGGCGGGCGAGGCGCAGCACGGCACGCTGCGCGGCCTGCTGATCGCGCCGGTCGGCCGGATGCGGCTGCTGGCCGTGAAGTCCTTCGGCGTGGCCACCATGACCCTGTTCGCGATCACCCTGATGTCGTTCGTCGCGGTGATCACCGGGGCGGTCCTGTTCGGCGGCACGGGGATGCTCACGCTGTCCGGCACCACCCTCCCGTTCGGCGAGGCGCTGGTCCGCATCGCGCTGACGATCCTGCTGGTCACCGTGCAGGTGTGGGGCGTGGCGGCGATCGCGATGGCGATCTCGGCGTGCACCGAGCACCCGCTGGTCGTGATGGCGGCGACGATGGCGGGCGTGATCGTCTCCGCGGTGCTGGGCCTGTTCGAGGCGCTGGACTGGCTGCACCCGTACCTGATCACGACCAACTGGAACAGCCTGATCGACGTCATGCGCGACCCCCTGCCCACCGAGGCCCTGTGGCGCAGCACAGCCCTGGCCGGCTGCTACGTCCTGATCGGCCTCTCCCTGGCCGCCATGCGCCTAGCCACCAAGGACAACTAACCCCGACCACTCGCCACGCAACCACCGACCACGCCACCACCGGCCACGCAACCACACGCAACCACCGACCACCGGCCACACAGCCACCGGCAGCCACCGGCCACGCGACCACCGGCTGCCGCCGGCCACGCGACCACCGGCCACCGGCAGCCACCGGCCACGCAGCCACCGACCCGACCACGCAACGCGCACCCCGCCGACTCGCGCCCCACGCGGTCCGGCGGGTCACGCAGGTCGGCGGGTGGCGCGGGCCGCGCTGTCTGGCAGGGCGCGCGGTCCGGCGAGTCGGCGGGGCGCGGGGTTCGGCGGGGCGCGCGGTCCGGCGGGGCGCGCGGTCCGGCGGGGCGCGGGGTTCGGCGGGGCGCGGGGTTCGGCAGGGCGGCGGCGGGTCGCTTGGTCCGGCAGGTCGCCCGGGCCGGCGCTGCGCGCGAAAATCCGTTGGCCCCGATCAGCGCCTCGGGCAGGGTGGCGCGCATGTTCCTGGAGACCGACCGCGTCCGGCTGCGGAACTTCCGCGAGTCCGATGTGGACGCCCTCGCCGACCTGCACGCCGACCCGGCCGTGATGCGCTACCTGGAAGGCGGTCGGCCGCTCGACCGGGCCGCGGCGGCAGAGCTGCTCGACCGGCTCATGGCCGCCGACGGCTGGTGGGCGGGCGAGGAGAAGGCGAGTGGTCGGTTGCTCGGGTTGTTCGAGTTCCGCGAGACCGAGCCGGGCGTCCGCGAGCTGGGCTACCGCCTCCACCCGTCGGCCTGGGGCCGGGGCCTCGCCACCGAGGTCTCCACGGCGTTGCTGGACAAGGGTTTCCGCGAACTGGGCGTGCACCGCGTCTTCGCCACGACCATGACCGTCAACACGGGCTCCCGCCGCGTCATGGAACGGGTCGGCCTGCGCTTCGTCCGCACCTTCTTCCAGGACTGGCCCGACCCGATCCCCGGCTCGGAACACGGCGAGGTCGAGTACGCCCTGACCCGCGAAGACTGGACCGGGGGCCGGCCCGCTAGCCGATGACGGCGATCCCGTCCGGGTCCACGGCCAACCGCACCCGCTCGCCCACCTCGGGAGCAGCGGCGACGGGGGCCACCGCCTCGAACTCGTCCCCGTCCACGCTCACCAGCAGCCGGACGTGGTCGCGCCGGTGGACGCGTTCGAGCACGTCCCCCGCCAACGCCCCACCCGGGTCCACCCGCAACGCGGACGCCCGCAACCCCACCCGCGACGCCACACCCACCAGCCGCGCGGCCCGCTCCGCCGCCAGGACCTTGCCGCACCCCAGGAACCGGGCCGTCTCGACGTCCGCCGGCGACCGCCACACCTCCGCCGGCGGCCCGACCTGCACGATCCGGCCCGCCCGCATGACCGCCACCCGGTCGGCCAACGTGAACGCCTCGTCGTGGTCGTGCGTGACCACCAGCGCCGTCGCCCCGGCCTCCCGCAGCAGCCGCGCCAGGTCCACCGCCAACTGCTCCCGCAACGCCCGGTCCAGCGCCGACAGCGGCTCGTCCAGCAGCACCAGCCGCGGCCGAGGGGCCAGCGCCCGCGCCAGCGCCACCCGTTGCTGCTCGCCGCCGGACAGCTCGGTCACCCGCCGCCGCTGGTAACCGGCCAGCCCGACCAGCTCCAGCAGCTCGTCCACGCGCTTGCGCCGCGCCTCCCGGTCCACCCGCTGCATCCGCAGCCCGAACGCGACGTTCCCGGCGACGTCCCGGTGCGGGAACAGCTGCCCGTCCTGGAACACCAGCCCGAACCCGCGCCGGTGCACCGGCACGCCCGCCAGGTCCGCGCCGTCCCACGTCACGCCGCCGGACGAGGCCGGCACCAGCCCCGCGACGGTCCGCAGCAGCGTCGACTTCCCGCAGCCCGACGGCCCGAGCAGCGCCACGACCTCGCCGTCACCGACCGACAGGTCAACACCGGACACCGCGACCAGCGGCCCGTACCGGACGGTGATCCCCTGCAACGCCAACATCTAGAACTCCCCGCCGGCCGGCACCCGCAGCCGCTCGATCAGCAGCACGGCCGCCGCGGTCACCACCATCAGCAGCGCGCACGCCGCGTACGCCATCTGGCTGTTCAGCTCACCCGGCCGCGCCATCAGCCGGGCGATCACCACGGGCAGCGTCGGCGCGTCCGGCCGGGCCAGGAAGCTGGTCGCCCCGAACTCACCCAGCGCCACCACGAACCCGAACCCCGCCGCCGCGACCAGCGACCGCGACGCCAGCGGCAGGTCCACCTCCCGCCACACCCGCCACGGCGACGCGCCCAGCGTCGCCGCCGCCTGCCGCAGCCGCTCGTCCACCGCCCGCAGCACGGGCAGCACGATCCGCACCACCAACGGCGTCACGACCAGCGCCTGCGCCAGCGGCACCAGCAGCGGCGACGTGCGGAAGTCACCCGGCAGGGCGTCCATGGTGACCAGGTACCCGAACCCGACGGTCACCGCGGACACGCCCAGCGGCAGCATCAGCGCCGTGTCGAGGGTCTCGGCCAGCCACGCCCCGTGCCGCCGCAACCCGACCAGCACCACCGCCGACACCACGCCCACGACCAGCGCCACCAGGGTCGCGTCCGTCGCCACCCGCACCGAGTTCAGCGCCGCGTCGACCCCGGTCACCGCCAGCGTCCCGCGGTCACCGGTCCCCGCCAGCGCCCGGTACCCGGCGAGGCTCCAGCCGTCCGAAGTGGACAGCGACCGCACCACCAGCCCCACCACCGGGGTCAGCAGCAGCCCGACGACCAGCCACGCGACCGCCACGACGCCCCACTCGCCGCCGACCGGCCGCCGCACGGCCTCGGCCCGCAACGACAGCGCCCGCTCGCGACGCCGCCGCAGCACCCCGCCGACCACCAGCACCGCCACCACCGCGACGAACTGCACCAGCGACAACGCCGCCGCCCCGGACAGGTCGAACAGCTCGACCGTCCGCAGGTAGATCTCCGTCTCCACGGTCCGGTACCGAGCGCCGCCCAGCACCAGCACCACGCCGAAACTGGTGGCGCAGAACAGGAACACCACCGACGCCGCCGAACCCAGGGCCGGCGCCAGCGCGGGCAGCACCACCGAGGTGAACGCCCGCGACCGCGACGCCCCCAGCGACCGCGCCGCGTCCTCCGCCCGCCGGTCCAGCGACGCCCACACCCCGCCGACGGTCCGCGCGACCACGGCGACGTTGAAGAACGCGTTGGCCAGCACGATCGGCAGCACCCCGCCGTCGGGCCACAGCGCCCGGAACGCCAGCCCCACCACGACCGTCGGCAGCACGAACGGCACCATCACCGCCGCCCGCACCACGCCGGTCCCCCACACCCGGCACCGGGCCAGCAGGAACGCCACCGGCAGGCCCGTGACCAGCGCCAACACCGTCGCGCCGAGCGCTTGACCGAGCGTGAACCCGACCAGCTCCCAGGTCTCGGGAGCGCCGATCACGGGCAGCACCCCGCCCTCGCCCAGCCCCAGGCCGACGATCGCGACCACCGGCCAGGCGAAGAACACGCCCAGGAACCCCAGGGGCAGGAGCGCGGCGAACGACCAGCCCAGCCCCGCGCGGGCGAACGTCCCGGTCAGCCCTGCACGAGTGCGCGCCATTGCTGCACCCACCGCTCGCGGTTGGCGTCGACCTGGCTCGCGGGCAGGGTGCGGGCCTTCTCCGGCAGCGGAGCGGCCTTGGTCCACGCCTCGGGCAGCGCCACGCCCTCGCGCGACGGGTACACGTACATCTGGCCCGGCACGTCGGCCTGGAACTTCTCCCCGAGCAGGAAGTCCACGACCTTGCGCGCGTCCTCGGCGTTCTTCGCGCCCTCCAGCACGCCCGCGTACTCGACCTGGCGGTAGCAGGTGTCCAGCAGCGCCTTGGTGCGCGGCGTGCCGTCGTCGCCGACCTCCGCCGACGGCGAGGACGCGTAGGAGACGACGATCGGGCGCGGGCCCTTGCCGCTGGAGCCGGAGAAGTCCTGCGTGTAGGCCTCCTCCCAGCCGGAGACGACCTTGACGCCGTTGGCCTTGAGCTGGCCCCAGTAGTTGGTCCAGTTGCTCTCGCCGAACGTGGCGATGGTGCCGAGCAGGAACGCCAGGCCGGGCGAGGACGTGGCCGGGTCCTGCACGACCAGCATGTCGCGGTACCTGGGGTCGGCGAGGTCGGCGAGCTGCTTGGGCTCGCCGACGTCCTTCAGCGCGGCCACGTCGATGTTCAGGCACACGTCGCCGACGTCCACCGCGTGCAGGCGGTTGGGCGGGTCGAGCTGGTAGCGCTGCGCGCCCTTGCCGGCCTCGGCGGAGGCGTACTCGGCGAACACGCCCTCCTTGAGGGCGCGCGAGGCGAACGTGGAGTCCACGCCGAACGCCACGTCCCCGATCGGGTTGCCCTTGGTCAGGACCAGCTTGTTCGTCATCGCGCCGGCGTCACCGCTGGCCAGCGTCTTGATGGTGATCCCGGTCTCGGCCTTGAAGGCGTCGAGCAGCTCGGGCTTCACCGCGAACGAGTCGTGCGTCACCAGGGTGACGACGCGTTCGCCCTGCGGGGCCTGGCCCGTGGTCGCGGAGCACGCGGCCAGCGAGGCCGCCGCGACGGCGACGGTCAGCACTCGTCGGAACATCGTTTCTCTCCCTACGCCGGCATGATCCGGATCAGGTGGACGGTCGAGGGCTTGCGAGCCCTCCTCTCAGCCCGGCGCATCACCGGACTCCCGTGGCGAACGGGCAGTTTACGCCACGCGGTGGGACCATCGGGGCATGGCCGAGCTGCTGACCGACGACCAGGTGACCGCCGCGCTGTCGACGCTGCCCGACTGGAGCGCCCGCGACGGCGCGCTCGTCCGCAGCGCGGAGCTGCCCAGCTTCGCGCAGGCGATCCAGGTGGTGAACCGGGTCGCGGAGATCGCCGAGAACGACGACCACCACCCGGACATCGACATCCGCTGGCGCACGCTGACCTTCCGGTGCAGGACCCACTCCAGCGGCGGGATCACCGCGCTGGACGTGTCACTGGCGGAGGAGATCGACGGCGTCCTCGACGCGCTCGCGTGACCTCTCCCGCAGCACCACGCCGATCGCGACCAGGGTGAGCAGGCCCACCGCCGGGTAGACCCAGCCGAGCAGGGACAGGTACCAGGGGCGGGGGATGATCCAGATCGACGGCTGGGCGTTGAGCAGGAACGAGATCAGGTAGCTGCCGATCGCGAGCACCCACGCCCACGCCGTCACGGCCGCGAGCCGGTGCCGCACGCCGTAGACCAGCCACATCAGCGCGGGCACCGCCCACACCCAGTGGTGGCTCCACGAGATCGGCGACACCAGCAGGCCCAGGAACTGGACGGCGACGATCATCGCGAGCGTGTCGGCGGCCTTGACCGCCCACCACAGCGCCCACGCGGCGCACGCGACCGCGACCGCCACGCCGACCAGGTAGATCGGCCCGGTCTCGACGTCGTAGCCGACGGTCCGGGACAGCGCCGCGCGCAGCGACTGGTTGATCGCCGACCCGACCGGTCCGACGCGCGTGGCGTCGCCGAGCAGGTGGAACCAGAACTGGTTCGACTGGCCCGCGGAGATCGCGAACCCGAGCAGGACCGTGCCGGCGAACGCGACGAACGACCACACCGCGGCCTTGTACCTGCGGGCGACCAGGAAGTAGAGCCCGGAGATCGCCGGGGTGAGCTTGACGCCGGCCGCGACGCCGACGCCCAGTCCCGCGAGCCACGGCCGCGCGCTGACCAGCGTGCCGATCAGCAGCGCCGCCAGCACCAGGTTGATCTGCCCGTAGTTCAGGGTGGTGCGGACCGGCTCGACCCACACGAACAACGCCGTCCACAGCATCGCGCGGCGGGGGTCGGCGCTGCCGACCAGGGTGAGCGCCTTGCGGGTCAGGTAGTACAGGCACGCCAGGCTGAGCAGCTGCCAGAACCAGCGCGCCACGCCCCACGGCACCCACGACAGGGGCACGAACACGAACGCCGAGAACGGCGGGTAGGTGAACGGCAGCGCGAACTGCTCGGAGAACTCCTTGAGCCGCCACTGGTACAGCTCGCCGGTGAACAGCTCGGGCGAGGCGTTGCGGTAGACCATCAGGTCCACCATGGTCATCTTCGCCTGGAGCGCGACCATCGCGAGGTGGCCGACCAGGGACAGCCCCAGCAGCCACGGCGCGAACCTCAGCACGCGCGCCTCGACCTTGATCACGCTACCTCCACCACGATCGTGTGAATTGCACGACTGCCGGCCAACGAAACCGGGTACCCGTACGTCTGGACGAGTGGGAGATCTACGCAAGGGGATTCGTATGACCGCCGACATCGTCGTGTTCACCGTCGCCGCGCTGGGCATGCTGGCCACAGCAGGTGGCGTGTTCGCACTCGCCCGCCACAGCCGCAACCAAGTGCGGTGACCGGAGTCGGGTTCGGACACTACCCGAACGCCCGATCAGGGCCCGCCCCGTCCGGGGTCGGGCCCTGATCCGTTCTCAGGGCACGAGCGCCGCTCGGCGCCGGCGGACGAGCCGGTCACACGTTGAAGCGGAACTCCACCACGTCGCCGTCGGCCATCACGTAGTCCTTGCCCTCCATGCGGACCTTGCCGGCGGCCTTCGCGGCGGCCATCGAGCCCGCCTCCACCAGGTCGTCGAAGGAGACCACCTCGGCCTTGATGAAGCCGCGTTCGAAGTCCGTGTGGATGACGCCCGCCGCCTGGGGCGCGGTCGCGCCCTTCGAGATGGTCCACGCCCGGGACTCCTTCGGGCCGGCCGTCAGGTAGGTCTGGAGGCCCAGGGTGTGGAAGCCGGCGCGGGCCAGGGCGTGCAGGCCCGGCTCGTGCTGGCCGATGGACTCCAGCAGCTCGCGCGCGGACTCCTCGTCCAGCTCCAGCAGCTCCGCCTCGACCTTCGCGTCCAGGAAGACCGCGTCGGCGGGCGCGACCAGCTCGCGCAGCTCCTTCAGCTTCGCCTCGTCGGTCAGCACGCCCTCGTCCGCGTTGAACACGTACAGGAACGGCTTGGTCGTCAGCAGGCTCAGCTCGCGCAGCAGGTCGCCGTCGACCTCGGACCGCGCCGCGAACAGCGTCCGACCGGAGTCGAGGACCGCGCGCGCCTTCAGGGCGGCGTCGAGGGCGGGCCGGCGGTCCTTGGCCGTCCGCGCCTCCTTCTCCAGCCTCGGCACGGCCTTCTCCAGCGTCTGGAGGTCCGCGAGGATCAGCTCGGTGTTGATCGTCTCGATGTCGGCCGCCGGGTCCACGCGGCCGTCGACGTGCACCACGTCGTCGTCGGCGAACACCCGGATGACCTGGCAGATCGCGTTCGCCTCGCGGATGTTCGCGAGGAACTTGTTGCCCAGGCCGGCGCCTTCGGACGCGCCCTTGACGATGCCCGCGATGTCGACGAACGACACCACGGCGGGCACCTCGCGCTCCGAGCCGAAGATCTCCGCCAGCTTGCCGAGGCGGGCGTCCGGCAACGGCACCACGCCGACGTTGGGCTCGATGGTCGCGAACGGGTAGTTCGCCGCGAGCACGTCGTTGCGCGTGAGGGCGTTGAACAGGGTGGACTTGCCGACGTTGGGCAGGCCGACGATACCGAGGGTCAAACTCACGGGGGGTGAGTCTACGCGGTGGGACGCCGTGTCCGATTCCCGCGAGACCCCAGGTGCCGGCGGTGGCACAGTGAAGCCCATGTTGGTCGACGCCGAACGCGCCTACCGGGCGGTCGCGGCCCGGGACGCCCGGTTCGACGGGTGCTTCATCCTGGCGGTCCGGACCACCCGGATCTACTGCCGCCCGTCGTGCCCGGCGGTCACGCCCAAGCAGCGCAACGCCGAGTTCTACCCGACCGCCGCCGCCGCGCAGTCGGCCGGTTACCGCGCGTGCCGGCGCTGCCTGCCCGACGCCGTGCCCGGCTCCCCGGAGTGGAACCTGCGGGCCGACCTGGCCGCCCGCGCCATGCGGCTCATCGCGGACGGCGTGGTCGAGCGCGACGGCGTCCCGGGCCTGGCCGCGCGCCTCGGGTACTCCGAGCGGCACCTGACCCGCGTGCTGACCGCCGAGCTGGGGGCCGGTCCGCTGGCCCTGGCGCGGGCGCACCGGGCGCACTCCGCCCGGCTGCTGATCGAGACCACGGACCTGTCGTTCACCGACATCGCGTTCGCGGCCGGGTTCGCGAGCGTGCGGCAGTTCAACGACACGATCCGGGCCGTGTTCGCCGCCACGCCGTCGGAGATGCGGTCCAAGCGCAGGGTCGTCGGCACGGCGGGGCGGATCACGCTGCGCCTGCCGTACCGGCCGCCGTTCGACGCGGCGGGGCTGCTGGCGTCCTTCCGGGAGTCCGCGATCCCTGGTGTGGAGCACGTCACGGACACCTCCTACGCGCGGTCGCTGCGGCTGCCGCACGGGCAGGCGACGGTGCTGCTGGAGCCCGCCGACGGGTACGTGTCGTGCTCGCTGCGGCTGGGCGACCTGCGGGACCTGGGCAGCGCGGTGAGCCGGGTGCGCCGCCTGCTGGACCTCGACGCCGACCCGCAGGCGGTGGACGAGTTCCTCGGCGGCGACCCGCTGCTGCGCCCGCTCGTGCAGGCGCGTCCCGGGGTGCGGCTGCCGGGCAGCGTGGACGGGGCCGAGACCCTGCTGCGCGCACTGGGGCACGTGTCCCCCGGCGAACCGCTGGACATCCCGGACGGGCCGGTGACCCACCTCTACCCGGCGCCCGCCGACATCCACTCGCCCGTCGCGGCGGCGTTGGCCTCCGGCGCGCTGGTGGTGGACGTGGGGCGCGACGCCGACGAGCTGACGGCCGAGCTGTCCGCGTTCCCCGGTGTGGGCCCGGAGATCGCCCGGTACGTCGTGATGCGCGTTCTCGGCGCGCCCGACATCCCTTTGACCACGGACAACACGGCGTGGCGGCCCTGGCGGTCCTACGCCGAGATGCACCTCAGGAGGACCGCGTGAGCACCGCCTTCTCGTCCACTGTGGACACCCCGTTCGGCCCGTTCACCGCCGTGGTGGCGGGCGACGGCGCCGTGCTGGCGAGCGGGTGGACCGCGTCCCTGGACGACCTGCTGCCCCAGGTGTCGCCGTCGCTTCGCCCGGCGAGCCTCAGCGACCGCAACGACCTGGGCGCGGTGACCAGGGCCGTGCGCGACTACCACGCGGGTGACCTGGCGGCGATCGACGACGTCCCGGTGCGGCAGCGGTCCGGGGAGTTCATGGAGCAGGCGTGGACCGCGCTGCGGACCGTGCCGGCGGGCAAGCCGGTGAGCTACGCGGACTACGCCCTGCTGGCCGGGCGTCCGTCGGCGGTGCGGGCGGCGGCTTCGGCTTGCGCGCGCAACGCGGCGACGTTGTTCGTGCCCTGCCACCGCGTGGTCCGCACGGGCGGCGCGATCGGCAACTTCCGCTGGGGCGTCGAGGTGAAGCGCCGCCTCCTCGCCCACGAGGCATCCGCCGCCTGACCCCATCCTGCCGGCCGGGTCCGACATTTCCCCCGACGCCGACCGCTGACCTGCGGCTATCAGCGAAACAGGTGGCACGGCACCCCGGAACAGGCGTTACCTGGACACCATGACCTCCGTGCTGATCGGGGTGGAGAACATCTCCACGCCCAAGTGGGCGAAGGTGGGGCGCAAGGCCGCTACGGTCAGCCTCGGCAAGGCGTTGCGCAGCCTGCCGGAAGCGATCCGCGTGGTCGTCCGGCTGGCCTGGCGGACTTCGCCGAAGCTGACCGTCGCCGCCGCCGTGGTGCACGTGGTGAGCGGGTGCGTGACGGCGTTCGGGCTGCTCGCCACGGCGGACGTCTTCACCGCCCTCCTGCGCGACGGGCCCACGCCGCAGCGCGTCGCCGAGTCGTTGCCCGCGCTGGCCGTGGTGGTCGGCTCGTACGCCGCGCGGGCGTTGCTCGACACCGCCGTGGCGGCCGTGGAGAGCTCGTTGCGGCCCAGGGTGTCGCGGGCCGCCAACGACGAGGTCACGGCCGTGCTGGTGCGGGCGGAACTGCTGGCGTTCGAGGACGCCGACTTCCGCGAACTGGCCCGCCAGGGCGGCAAGCACGGCGTGCGCAGCCTGGAGAGCAGCCTGCGGTACCTGGCCGACCTGGTGTCGTCGTGCATCACGATGGTCGCCGCGATCGTCACGGTCGGCCTGCTCGACCCGTGGCTCGCGCCCGCGCTGCTGCTGGCGGCCGTGGCGAACGCGTGGGCCTCGGCCCGGGTGTCGAAGCTGCGGTACGAGCACTTCCTGGACTCGGTCACCCGCAACATCCGCAAGGGCGTGGTCGAGGAGGTCGCCACCGACCGCGACTTCGCCCTCGAACGGCACGCCCTGACCCTCCAGGAACGCCTCCTCGCGGAGCACCGGCGCATCGCGGACTCGCTGATGGCCGACGAGATCCGCATGGCGCACAAGACGAACCTGGTCCGCCTCACCGGTCGCGCGCTCGCGGGGCTGGGGACGGGTTTCGCCTACGCGGTGCTGGGCGTGCTGCTGTACTCGGGCCGCATGGACCTGGCCCTGGCCGGCACGGCGCTGCTGGCGATGCGCACCGGGTTCTCCTCGCTGTCCACCACGACCCGCGCGGTGAACGCGATCTACGAGGACTCGTTCTACATCGACTTCTACCGGGAGTTGCTGGCCGAGGGCGCGGAGCGGGCGCAGCGGCCGTCACCCACGAAGGCCCCGGCGGACCCCGAGCTGATCACCCTGGAGAACGTCACCTTCCGCTACCCCGGCAAGGAGACGCCGGCGCTGGACGACGTGAGCCTGACCGTGCGGCGCGGCGAGGTCGTCGCGCTGGTCGGCGAGAACGGTTCCGGCAAGACCACGCTGGGCAAGGTCCTGACCGGCCTGTACCCGGTGGACGAGGGCGAGGTCCGCTGGGACGGCGTGGACCTGGCGGAGGCGGACAAGACGTCGGTGCACTCGTCCATCGCGGTCATCGCCCAGGACCCGGCGCAGTGGCCCATGACCGCCCGCAAGAACGTCGTCGTGGGCCGTCTCGACCGGGAGGACGACGCGGCGTGGGAGGACGCGGTCCAGCGGTCGGGGGCGGACGAGGTGCTGGCCACGCTTCCGTCGGGGCCCGACACCGTCCTGTCCCGCCAGTTCAACGACGGTCAGGACCTGTCGGGTGGGCAGTGGCAGCGGATGGGCATCGCGCGGGGTATGTACCGGGACGCGGCTGTGCTGGTGGCCGATGAGCCCACGGCGGCTTTGGATGCCAAGGCCGAGGCGAGGGTGTTCGAAGGGCTGCGGGAGGCCGCGGCTCGGCGGACGACCATCCTGGTGACGCACCGGCTGGCGAACATCCGCAATGCGGACCGGATCGTGTTGCTGGACAAGGGGAAGATCGTGGAGCAGGGGACGCATGAGGAGTTGATGGCGCTGCGGGGGCACTACTTCGAGTTGTTCGAGCTTCAGGCCGCCGCTTATCGGGGGGACCTGCTGGCCCCTACGGCGGATGAAGCCGCCTGACTCTGAAGATCAACGGCGAAAAGATTAGAAGAGATCAAAAGCGGCGCTCGCCGCGCGGCAGGCCCCCGGGGGTGGAAGGGCGTCGGTTCGTTCCCCGCACGGCCTGCCGGAGGCAACCACCCTTCGCTCCTCTTCGCAACCGGAAGAGCTGGTTGCGAAGAGGAGCGAAGCGCGGTTGGGCTTCGCCCAGGCCGTACGGGGAACGAACCGAGGCCCTTCCTGTGGCTGATAGCCCCTTCAAAAGCGCGTGCGTGAGTTGTTACGGGAGGGGCGGGAGGGCGGGCTCGTCGGTCGGGGTCGGGTCGAAGTCGACGGACGAGTACTCGCGCAGCTTGGTCAGGCGGTGGAAGCCGTCGATCATGCGGACCGTGCCCGACTTCGAGCGCATCACGATCGACTGCGTCGTGCAGCCGCCCGCCCGGTAGTGCACGCCGCGCACCAGGTCGCCGTCCGTCACGCCGGTGGCGCAGAAGAAGACGTTGTCGCCGCGCACCAGGTCGTTCGTGGTCAGCACCCGGTCCAGGTCGTGGCCCGCGTCGATGGCCTTCTGGCGCTCCTCGTCGTCCTTCGGCCACAGCCGGCCCTGGATGGCGCCGCCCATGCACTTCAGGGCCGCCGCCGCGATGATGCCCTCCGGGGTGCCGCCGATGCCCACCAGCAGGTCGATGCCGGTGTTCGGCCGCGCCGCCGAGATGGCGCCGGCCACGTCGCCGTCGGAGATGAAGTGGATGCGGGCACCCGCCGCGCGGACCTCGTGGACCAGGGACTCGTGGCGCGGGCGGTCCAGGATGCAGACCGTCACGTCGTGGACGTCGCTGTGCTTGGCCTTCGCCACCCGGCGGATGTTCTCGGCGATCGGCACCGTGATGTCGATGACGTCCGCGGCCTCCGGGCCGACCGCGAGCTTCTCCATGTAGAAGACCGCCGACGGGTCGAACATCGCGCCGCGCTCGGCCACCGCCAGCACGGCCAGCGCGTTGGGCATGCCCTTGGACATCAGGGTGGTGCCGTCGATCGGGTCCACCGCGACGTCGCAGTCCGGGCCGTCGCCGTTGCCGACCTCCTCGCCGTTGAACAGCATGGGCGCCTCGTCCTTCTCGCCCTCGCCGATCACGACCACGCCGCGCATCGAGACCGTGCCGATGAGCTTGCGCATGGCGTCGACCGCCGCGCCGTCGCCGCCGTTCTTGTCGCCGCGCCCCACCCAGCGGCCGGCGGCCATCGCCGCCGCCTCGGTCACCCGCACGAGTTCGAGCGCGAGGTTCCGGTCGGGGGCTTCGCGACGACGCTCGGACGGGCTGCTGCTGGACACCATGACGCTCCTCCTGCGGATACCGGCCGGTAGGCCAATCCTTGCATGGGTGAGGCCGCGTCGGTCCGTCGTCCCTCCAGCGGCCTCGCCCGCGACGCCGGAGGCGGCGCAATCCAACACGGTGTCAGGCGTCGGCCACGTCCTCCTCGGTCACAGCGAGTGCTTGATCGATCCGTTCGCGGGCGCCCGCGAGCTGTCGTTCACAGGTCTTCGCGAGGGCCTCGCCGCGCTCCCACAGCGCCAGCGACTCCTCCAGCGACAGACCGCCCTGCTCCAGCCGCTTCACGACTTCGACCAGCTCATCGCGGGCCTGCTCGTAGCCAATCTCGTCGGTCAAGACGACAACTTCCCCAATCGGTTCTGGACGTGCACCACGACGGTGGCCACCGCCTGGTCGTAGCCGACGAACGCCTCGGCGAACTCCGCTCCGTCACCTTCGCGCACGGCGTCGTCGATGCGGTGCTCGGCCTCCACGACCCGCCGGCGGTGCACCGAGCCGTGCGACAGCCACCAGCGCACGCCCGCGTAGGACGAGGTCGCCTCGGACAGGTCGTGCAGGCGGCTGATCAGCGTCTGCCCGCCCGACGTGCAGCCCGCGACCAGCGACAGCCAGCAGTCGGCCGCCGCGCGGTCCGCGGCCTCGGCGCGGTCGCGCACGGTGCGCGCGCCCTCGTCGTCCGCGTCGCCGGCGGCGGACATCGTCAAGGGCAGGAACGTGGGCTCACGTGCCGGGTTGGGCACCACCGCCTCCTTCCTCCGTGACGACCGCGTGCACGGCCCCGTCTGCGACCCGGACCCTGAGGTGGGCACCCGCCGGGGCGTCCGCGACCGACCGGACCACACCGTCCACCCCGTCGGGCGTGACGAGCTGCACCACGGCGTACCCACGCGCCAGCGTGGCGGCAGGTCCGAGGGTCGTCAAGCGGGCGGTGGTGGCGATCAGGGCGGTTGTTTCTGAATCGAGTCGGTTCCGCACCGCGCGGCGGCCCCGCTCGCGCCACTGCTCCACGTCCTGCGCACGCCGGTCCAGAGGGCCGTGCGGGTCCGAAAGCGCAGGTCGGGTGCGTAGTGCGGCCAGCAGTTTGCGCTCGCGGTCCACCCACCCGTGCAGGGCGCGGCGGCTGCGGTCGCGCAGTTGCCGGACCCGCTCCGTTTCCTCCGCCACATCGGGCACGACGCGCTTGCCGGCGTCGGTCGGGGTGGAGCAGCGGACGTCGGCCACGTGGTCCACCAGCGGGGTGTCCGGCTCGTGCCCGATCGCCGACAGCACCGGCGTGCGCGCCTGGGACACCGCCCGGCACAGCGCCTCGTCGGAGAACGGCAGCAGGTCCTCCACGCTGCCGCCGCCGCGCGCCAGGACGATGACGTCCACCTCGGGGTCGCGGTCCAGCTTGGCCAGCGCGGTCAGGATCTCCGGCACCGCGGTCGCGCCCTGCACGGCCACGTTGACCACCCGGAACCGGGCGGCGGGCCAGCGGGCGCGGGCGTTGGTCAGCACGTCCCGCTCGGCGGCCGACGCCCGGCCGGTGATCAGGCCGATCTTGTTCGGCAGGAACGGCGGCCGGCGCTTGCGGCGCGGGTCGAACAGCCCCTCGGCGGCGAGCAGCTTCTTCAGCCGCTCGATGCGCGCCAGCAACTCGCCGATGCCGACCTGGCGGATCTCGTCGACGCGCAGGCTCAGCGTGCCGCGGTTGGGGAAGTAGTTGGGCTTGCCGTGCACGACGACCCGGCTGCCCTCGACCAGTTGCAGCTCGCGGACCATGCCGACGGGCGCGGTGAGCGTCATCGACATGTCGACCGACGGGTCGCGCAGGGTCAGGAACGCCGTCGCGGTGCCCGGACGGGCGGACAGCTGCGTGACCTGGCCCTCGACCCACACGTCACCCAGGCGGTTGATCCAGTCGAAGATCTTGCGCGCGACCGTGCGGACCGGCCAGGGGTTCTCCGGGGTGGACTTCTCGTCGGTCACTGCTGCGCTTCGGTGCTCTGCGCGTCGAGGTTGGCGATGCGGCGGGTGAGCATGCCGGTGAACTCGGGGCGGCCCGCGTGGGTGCGCTCGTGGTCGAGCAGTTGCCGCAGGTCCTCGACGGACAGCGTCTTCAGGCGGGCGCGCAGCTGCGGCAGCGTCAGCTCGTCGTAGTTGGGCAGCGCGGCGGGCGGTTCGGCGGCCAGCGCCCGCTCCTCGGCCTCCCACGGGTCGTGCGCGGGCTCGTCGGCCGGCTCGTCCTCCGGCTCGTCGGGCTCCTCGTCCTCGTCGAAGGTGGCCCACTCGGGCTCGTCCTCGACCGGCCGCAGCACGGCCAGCGCGTCGTCGCCCTTGATTGCGAGTTCCGTCACCGTCTGCTGGACCCGCATGGACAGCTGCAACGCCTCGCTGACCACGGTCACCGGCAGCCCCGCGAGCTGCTGCGGGAGCTTGCGGGCCTGCTCGACGGCGGTGACCGCCAGTCCCGCGGCGAGGCGGACCGGCAGCGGCAGTGGCTTCATGGCCTCTAGCCTGCCGCAGTCTCCCTGAGGATGCCTAGCTCCGACGCGCCCGTACCCTGGTGGCATGGACAAGCGAGTGCTCCTGGCCAAGCCGCGCGGCTACTGCGCAGGCGTGGACCGCGCGGTCGTCACCGTCGAGAAGGCGCTGGAGCAGTACGGCGCGCCGGTGTACGTGCGCAAGGAGATCGTCCACAACAAGCACGTCGTGGAGACCCTGTCGCAGCGGGGCGCGATCTTCGTCAACGAGACCGACGAGGTCCCCGAGGGCGCGCTCGTGGTGTTCTCCGCGCACGGCGTGTCGCCCGCGGTGCACTCCGAGGCGGCCGAGCGGGGCCTGCGCACGATCGACGCCACCTGCCCGCTGGTGACCAAGGTCCACAACGAGGCCAAGCGGTTCGCGCGGGAGGACTACGACATCCTGCTGATCGGCCACGAGGGCCACGAGGAGGTCGAGGGCACGTCCGGTGAGGCGCCCGACCACATCCAGCTCGTGGACACGGCCGAGGACGTCGACAAGGTCACCGTGCGCGACCCGTCCAAGGTGGTGTGGCTGTCGCAGACCACGCTGTCGGTGGACGAGACGATGGTGCGCGTTCGGCAGCTCAAGGAGCGCTTCCCCGACCTGCAGGAACCGCCGTCGGACGACATCTGCTACGCCACGTCCAACCGCCAGACCGCGGTGAAGACGATGGCCCCGCAGTGCGAGCTGGTGCTGGTCGTGGGCTCGAAGAACTCGTCCAACTCGGTGCGCCTGGTCGAGGTGGCGTTGCAGGCGGGCGCGAAGGCGTCCTACCTGGTCGACTACGCCTCCGAGGTGGACCCGGCGTGGCTGGAGGGCGTGACCACGGTCGGTGTGACCAGCGGCGCGTCCGTGCCGGACATCCTGGTGATGGAGCTGCTGGAGTTCCTGGCCGGCCACGGCTACGGCGAGGTCGAGGAGATCACGACGGCGAACGAGAAGATCGCCTTCGCCCTGCCCCGCGAACTCCGCAAGGACATGGTCCGCTAGCCGGGCCTCAAGTCGGGCGGCTCCGCCCCGGCCGGCCACCCGCCGTGCCGGGGCGGTCGTCGTTGGCGGGAGCGGTCAGTCGTCGGCGCGCGGGCGGGGCTTGCGCTGTGCCGGGCGGTCGCCCTTGGCGGGGTCGCGGGGGCGGCGCGGGCGGTCGGCGGCGGGGCGGCCCTCGCCGGCCGGGCGGGGGCGCTTCGGGCGCGGCTCGTCCGAGGGCGCGGCGGCGGGCTTCTTGCGGCGCGGGCGGTCCTCGTCGGAGGCGGGGGCGGCGGGCTCGCGGCGCTTGGGGCGGTCCTCGGCGGGGTCGCGGCGCTTCAGCTCGCGCTTCTCCTCCTTGGTCAGGCGGTTCGGGTCCTTCTGCGTGGACACGCGCAGGATGCCGATCAGCACCGTGCACAGGGTCGTGACCGCCATCGCCGGGAACCCGTCGATCAGCGGCTTGCCCAGCCCCAGCCCGATCGCCGCCAACCCGCCCGACGGCACGCCCGACGTGAGCACCACGATCAGCGGCACCACGATCGCGAGCACCAGCGGCGGCTGCACGACCGGCCCGAACATCGACCGCCGCTCCACGAACACCACCGCGCCCACCGCGCCCACGAAGAACGTGATGGCGAACACCCAGCCCACGGTCTTCTCCGTGGACGTCACGTCGATGTAGGTCCCGACGATGGCCAGCACGAACGTGATGAGCACCGCCGCCCACCAGGGCAGACCCCGGAAGGAGCCGAAGAGGGCGCGGTCGTTCCAGCGGACGGCGTCCAGCTCCTCGTCCTCCGGCTCGCGCGTTGCAGCGGTCACGCCAACTCCTCGTTCGGCTCGCAGTGCCAACACACTCTATTACGCCTCCCGGGCCTCCAAGGGTGCACTGACGCCCTCTTCAGACCGCCGGACGACCGCCACCGGCTTGGGGCTCGACGACGCGGCCGTCAACGGTTCCACCGCCGCCCGGAACCCCTCCAACGCGTCCAACTCGCGCCGCCGCGCCGACAGGAACCGCTGCAAGTGGGTGCTGGACAGGTTCACCGCGTCGATCGCCGCGTCCGCCGCCCGGTGCGCGGACGACGCCTGCGCCCGCACCTGCTCCACGTCGTCGGCCAGCGCCCGGTCGGTCACCGCGAACAGCGCCGCCGAGGCGATGACCGCGAACCCGGTCGGCCCGCACAGGAACACCCGCCGGTCCAGCAGCCAGCGCAGCAGCTCGGGGTCGGTGTCCAGGGCCGCCACCACGGCGCCGTCGTTGGGCACGAACATGACCGTCCCGTAGATCGCGTCCGCCCACCGCTGGTAGCCCTTGCCGGCCAGCTCCGCCGCCCGCGCCCGGATGTTGCGCACGTGCACGCGCAGCGCGTCGGCCCGCTCGGACGGGTCGTCGGTCTCCACCGCCTCCGCCCACGTGGCCATGCTCATCTTCGCGTCCACCGGCACCTGCCGGCCGCCGCCGACCTCCAGCACCAGGTCCGGGCGCACCGCGCCGCCGCCGGCGACGTCCACCTGGAGCCGGAAGTGCACGCCCTCGCGCAGCCCCAGCGCCCGCGCCGTCTCCACCAGCACGCGTTCGCCCAGCTCACCGCGCCCGCTCACGGAGGAGAACGCCACCTCGTAGCGCTGGAGCGCCAGGTAGGTCGCGTCACCCCGCTCCCGTTCCTTCTGCACGGCGGCCAGCGCGGCGTCCGTGCGCCGGATGCCGTCCTGGTAGAGCCGCCACACGAACACGAGCGCACCGGCGAGCAGGAGCGCGACGACCACCGCCGCCGTCGTGAGGACCGCTGTCATGGCTCCGATCATCGCGCACGTCGACCCGATCACACGTTCGAGCGACACGCCGAGTCGGTTGTCGGGGCCGGCCGGCGCTCGCCCCTAGCGTGGCGGCCCATGAGGTTGCTCCACACGTCCGACTGGCACGTGGGTCGGACGTTCCACGGCCGCGACCTGCTCGCCGAGCAGGAAGCCGTGCTGGGCGGGCTGGCCGACCTCGTGTCCGACGAGCGGGTGGACGTCGTGCTGGTCTCCGGCGACCTGTTCGACCGGGCCGTGCCCAACGCCGAGGCGATCGCCGTGTGCACGCGCGTGCTGGAACGCCTCCGCGCGGCCGGCGCCCAGGTCGTCGTCACCCCCGGCAACCACGACTCCGCGGCGCGGCTGGGCCTGTTCGGCGGGTTCGCCGCGGCGGGTGGGCTGCACCTGCGCACGCGCGTCGCCGACCTGCACGAGCCGGTGCTGTTCGGTGACGCGGACGGCCCGGTCGCCGTGTACGGCATCCCGTTCCTGGAGCCGGAGACCGCGCGGCACGCGCTGGGCGTCGAGGGCAAGGGACACGAGGCGGTGCTGACCGAGGCGATGCGCCGGGTCCGCGCGGACCTCGCCGGACGTCCGGGCGCCCGGTCGGTGGTGCTCGCGCACGCGTTCGTGACCGGCGGCGAGCCGTGCGAGTCGGAGCGGACCATCGCGGTCGGCGGCGTGCAGGACGTGCCGGCCGGGGTGTTCGCCGGAGTGGACTACGTGGCCCTGGGGCACCTGCACGGGCAGCAGACCCTCGCCGACGGCCTGCGCTACTCGGGCAGCCCGATGGCGTACTCGTTCTCGGAGTCGCAGCAGGTCAAGTCGGTGTGGCTGGTCGAGGTGGACGGGTCGGGGCTCGCCGGCGCGGAGCGGCGGACGCTGCCCGTGCCGCGGCGGCTCTCGACGTTGACCGGTGCGATCGAGGACCTGTTGGTCGACCCGGGGCACACCGCCGCGGAGGACCACTTCGTGTCCGCGGTGCTGACCGACGCCGTGCGCCCGCTGGACTCGTTGCGCCGGTTGCGGGCCCGGTTCCCGCACGCGGTGCACGTGGAGTGGCGGCCCGAGGGCGGGCGGACCGGTGAGCTGCGGTTCGCCGAGCGGATCCGGGGGCGCAGCGACGAGGAGATCGGGTGCTGCTTCCTGGAGGACGTGCGCGGTGAGCCGCCCAACGAGCGGGAGCTGTCGTTGCTGCGGGAGGCGATCGCCGCGGCGGCGCGCGAGGAGGCGTCGTGAAGCTGCACCGGCTGGAGGTGACCGCGTTCGGCCCGTACGCGGGTCGGGAGGAGGTCGACTTCGACCTGCTCGGCGCGGACGGCCTGTTCCTCCTGCACGGTGACACCGGCGCGGGCAAGACGACGTTGCTGGACGCGGTCGCGTTCGCGCTGTTCGGCCGGGTGCCGGGGGCGCGCAACGAGGCGAAGCGGCTGCGCTGCGACTACGCCGACCGGGACGCGGTCACCGAGGTCGCGCTGGAGCTGACCGTGCGCGGGCGGCGGTTCCGGGTGGTGCGCAGCCCCGAGTACGACCGGCCGAAGAAGCGCGGCGACGGGTTCACCCGGCAGAACGCGAAGGCGTCGCTGACCTGGATCAGCGGCTGGGACGGCGAGGGCCACAGCCGCGTGGACGAGGTCGCGCGCGAGGTGGAGAGCCTGCTCGGGATGACCGCCGAGCAGTTCTTCCAGGTGGTGCTGCTGCCGCAGGGCGAGTTCGCGAAGTTCCTGCGCGCCGACACCGCCGAGCGCGAGAAGCTGCTGGAGCGGCTGTTCGGGACCGAGCGGTTCGTGGACGTGGAGCGCTGGTTCCGGGACCGGCGGGTGGAGCGCGGGCGTGAGCTGGAGCGGCTGCGGCTGGCCAGTCGGGACCTGGTGCAGCGGGTGGCGGAGGTCGCGCGGGAGGACGTGCCGGAGGACGGCGGCGACCCCGAGTGGCTCAGCTCGCTGGTGAAGCGGCTGGCGGAGGCGGAGCGCGAGGCTTCGGCGCGGGCCGCGGAGACGGCCGCCGCGCGGTCGGCGGCCGAGGCGGCGTGGCGGCGGGCGGACGAGCTGGCGGCACGGGTGTCGCGGGTGCGCGGCGCGCGGGACGCGTTGGCGCGGTGCGCGGAGATCGAGCCGCACCGGGTGGCGTGGGTGCGCGAGCGGGACGCGGCGCGACGGGCGTCGGTCGTGGTGCCGGCGCGGGACGCGGTGGCGCGGCTGGAACGGGCCCTGGCGTCGGCGGAGGCGCAGGAGGTGGCCGCTGCTCGCGCGCTCCTGGACCTGGGCTACGCCGGCCCTGGCGGGCTCGGCGCGGGCGGGGCTGGCTCTGGCAGGCTCGGCGCGGGCGGGCTCGGCGCAGGCGGGGCGGGCGCGGGCGGGCTCGCCGCTGGTGGCGTTGGCGCGGGCGGGGCTGGCTCTGGCGGGCTCGGCGCGGGCGGGCTGGGCGCGGGCGGGGCTGGCTCTGGCGGGCTGAGCGCGGGCCGGCTTGGCGCAGGCGGGGCGGGCGCGAGCGGGCTCGGCACTGGTGGCGTTGGCGCGGGCGGCGCTGGCGCGGGCGGCGCTGGTGGCGTGGGCGCTGGGGGCGTTGGCGCTGGTGGGGTGCGGCCTCCGGCCCCCGGTTCCATTGTCTCATCGGGTACCGACAAAGTCGGTGCGGCGGAGTTGCGGGCGGAGGGTGAGCGGTTCCGGGAGGAGGCCGGGGGGCTCACGCGGTTGGCCGAGGAGGCGCAGCGGCAGCGGGAGGATCGGCGGCGGCTCGTCGAGTTGGAGAAGCGGGCGGAGACCGCCGGTCGGCGGTTGGCGAAGCTCGTCGCCGCGTTGGCCGAGGTGCCCGACCGGCTCGCCGTCGCGCGGGTCGAGGTCGAGGAGGCCGCGCTGGCCGCCGCCCGGCTCGACGCGGTGACCGCGAAAGCGTTGGCGGCGCAGGAGATCCCCGTCGCCGAACGGGCCCTGCTCACGGCCGACGACGCCCGCCGGGTCGCCGTGGACGCCCACCAGAAGGCGCGGGACGTCCTGCTCCAGGTCCGCAAGCAGCGCCTGGACGGCATGGCCGTCGAACTCGCCGCCGCCCTGCGCGCCGGCCGCGCGTGCCCGGTGTGCGGCTCGAAGGAGCACCCGACGCCCGCCGCGCCGATGCTCAACGCCGTCACCGGGGCCGACGAGGACCGGGCCGCCGACACCGAGCAGGTCGCCGCCGACCGCCGGGCCGCGGCCGAGAAGGCGTCCCAGGAAGCGGAGAACCGGCTGGCGGCGCTGCGCGAGGTCGTCGGCGACCAGGACCCGGACGCGCTCGTCGCCGAGCACCGGACCGTCAAATCCCTTGCCGCGCGACGTGACCAGCGCGTCGCCGCGCTGTCGGAGCTGGAGCGCGAGATCGAGTCCGCCACCGCCGACCGGACCGCCCTGGAACGCGAGGTCGCCGAGCTGACCACCCGGCACGTCGAGCTGTCCGAGACCGTCCGGGAACGCGCCGACCGCCTGGACGCGGCGCGCGGCGACTTCCCCGACGTCACCGCCCGGCGCGCCCACCTGCTCGACCTGGCCGACGCCCTGGCCACCCTCGCCGAGCGTCGCACCGCCGTCGCCGAGTGCGCGGAACGCCTGGCCGAGCAGCGCGTGGAGGTGTCGCGGCTGGCCGCCGAGGCCGGGTTCGCCGACGTCGCCGACGCCGTGGCCGCGGTGCGCCCGGACGACGCGGTCGAGGCCCTGGAGACCAGGATCCGCAAGGTCGAGGACGCCCGGGTGACCGCCGAGGCGGTGCTGGTCGAGCTGGCAGACGTGGACCCGGACACCGAGGTGGACCTGGCCGGCGCGGAGTCCGCGTTCCGCGCGGCGACCGCCGAGGCCGAACGGGCCGCCTCCGCCCTGGCCGCCGCCCGGCGCGACGCCCGGCGCGCCGAGGCGCTGGCCGAGCGGCTGGCCGCCGCCCGGGTCGAGCTGGAGCCGGTCGAGGCGGAGTACGAGGAGCTGTCCGCGCTGACCGACGTGATCAACGGCCAGGGGCAGAACGCCAAGAAGATGACCCTGCGCACGTACGTCCTGGCGGCGCGGCTGGAAGAGGTGGCGGTGGCCGCCAGCGCCCGCCTGGAACGCATGAGCCAGGGCCGCTACCGGTTCGTGCACTCGGTCGAGGCCGGCCCGCGCGGCACCCGGGGCGGCCTGGGCCTGGACGTGCTGGACGACTACTCCGGCCGCCAGCGCCCGACCAAGACCCTGTCCGGCGGCGAGTCGTTCCTGGCGTCCCTGGCGCTGGCGCTGGGCCTGTCGGACGTGGTGGCGGCCGGGGCGGTGCTGGACACCCTGTTCATCGACGAGGGCTTCGGCACGCTGGACGCGGACACCCTCGAACTGGTGATGACGATCCTGGACGAGCTGCGCGCGGGCGGTCGCGTGGTAGGCCTGGTGTCGCACGTGGAGGAGCTGCGGCAACGCATCCCGACCCGGCTGCGGGTGCGGAAGGCGCGCGGCGGTTCGTCGCTGGAGGTGGTGGCGTGAGCGGGTTCCGATCGGCGTTCCCGATGCTGGTGTGCGACGACCTGCCCCGGTCGCTGGAGTTCTACCGGGACGCCCTGGGCTTCACCCCGGACTACCGGTTCCCCGAGGAGGGCGACCCGGTGTTCGTGGCGGTGTCCCTGCCGGACGGCTCCCGGCTCGGGTTGGGGCAGGTGGCCTCGGACGGGCTGGGGGTCCACGGCCGGCTCCAGCGGCCCACCTCGGGCCACCGGTTCGAGCTGTGCGTCTACCACGACGACGTGGACGCGGTGGTGGCGGAACTGGCGGGGCTCGGCCACCCGGTGCTGCTGGAGCCGTCGGACACGCCCTGGGGTGAGCGGGTCGCCTTCATCGCCGACCCGGACGGCAACCCGGTCATGATCACCCAGGAAGCCGCCCGCTGACGGTCAGGTGTCCGGATATCGGACATTGACGTTCCGCTGTCAACGGTCAACGGGGTGTTACCGGCCGAACGGATGTAGTGATCATCCGGCCACCCTCCCTAGTTTCCGAGTCGTGCCCCCGGCATCCCTGCGCCGGGCACGGAGAGGAAATGATGAAGGTTCGTACCCTGTTCACCGCCTTCGCGGTTGCGATCGGGGCGGCGTTCGCGGCGGCGGGTGGGGCGGCGGCGGCCCCGTCCGACGAAGGCGAGCTGACCCCGTACATCGTCGGCGGTGGGAACGCCACGCAGGTCTACTCGTTCATGGTGTCCCTGCAGAGCACCACGGGCAGCCACTTCTGCGGTGGCTCGCTCATCAAGGCGAACTGGGTCGTGACGGCGAAGCACTGCGTCCAGGGCCGGTCCGCCTCGTCCATCCGGGCCCGCATCGGCACGACGAACCGCACCAGTGGCGGCTCGGTCGCGTCGGGCGCCCAGATCGTCACCCACCCGAGCTACGACATCGCGCTCGTGCGCCTGGCCACCAGCGTGAGCCAGACGCCGATCACCGTGGCGTCCACCTCGGGCGCGGTCGGCACCGCCACCCGGATCATCGGCTGGGGCCAGACCTGCGCCCCGCGTGGTTGCGGCGGCGCGCCGGTCACGCTGCAGGAGCTGAACACCTCGATCGTGTCCGACAGCAGCTGCTACGGCATCTACGGCAGCTACGAGATCTGCACGAACAACCCCAACGGCAACTCGGGCGCCTGCTACGGCGACTCGGGCGGCCCGCAGATCAAGTCGGTGAACGGCACGTGGCAGCTCATCGGCGCCACCAGCCGCGCGGGCAACAACAGCTCCACCTGCGCGACCGGTCCGTCGATCTACATGGACGTCCCGGCGTTCCGCACCTGGATCAGCCAGTACGCGGGTGCCGTGTAGTCCGTCAGGCACGCACCGGAAGGGCCGTCCCGCCACGCGCGGGGCGGCCCTTCCCGTTTCGTTACAACCGCGTGGCAACCCACGGGCACCGGGTGGCGTCTCCAGGGCAAGTACCGCAACGAACCTGGGGGTGCGCGATGCGCAAGGCAGCACTGGTGGGAATCGCTTTCCTGGCGACGGTGACGACGGCGTGCGGGACCGGTCAACCGACCGCGGCCCCGTCCACATCGGACCAGTCGTCGGTCGTGGCGTCGCCGTCGTCCTCGACGTTGTCCTCGCCGGCGGCTGCCCCGTCGTCCCCGGTCGCGTCGTCGACCGTCTCGGAGACGCCGACCCCGCAGCCCGCGCCGCCGCCCCCGCCGGTCACCGTCGAGGGCACGCCGTGCGACATCACCGAGGGCGCGTGCATCCGGCTGTCCACGAACGAGTCGTGGCTGATCAGCGGCGGCAAGGTGGAGTACGGGCCGGTCCCGATCACCTCCGGTCGCCCCGGCTACGAGACCCCGGTCGGGTACTTCCCGGTGCTCCACAAGGTGAAGGACGAGGTCAGCCGCCCCTACAACAACGCGCCGATGCCGTACTCGACCTACTTCACCGACTACGGCATCGCGTTCCACCAGGGCAGCCTGACCGAGGAGTCGCACGGCTGCATCCACCTGTCCATGGAGGCCGCCATCAAGTACTTCAACAGCCTCCACTCGGGTGAACAGGTGCAGGTCGTCGCCTGACGGGTTGAACCGGCCCTCACGCGGGGTAGCCGAGTGGGTGAGGGAGTGATTCGCCATGAGGAAGCTCGGCACCTTGGCTGCCGCGCTGGCACTGACGTTCACGACAGGCCTCGCGGCACCCGCCAACGCTTCGACCGGCACGCCCTGCGACATCCAGGACGGTGCGTGCCTGAAGCTGTCCACCAACCAGGCGTGGCTGATCTACCGGGGCAACCTGAGCTACGGACCCGTTCCGGTGACCCACGGCCGCCCGGGGTACGAGACACCGGTCGGCACGTTCTCCGTGCTGCGCAAGGTGAAGAACGACTGGAGCGTCCCTTACAACGCGCCGATGCCGAACTCGGTGTACTTCACCCAATCGGGGATCGCGTTCCACGAGGGCAGCCTGACGGAGCTGTCCCACGGCTGCGTGCACCTCTCACCCGAGGCCGCGCTGACGTTCTTCGACAACCTGTTCGTGGGTGAGCAGGTCCAGGTCGTGCCCTGATCAAGTCGTGCCCTGATCAACCCGCGTTGCTGGAGTGCCCCGGGAACAGGTGGGCGTCGGGGTTGAGGACGACGGCGATGTTGTTGACCGCCGTGGCCGCCTCCCCGAAGCCGGTGGCGATCAGCTTCACCTTCCCGGGGTACTGCGCGACGTCGCCCGCCGCGTAGACCCGGTCCCGGGCGGTGCGCATCGTGGTGTCCACGACGATCGCCCGGTGGTCCAGCTCGACGCCCCACGACTCGATGGGGCCGAGGTCGGCGGTGAAGCCGAGCGCGGCCACGACGGTCTGCGCGGGCAGCACCTTGCGGTCGCCGCCCTTGAGACCCAGTTCGACCTCTGCCACGTGGTCGTCGCCGCGCAGTTCGAGCACCTCCGCGTCGGTGATGATCTCGACGCCGAGGTCGCGGACCTGCCGCACGGTCGGCGGGTGGGCGCGGAAGGTCGACCGGCGGTGCACCAGCGTGACGCTGTTCGCGATGGGGTGCAGGGCCAGCGCCCAGTCGAACGCCGAGTCGCCGCCGCCGACCACCACGACGTCCTGTCCGGTGTGGACGTTCAGCGTCGGCACGAAGTGCACGACGCCCTTGTCCAGCCACCCGTCGCCGGCCGGCAGGGGACGCGGCTTGAACTCGCCGATGCCGGCCGTGATCAGCACCGCGCCGGCCCGGACGACGCCGCCGTCGGCCAGCCCGACCACCAGCCGGTCGTCCACAGTGGACAGGGTGCGGGCCTGCCGGCCGAGCAGGTAGGTCGGCTTCCACTGGTCGGCCTGCGCGACCAGGGCGGTGACCAGCTCGCGCCCGCGCACGGCGGGGAACCCGGCCACGTCGAAGATCATCTTCTCGGGGTACATCGCGGTGATCTGGCCGCCCGCCTCCGGCAGGGAGTCGACCAGCGCGACGGACAGGTCTCGGAAACCCGCGTAGTAGGCGGCGAAGAGCCCCGTGGGGCCGGCTCCGACGATGAGCAGGTCGACCTCAAGCTCCATGACTCGACCATAGGTGTTCAGGCCCACTCTGCCTACCTTTCTCGGGCCAAGCAAGGAAAGGCAGTCCAAACTCGGTGTCATGGCTGAACAGGAGTACCGCGTCGAGCACGACACCATGGGCGAGGTCCGGGTGCCCGCGGATGCGCTGTGGCGGGCGCAGACGCAGCGCGCCGTGGAGAACTTCCCGATCTCCGGCCGGGGCCTGGAACGGGCGCAGATCCGGGCGCTGGGCCTGCTCAAGGCCGCCGCCGCGCGGGTGAACGAGCGGCTGGGCGTGCTGCCCGCCGACGTGGCGCGGGCGATCGCGTCGGCCGCCGACGAGGTCGCCGGAGGCGCGCACGACGCCCACTTCCCGGTCGACGTCTTCCAGACCGGGTCCGGGACGTCGTCGAACATGAACGCCAACGAGGTCATCGCGACCCTGGCGACCCGCGCGCTGGGCCGGGACGTGCACCCGAACGACCACGTCAACGCGTCGCAGTCGTCCAACGACACGTTCCCGACGACCCTGCGCGTGGCCGCGACGGAGGCGGTGGCGAAGGACGTCATCCCGGCCCTGGAGCACCTCGCGGAGACTCTGGAGGCCAAGGCCGCGGAGTGGTCGGGCCTGGTGAAGTCCGGCCGGACGCACCTGATGGACGCCGTGCCGGTGACCCTGGGCCAGGAGGCCGGCGCGTGGGCGGCGCAGGTCCGCTACGGCGTCGAACGGCTCACCGCGAGCCTGCCCCGGTTGGCGGAGCTGCCCATCGGCGGCACGGCCGTCGGCAGCGGCCTGAACGCGCCCGAGGGATTCGGCGCGGCGGTGTCGGCGGAACTGGCGGCGGTGACGGGCCTGCCCCTGACCGAGGCGCGCGACCACTTCGAGGCGCAGGCGACCCAGGACGGCGTCGTGGAGGCGTCGGGCCAGCTGCGCGCGACCGCCGTGGGCCTGTTCAAGATCGCCAACGACCTGCGCTGGCTGGGTTCGGGACCCCGAACCGGGCTGGGCGAGCTGGCGCTGCCGGACCTCCAGCCGGGTTCGTCGATCATGCCCGGCAAGGTGAACCCGGTGGTCCCGGAGGCGACGATGATGGTCGTCGCCCAGGTCATCGGCAACGACGCGGCGGTGGCGTTCGCGGGCGCGCAGGGCAACTTCCAGCTCAACGTGATGCTCCCGGTCATCGCCCGCAACGTCCTGGAGTCGGCCCGCCTGCTCGCCGCCGCGGCCCGCCTGCTGGCGGACAAGGTCCTGGTGGGGACGGAACCGCAGGCGGACCGGATGCGCGAGTACGCGGAGTCGTCCCCGTCCATCGTGACCCCGCTCAACCGCTACCTGGGGTACGAGGAGGCGGCGTCGATCGCCAAGCAGTCGTTGAAGGAGCGCAAGACCATCCGCGAGGTGGTGCTGGAGCGCGGCCACGTGCCGGCGAAGCTGACCGAGGCCCAGCTGGACGAGGCCCTGGACGTCCTCCGCATGGCCAACGGCGGCTGACCCACGCGCATCGGGAGGGCGCCCCCCGGGCCCGCCCTCCCGATCCCCGCTCTCAGCGCTCCCTCAGCGCCGCATGGCCTCGATGTCGGTGCTCGCCGGCAGACTTGAAGTCGGGGGCTGCTCAGCCAGGCCCGCCCCCGCCAAGGGCTGCTCAACCGCCCCGGCCCCGGCCAAGGGCTGCTCAACCGGCTGCGGGCCGGCCGCGGCTTCCGCCCCGCCGCGCCGCAGCCCGATCACGCACCCGGCCGCCACCGCCAGCGCCCCCACCAGCCCCACCGCGGTCAGCGCCTGCGCGCCCAGCACCACCGACGCCACCAGCCCCGCCACCGGCATCAACCCGATCAGCACCCCGGCCCGGTCCGCGCTCAGCTGCGCCACCGCGAAGTACCACAGCCCGAACGCCACGGCCGTCACCACCACCGCCAGCACCACCAGCGCCACGCCCTCGCGCGCCGTCGGCACCTGCCACCCGCCGACGAACGTCCCCAGCACCGCGCCCGCGCCCGCCGCCAGGAAGCAGCACCAGGTGGCCACCGCCACCCCGCCCATCCGCCGCACCACACCCACCGCGAACAGCGTGAACGCCGCCTCCCCCAGCATCGTCAGCACCGCCAGCACCAACCCGGGCCCGCGCCACGACCCACCGCCGGACAGCACCACCACACCGCCCACCACGAACACCGCGCCCACGACCGCCCCGAGCGCCGGCCGCCGCCCCGACAGCAACGGCGCCACCAGCGCCAACACCAGCGGACTCGCGCCCAGCACCGCCGCCACGAACCCCGGCTCGGCGTACCGCTGCGCGTAGAGCACGCACGCGTTGAACCCGAGCATCCCCAGCCCGACCAGCGCGCCCAGCGCCGGCCAGTCCCGCCCGCGCGGCACCGGCAGCCGACCACCCCGCGCCAACGTCCACGCCAGCAGCACGACCCCGCCCAGCGCGTACCGCATCGCCTGCCCGGACAGCAGCGGGTACCCCTGGAGCATCCCGGTCACCGGCACCGACGCCCCCACGATCACCGAACTCAACACCCCGGACGCGACGCCGGCCCTCACACGGTTCATGTCGGCAACCTTCACCGACGAGTGGTCCACGTTTAAGCTCCACTTCGATGGCCACCAACTGGACCACTTTCCGCGAGTTGCTCCTCCCCGGCGGGCTCACCGGCCGCCGGGCCGTTGAGTCCGAGCTGCGCCGCGCCGTGCGCGACGGCCGGCTCAAGCCGGGCACCCGCCTGCCGTCCAGCCGCGACCTGGCCGACCAGCTCGGCGTCGCCCGCGGCACGGTCACCTCGGCGTACACCCAGCTCGTCGGCGAGGGCTACCTGGAGGCCAAGCGCGGCTCGGGCACGACCGTCACCGCCGCCTGCGACTGGCCCAACAGCTTCCCCGCCACCCCCGAGCACCCGCCGCCGTGGCGCTACGACCTGCGTCCCGGCGTGCCGGCGCTCAGCGCGTTCCCGCGCGACGAGTGGCTCCAGGCCAACCGGACCGCGTTGAACGCCCTCACCGCCGACGACCTCGGCTACCCCGACCCGGCCGGCTTCGCGCCGCTGCGCGAGGAGCTCGCCGACTACCTCGGCCGCGTCCGCGCCGTCGCCGCGCACCCGTCGGACGTCGTGGTCGTGAACGGTGCGGCGCAGGGCATCTCGCTGCTGGGCCGCGTGCTGCGCGCCGCCGGGCACACCAGCGTCGCCATCGAGGAGCCCAGCCACTTCGGCGCGGCCGACATGCTCCGCTCGCACGGCCTGAGCCTGCACCCGATCCCGGTGGACGACAAGGGCATCCGCGTCTCCGAGCTGTCCAGAGTGGACACCCGCGCGGTCCTGGTGACCGCCGCGCACCAGTTCCCGCTCGGCGTCGTCCTGCACCCCGACCGCCGCCGCGCCCTGCTCGACTGGGCCCGCGAGCGCGACGCCGTCGTCATCGAGGACGACTACGACGCCGAACACCGCTACGACCGCCCGGCGACCGGCGCGATGCAGGCGCTGGACCCGGCGCACGTCGCCTACCAGGGCAGCACCAGCAAGGTGCTCGCGCCGGCGCTGCGGCTGGGCTGGCTGGTCCTGCCGCCCGCGCTGCGCGCGGCCGTCGTCGAGCGCAAGCGCCTGGACGACCTGGGCTGCGGCACCCTCCACCAGGCCGCGTTCGCGCAGCTCCTGCGCACCGGCGGCTACGACCGCCACCTCCGCCGCACCCGCCAGCTCTACCGGGCCCGCCGCGACGCGCTGCTGGACGAGCTGGCCCGCGTCCGGCCCGACTGGACCCCCATCGGCGTCGCGGCCGGCCTGCACGTCGTCCTCCGCCTGCCCGACGGCGCCGACGACACGGCGCTGTCCCGCCGCCTGGCCGACGCGGGCATCAACGCGCCGCCGTTGTCGGCTTACGCGCGGGTGCCGACGTTCCCGGGCCTGGTCCTGGGGTACGCGGCCCTCACGCCGGACCGGCTGCGCCGGGCCGTGCAGGAGATGTGCGCGATCCCCTAGCCGGCTCCAACCGGCTTTTGTCGTACCCCCGGTGCACCATGGTCAACGTGCTGTTCGCTGAGGTAGTCGAGACGTCCGCCGCCGTGGCGGCCACGCGGTCGCGCCTGGCCAAGGTCGCCGCCCTGGCCGAGCTGCTGCGGCGGACGACCACGCCCGCGGTCGTGTCGTTCCTGGTCGGCGTGCCCAGCCAGGGGCGCATCGGGGCCGGCTACCGCACGGTGCTCGACGTGTCCCCGCCGCCCGCGGCGGAGCCCGGGCTGACCGTGGCGGAGGTGGACGCGGCGCTGGGGGCGTACGCGGCGATCTCGGGCAAGGGGTCGGCGCAGCGGCGGCTGGAGGCGTTGACCTCGCTGTTCGGGCGCGCGACGGCCGAGGAGCAGGACTTCCTGCGCCGGCTGCTGACCGGTGAGCTGCGGCAGGGCGCGTTGGAGGGCGTGATGCTCGACGCGATCGCGCGGGCGGCCGGCGCGCCGGGCGAGGACGTGCGGCGGGCGTTCATGCTGTCGGGGAGCATGCCGGACACCGCTGTCGCGGCGCTGGCGGGCACGTTGGGCGACTTCCGGTTGGAGCTGGGGCGTCCGGTGCGGCCGATGCTGGCGTCGCCCGCGGAGTCGCTGCCCTCGGCGTTGGCCGAGCTGGGGGCGTGCGTGGTGGAGCACAAGCTGGACGGGGCACGCATCCAGGTCCACCGGTCGGGTGACGAGGTGCGGGTCTTCACCCGGACGTTGCGGGAGATCACCCGGACGGTGCCGGAGCTGGTGGCGCTGGTGCGGGGGCTGCCGTGCACCTCGGTGGTGCTGGACGGCGAGACGCTGGCGTTGAACGACGACGGCAAGCCGCGGCCGTTCCAGGAGACGATGAGCCGGTTCGGGGCGCAGGACGAGCGGGAGTTGCTGCTGAGCCCGTTCTTCTTCGACTGCCTGCACCTGGACGGGGCGGACCTGCTGGACGCGCCGCTGTCCGAGCGGCTGGCGGCGCTGCGCCGGGTGGCGGGGGCGCACGTGATCCCGGGGGTCGAGTCGCCGTCGGCGGAGCAGGCGGAGGCGGTGCTGGCCAACGCGCTGTCCGCCGGGCACGAGGGCGTGGTGGTGAAAGGGCTGGAGTCGGTGTACGCGGCGGGCAGGCGGGGCCGGTCGTGGCAGAAGGTGAAGCCGGTGCACACGCTCGACCTGGTCGTCCTCGGGGTCGAGTGGGGCAGCGGGCGGCGGCGCGGCCTGCTGTCGAACCTGCACCTGGGCGCGCGCGACCCGGACGGCGGGCCGCCGATCATGGTGGGCAAGACGTTCAAGGGGCTGACCGACGAACTGCTGGCGTGGCAGACGCGCGAGCTGATGGCGCTGGCGACGGACAAGACCGACTGGGTGGTCACCGTGCGGCCGGAACTGGTGATCGAGATCGAGCTGGACGGCGTCCAGGTCAGCCCGCGGTACCCGGGCGGCGTCGCGCTGCGCTTCGCGCGGGTCCTGCGCTACCGGCCGGACAAGGACGCGGCGGAGGCGGACACGATCGACGCGGTCCGAGCCCTGCTGCCGAAGCCCGCGACACCACCCGACCTGCCCACCTGAGCCGGTGGAGCGCGGTGCGGCGCTTGGAGGATCGCACAACCGAAGTGTCGTCCCGCCCCCTGTGATTGGGAGGTCCCGACCAAGGGCACAACCGCCTCCGGACGGGTAGTGTCAAGGTCTCGTGCGATTCATCGAAGGGCATGCGCCCAGCTACGACCTGACGTACGACGACGTCTTCCTGGTCCCCAGCCGCTCGGCCGTCGAGTCGCGGTTCGGCGTGGACCTTTCGACCTCCGACGGCACCGGGGCCACGATCCCGATCGTCGTCGCCAACATGACCGCCGTGGCCGGCCGCCGGATGGCCGAGACGGTGGCCCGGCGGGGCGGGCTGGTGGTGCTGCCGCAGGACGTCGCCCCCGACGCCGTCGCCGAGATCGTGTCCTGGGTGAAGGAGCGGCACCCCGTGTGGGACACGCCGCTCACGCTCGCGCCCGGCGACTCGGTGGCCGACGCCCTCAACCTGATCCACAAGCGCGCCCACAACGCGGTCGTCGTGGTGGACGAGGACGGCCGGCCGCTGGGCGTCGTGGACGAGGCCGCGTGCACCGGCGTGGACCGCTTCACCCGCCTGCACGACGTCGCCGACCGCCGCGTGGTGTCCCTCGCCCTGGACACGCCGCCGCGGGACGTGTTCGACCGGCTCGGGGACGACCCGCACCGGGTCGCGCTCGGCGTGGACGGCGACGGACGCCTCCGCGGCATCATGACCGGGCTCGGGGCGTTGCGCGCCGAGGTCTACACGCCGGCCGTGGACGCCGAGGGCCGGTTGCGGGTCGCCGCCGCGATCGGGGTCAACGGTGATGTGCGGGCCAAGGCGGAAGCCCTGCTCAAGGCCGGTGTGGACACGCTGGTCGTGGACACCGCGCACGGGCACCAGGAGAAGATGATCTCCGCGCTCAAGGCCGTCCGCGACACCTCGCCGACCGTGCCCGTGGTCGCCGGCAACGTCGTGACCGCCGAGGGCGTGCGCGACCTCGTGGAGGCCGGCGCGGACGTGGTCAAGGTCGGTGTCGGGCCGGGCGCGATGTGCACCACGCGGATGATGACCGGCGTCGGCCGGCCGCAGTTCTCCGCCGTCGCCGAGTGCGCGGCGCAGGCGCGGGCGCTGGGCAAGCACGTCTGGGCGGACGGCGGTGTGCGGCACCCGCGCGACGTCGCCCTCGCCCTGGCCGCCGGCGCGAGCGCGGCGATGGTCGGGTCGTGGTTCGCGGGCACCTACGAGTCCCCCGGCGACCTGCACCGCGACGAGCAGGGCCGGCTCTACAAGGAGTCGTTCGGCATGGCGTCCAAGCGGGCCGTCAGCGCGCGGACCCGCACCGACAACGCGTTCGAGCGGGCCAAGAAGGGCCTGTTCGAGGAGGGCATCTCGACGTCGCGGATGCGGCTGGACCCGACCCGACCCGGCGTCGAGGACCTGCTGGACTCGATCACGGCGGGCGTGCGGTCGGCGTGCACCTACGCGGGCGCGTCGACGGTGGAGGAGTTCCACGAGCGCGCGACGCTGGGCATCCAGTCCGCCGCCGGGTTCGCGGAGGGCCGCCCGCTGCCCGCCGGCTGGTGAGACCGGCGGCGGTTCGCCGCCCGCGCCGGCTGGCGAGACCGGCGGCGGTTCACCGCCCGCGCCGGCCGGTGACCGGCTTACGCTGACCCTCGTGGACGTTGCCGTCGCGGTGTCGGACCTGGTGAAGGTCTACAAGGCCGGTCGTGCCCCCGCCGTGGACGGGCTGAGCTTCACGGTCCGCCGCGGCGAGGTCTTCGGCCTGCTCGGGCCCAACGGCGCGGGCAAGACCACGACGGTGGGCGTCCTGACCACCAGGGTGCGGCCGACGTCCGGCGTCGCCCTGGTGGAGGGCGTGGACGTCGTCCGCGACCCGCAGCGGGCGCGGCAGCTGCTGGCCGTGGTCCCGCAGCGCAACAACCTGGACCGGGCGCTGAACGTCCGCCAGAACCTGCTGTTCCACGCCGCCTACCACGGCATGGGACGCGCCGAGCGACGCCTGCTGGCCGACGAGGTCCTGGAGCGGATGGGACTCCAGGACCACGCCAAGGCGCTGGTGGACACGCTGTCCGGCGGTCAGGCGCAGCGGCTGATGATCGCCCGCGCCCTGATGCACCGGCCGCGCGTGCTGTTCCTCGACGAGCCGTCGACCGGCCTCGACCCGCAGGCGAGGCTGTTCGTGCACGACCGCGTGGCCGCCCTGCACGCGGACGGCGTGACGGTCGTGCTGACCACGCACGACATGGACGAGGCGCACAAGCTGTGCGACCGCGTCGGCATCGTGGACCACGGCAAGCTGCTCACCCTCGACACCCCCGACGCGCTCACCGCGACCCTGCCCGGCAGCACGACCCTGAGCGTCACGGTGAGCCTGAACGGGACCGGTCCCGAGCCGGTCACCCGGGCCCTGCTCGCCCTGCCCGGCGTGCGGCGCGTCGAGCACGTGGCCGACGCCGGCCTGTTCCGGCTGTTCACCGACGTCACCCCGGCCGCCGCGCTGCCCGACGTGCTGCGGACGCTGGAACGCCTCGACCGCGCCGTCACGGACCTCGCGATCGGCACGCCGAGCCTGGAGGACGTGTTCATCCACCTGACCGGACGGGACCTGCGATGACGACGACCGCCACCCGGACGTTCGCGGCCCTGCTGTGGCGGGACGTCTTCGTGACCGGCCGGGAGCTGCCGAGCTTCCTGGCGCAGGTGATCATCCAGCCGTTCTTCATCCTGTTCATCTTCGCCAAGGTGCTGGGCGACATCGGTTTCGTGCAGGGCGACTTCGCCGCGGTGCTGCTGCCCGGGATCGTCGCGATGAACGGCTTCCTGGGCGCGTTGCAGAACACGACCCTGCCCCTGGTCCTGGACTTCTCGTGGACCCGCGAGATCGAGGACCGGCTGCTCGCGCCGATCCCGATCCCGCTGGTGGCGGTGGAGAAGATGGTGTTCGGGGCGTTGCGCGGGTTGCTGGCGGCGGTGCTGATGGTGCCGATCGGGTTCCTGATGCTGGACGTGACGTGGCCGGTGTCCGGGTTGCCGGTGGCGCTGCTGGTGGTCGTGCTGGGGTCGCTGGCGGGGGCGGCGGTCGGGATGGTGATCGGCACGTCGGTGTCGCCGCGGCACATCACGGTGATGTTCGCGGTCATCCTGACGCCGTTGCTGTTCACCGGTTCGGCGCAGTTCCCGTGGCGGGAGCTGGACGGGCTGCGGTGGTTCCAGGTGGTGTGCGCGCTGAACCCGTTGACGTACGTCAGCGAGGGGACGCGGGCGGTCCTCGCGCCGGACGTCCCCCACATCCCGCTGTGGACCTGCCTGGTGGTGCTGGTGGTGTCGATCGCGACCTTCGGCGCACTGGGCATCAAGGGCTTCCTCCGCCGCGCCCTGGACTGACAGCGCCCCGACTGACCGCGCCTTTGGACTGACCGCGCCTTTGGATTGACCGCGCCCGCGGGCTGCGCCCCCCGGTTCCATCCTCCCACCGGGGTACGACAACCCGCCCCACCCGCCGCACCTGGCCGCACCACCGGCCCGCCGCGCCGCCCGACCCACCGCCGCCCACCCCACCGCCGCCCACCCCACCGCCGCCCGACCCAGGCCGCGCGTCACCCAAAAGCAGCCCGGAGCAGCGAAGAGGGCTCCCCGCCGCAGCGAGGAGCCCTCTTCAGCGCACCGTCAGGAGTTGTAGTCCTCCAGCATCTCGGTCACCAGGGCCGCGATCGGCGAGCGCTCCGACCGCGTCAACGTCACGTGCGCGAACAGCGGGTGGCCCTTCAGCTTCTCGATCACCGCCGCCACCCCGTCGTGCCGCCCCACGCGCAGGTTGTCGCGCTGCGCCACGTCGTGCGTCAGCACCACCCGCGAGTTGGCGCCCAGCCGGGACAGCACCGTCAGCAGCACGTTCCGCTCCAGCGACTGCGCCTCGTCCACGATCACGAACGAGTCGTGCAGCGACCGGCCGCGGATGTGGGTCAGGGGCAGGACCTCCAGCATGCCGCGGTCCATGACCTCCTCCACCACGTCCTGGCTGACCAGGGCGCCGAGCGTGTCGAACACCGCCTGCGCCCACGGCTGCATCTTCTCGGTCTCGGAACCCGGCAGGTACCCGAGCTCCTGCCCGCCCACCGCGTAGAGCGGGCGGAACACGACGACCTTGCGGTGCTGGCGGCGTTCCATGACCGCCTCCAGACCCGCGCACAGCGCGAGCGCCGACTTGCCGGTGCCGGCTCGTCCGCCCAGCGAGACGATGCCGACCTCGGTGTCCAGCAACAGGTCCAGGGCCACGCGCTGCTCGGCGGACCGGCCGTGCAGCCCGAACGCCTCCCGGTCGCCGCGCACCAGCCGGACCCGCTTGTCCGGTGTCACCCTCCCCAGGGCGCTGGACGTGCCGGCGAGCATGCGCAGCCCGCCGTGGCACGGCAGTTCCGCGACGTGGGCGATGTCGTGCTCGGTCGGGTCGATCGTGCCGTCCCGGTAGAGCGCGTCGACGACCGACTGGTCCACGTCCACATCGGACATTCCGGTGTAACCGGACAGGGTGACGTCGTGGGCGCGGTACTCCTCGGCCGCCAGGCCCACCGCGCCGGCCTTCACCCGCAGCGGCATGTCCTTGGTGACGAGGGTGACCTGCTCGCCCTCGGCCGCGAGGTTGAGCGCGCAGGCCAGGATGCGGGCGTCGTTGGAGTCCGTGCGGAAACCCGCGGGCAGCACCTCCGGGTCGGAGTGGTTCAGCTCGACGCGCAGCGTGCCGCCGACGTCGCCGATCGGGACCGGGTGGTCCAGCCGGCCGTGGCGCAGCCGCAGGTCGTCGAGCAGGCGCAGCGCTTCCCGGGCGAACCAGCCCAGCTCCGGGTGGTGCCGCTTGCCCTCCAACTCGCTGATGACCACCAGCGGCAGCACGACCTGGTGCTCCGCGAAGCGGGCCATGGACAGCGGGTCGGACAGCAGGACGGACGTGTCCACCACGTAGGTATGGGAGGTCGGCGCACCCCGGCGCCGGGACGTGCTGCGCGATGAGCCTGAGGAACGGCTCGCGGGTCGTCGTGCGTTCACGGCAACTCCTTCACGAACGCGGCACCCGCGTCCGCTCCTCGCTGGGCCAGGCACCACCCCGATCGGGCGACACGCCGTTCAGGCGCACCGCCCACGAGGGCCGGGTGCCGGCCCCCTCGCGCTCGCTACAGCCACGATCGGAGCCTCCCTGCGCGGCCCGCAGTGGTCGCGGCCCGCCATTTCGGAAGTTACCTGCGGAAGTACCCATCTTGCAGGCAGCCACACAGGTGATTCGCCAATTCGTCACGTGGCCGCAAAACCGCGGAAAGATCACGCCGATTGCGGCAACCGGCCGTCACCCACCGGCAACGCGCTGTCGTCCACGCAGCTCAGCGGGGGTACACCACTCCCCGCAGCGACGGTCACGAAGCGTCGCGCGGCAGCCACGAGACCCCTTCGCTCAGGTCGCGCCGGAGCGTCGCGGGCACCATCGGCTCGTCCAGAAGTCTCAGGTACCTCTCAGCCAGCGTCTCACCAGCCGGACGCAGGTCCAGCCACGCCCGCACCAGCCGGGCGCCCTCGACGTAGGTGGTCGTGTAGGCCCGCCACAGCGGGTCGGCGAGGAAGCGGACCATGTGCCGCGCCCGCCGTTCCGGCACCAGCAGCCAGCGGCGCAGGTAGGCCACCACCTCGTCCTGGGACGCGCGCCGGTCGTGCAGCATCAGCGCCGCGTCCTGCCGCACGGTGAGCAGCCCGGCCGCCGCCGCCTCGACCCGTTCGGCCTGGTCACCGTCCATGCGCAGGCCCAGGTCGCGCAGGATGTCGGCGGTCCAGCGGCCCCAGCCGGGCCCGACCACGGCGTGCAGGCCCAGCTCGGCCATGCCCTCCGCCATCAGGCACTGGGGCGTGTTGATCAGGAAGATGCCCTGCTCCAGGTGGCCGCGCTTGCCGACCAGGCCGACCTCCTTGCGGCAGTGCTCGGTGTGGTGGCCGGGGTAGGACTCGTGCGCGACCAGGTGCGGCAGGTTGGACATGCGGTGGCCGAGGTCGGCGTTGATCGCGACCCGGGACCGGAAATCACCCAGGTAGTAGTTGAACCCGCTCCACGGCTTGTCGCCGACGACCTCGTACTCCACGACCTCCCGCGGCGGCAGCGCGAACCGCTCGCGGACCAGGTCGCGCAGGGCGCTGGACAGGGCGTGCACCGCGCCCCTGAGCCGGCGCGGCGGGACCTCGTCGGCGGCGCGGTGGTCGGCCAGCCGCTCGGCCAGCGACCCGCCGCCGGGCAGGGCCTCGTCCAGCAGGGCGTGGGCGCGGCGGTAGGCGTCCTCGTCACCGGGGCGGACCTCGACCTGGAAGTAGGCGCGGACCTCCGCCACGAACGGCACCCGCACGCCGGCGAGCTTGCGGGCGGTGCACTCGACGGCGGTCAGGTGGGCGTCGAGGAAGCGTTTGCGCTCCGGCGCGAGGTCGGTGCCGGGCAGTTCGCGGCGCAGCAGGGCGGCGTGCCCGGCGAGCGTGGCGGGGTGCGGGCGCGGCTCGTCGGCCACGGCCCGGCGCAGGGCCGGATCGCCCGTGTAGGAGTCGACCAGGCCTGGGTGGAGCCGGTCGAGGCGCAGCCCGAGCAGGAGGTACTCCCGCACCAGCTCTCCGGCGTCCATAGGTGCGGGAGCCTACGTCAACCAGGAACAACGATCGCGCGCCGGCTCAAAACCGGTATTCCGCGAAATTCAGCCGATGGAGCGAAACAGCGTCCGAAATTCGCTCAAAAGTATGGCGTTGGTAGAGACCGGCAGACACCTATGGGTATGGTCCACACCCGGAAGCCGCACCACACATCTCCCGCGTGCTTCCGAACTCTTCGGACGTTACACCTCAAGGAGAATTCGCGTGTTCAAGAAGGCAGCGGCGGCGACCGCGATCACTGCGGCTCTGATGGCCATCGGTTCCCCCGCGTTCGCCAACGACGACATCGACGTGACCGAGCAGGTCGGCCTCGTGAACCTCGAGGAAACCGACATCGTCGAGCAGCTCAACGTCTGCGACATCTACGTCATCGGCGTCGAGGTGAACGTGGTCCCGATCGAGAGCCCGACCTGCGAGAACGAGGACGTCGACGTCGAGATCGACGGCTGACCTCGGCACTGCGGGCACCTCTGACAAAGCCCGCGAAGTCGGAAGGGGCGGTGGCGGCGAGCCCGCGCCCCGCCCCTTCGACTGCCACCCCCTGTGCTCCACCCACCGGCCACGACGTTCTTGTCGTCGGAACGGCAAAACACCAAGGGAGTAGTTGCATGCTGAAGAAGGTTGGCGCTCTCGCCGCCATCACCGCCGGAATGCTGCTCACGGCTTCCCCCGCTTTCGCGGGCGAGCCGGGTTCCGACGACATCGACCGCGTTACGGGATACGCCCGCGATGTGGACGACATCGACCACACCCACCAGGTCGGCCTCGTGAACATCGACGACTCCGAGATCCTGGACCAGATCAACGTCTGCGACATCTACATCATCGGCGCCGAGGTGAACCTCCTCCCGATCGCCAGCCCGACCTGCTCGAACAGCGAGGTCGACGTCGAGGTCGACGAGGACCACGACCACCACCACCACGGCGACCACCACTGGGACCACCACTGATCATCGCCGGTTTTACCACGGCCGCCCGATCCGGATGGATCGCGAAGGCCGAAATTGACCGGAACAGGCGATAGATCACGAAGCCGCGTCACACGATGGTGTCGTCGGCACTCCGCCGGACAGCCGGTCGCGTAACTTTTCACCTTGAGGACCCCAGCGTCCGGAGATCCCCGAAGACTCCGGAAGGTTCGGGGGAAATCCCGACACGAAGGAGATTCAAGTGCTGAAGAAGGCAGGCGCTGTCGTCGGCGTCGCGGCGGGCCTCTTGATGCTCGGCTCCCCCGCGTTCGCCGCCGGCGAAGGCTTCCAGTGGAACAACGGCCCGCTGCTGAGCGCTCTGAACGGCAACAACGTCAACGCGGTCGTGGGTGTGTGCGGTAACAACGTGGGTGTTCTCGGCGCCGCGGTGCCGATCAACTCGCCGTACTTCATCGACAACTGCGCCGCCGGCGGCATCGTCGACGGCGACGACGTGAACTTCTACGGCGAGAACGACGGCGACTGACAGTCGTCACACCAAACCCGCCAGGGGCGCTGACCGGTACCCATTCCGGTGGCGCCCCTGGCGTTTCTCGACAACTCGTGAGCGCGCCACGCACCCTTCACACGATGGTGTTAGCGAGCGCGCCACAGCACGCAATCTTCGATAGTTTTCGCCCGTTCGGACCATTACCTAAGGAGACCTGACGTGCTGAAGAAGGCAAGCGCCATCGCCGGCATCGCGGCCGGCTTCATGCTGCTCGGTTCGCCCGCGTTCGCCGCCACCGGAGTTCCCGGCGGCTGGGAGGAGGGCGGCAACAGCGGTCCCCAGATCAACAACGGCGGGTTGCTGTCCGCCGTCAACGGCAACAACGTGAACGCCGTGGTCGGCGTGTGCGGCAACAACGTGGGCGTCCTCGGCGCCGCGGTGCCGATCAACTCGCCGTACTTCATCGACAACTGCGCCGCCGGTGGTGTCGTCGACGGTGACGACGTCAACTTCTACGGCGAGAACGGCTGATCCAGCCGACTTCGAGGGGGCGTCCCGCGGGACGCCCCCTTTCGCGTTCAGCCGCCGAAGCGGCGGTGTCGCAGGGCGTTCAGCCGCCGAAGCGGCGGTGCCGCAGGGCGTAGTCGCGCAGGGCGCGCAGGAAGTCCGTGCGGCGGAACTCCGGCCAGTACGCCTCGCAGAACCAGAACTCCGAGTGCGCCGACTGCCACAGCATGAACCCGGACAGCCGCTGCTCACCCGACGTGCGGATCAGCAGGTCCGGGTCGGGCTGGCCCGAGGTGTAGAGGTGCTCGGCGATGTGGTCGACGTCGAGCACCTCCGCCAGCTCCTCGATCGTCCCGCCCGACTCGGCGTGCTTCTGCAGCAGCTTGCGCACCGCGTCCGCGATCTCCTGCCGCCCGCCGTAGCCGACGGCGACGTTGACCTCCAGGCCGGTGCGGTCGCGGGTGCGCAGGGACGCGGCGGACAGGCGTGCGGCGGTCTCCGTGGGCAGCAGGTCCAGCGCGCCGACGTGCCGGACGCGCCACTGGTTGCCGGGCTCGGCGATCTCGTCGACGATGTCGCCGATGATGTCCAGCAACGGCCCGAGTTCCTCGATCGGCCGGTTGAGGTTGTCCGTGGACAGCATCCACAGGGTCACCACCTCGACCTCGGCCTCGCGGCACCAGTTGAGCAGTTCGAGGATCTTGCGCGCGCCGACGCGGTGGCCGTGGACGACGTCGGTGAAGCCGGCCTCCTTCGCCCAGCGCCGGTTCCCGTCGAGGACGACGCCGACGTGCCGGGGCCGTTGTTTCCCGTCCAGCCAGCGGTTGAGCCGGTACTCGTAGCCTTTGAGGAGGACGTTCTTGACCCGTTCGCGAAGACCCACGCTGGAAGAGCGTACGCCGGGTGGGGGCGGTCACGTCGTCGCCCGCCGGCCTGCCCCCCTACGGTCCCGTAACCTCGGGCGGGTGACGACGTCGACGATCCCCGAGCCGCCGGCACCGGCACTGCGCCCCCGCCTGCGCGGCTGGCTGCACTTCTGGTCCTTCGTGGTGTCCGTCGCGACGGGCGCCACCCTGATCGCCCTGGCCGCCGCCACCGTCTCCGCGAAGGCGGCGCTGGCGACCTCCGTCTACGGCGCGACCGTCGTCGGCCTGTTCGGCGTGAGCGCCCTGTACCACCGGGTGAACTGGACGAGCGTGAAGGCGCGCACGTGGATGAAGCGCCTCGACCACTCGATGATCTTCGTGTTCATCGCGGGCACGTACACGCCGTTCGCCCTGCTGGCGATGGAACCGGCGACCGGCAACGTCGTCCTGGCCGTCGTGTGGCTGGGCGCGCTGGGCGGCGTGACCCTGAAGCTGGCCTGGCCGCACGCGCCGCGCTGGCTGGGCGTGCCGATCTACATCGCCCTGGGCTGGGTGGCGGTGTTCGTCCTGCCGGACCTGCTGCACCACGTGGGCGTGGCCGCGCTGGTCCTGCTCCTGGCCGGCGGCCTCCTCTACACGGTCGGCGCGGTCTTCTACGCGTCGCGCTGGCCCAACCCGTGGCCGAACGTCTTCGGCTACCACGAGTTCTTCCACGCGGCGACGGTGCTGGCGGCGCTCTGCCACTACATCGCGATCTGGTTCGCCATCTACTCGTGACGGCCGGCGCGTCGCTGAAGCCCTACCGGTGAAGAGCGGCGGCGAGGTCGTCAGCGGTGGTGACGGGGCGGTCGCAGACGTAGCCGCGGCACACGTACGCCGCCGGGCCGCCGTCGACCAGCGGCCGGTCGGCCAGCAGCGGCGCGGAGTCCGGGTCGCCCGCGACCACCACGCCACCGCCGTGCACGCCGCGCCACGCCGTCGCCACCAGCGCCGGGTCGCCGCCGACGACCGCCACCTGCACCGGCCCGTCCTCCAACGCCTCCGCCACGGACAGCCAGTGCCCCGCGAACCTCGGCTCCCGCGCCGCCAGCAACCCGGCCCGCGCCACCGCCGCCTCGGCCGCCGCCCGGTACTCCGCCGCCCGGGGCGCGCCCAGCACCGACGCCGTGACCAGCGCCGACGCCAACGATGACGCCCCGGACGGGCTCGCGTTGTCCGACGGGTCCGACGGCCGCTGCACCAACGCCTCGGCGTCGTCCGCGGTGTCGTAGTAGACGCCCGGCTCCGACCCGGCGAAGCGCGCCAACGCCGTGTCCAGCAACGAGCACGCGGCGGTCAGCCACCGCGCCTCCCCGGTCGCCTGGTGCAGCGCCAGCAGGCCGTCGGCGAAGCAGCCGTGGTCCTCCAGCACGCCCGCCGCCGTGCCCGCCACACCACCCCGGGACGTCCGCAGCAACCGCCCGTCGACCACGTGCAGGTCCAGCAGCAACGACGCCGCCCGCGCCGCCGCCTCGACCCAGCGGGGCTCGCCGAACACCGAGCCGGCCTCGGCCAGCGCGGTGATCGCGAGGCCGTTCCACGCCGTCACGACCTTGTCGTCCAGGCCCGGCTGCGGACGCCGCTCCCGCGCCTCCAGCAGCGCGGCGGCGATCTCCGGCACCGGGTCGCCGAGCATCCGCAGCGTGGACGCGCCGTGCTCGAACGTCCCCTCCTGGGTCACGCCGTACAGCACGGCGGCCCGCGCGCCCTCGACCGGCCCGAGCACCTCGGCGAGCTGCGCGGGCGTCCAGACGTAGGTGAGGCCCTCGACGCCCTCGGTGTCGGCGTCCAGCGACGCGGCGAACCCGCCCTCCGGCGTGGCCAGGGTGCGCAGCAGGAACTCGGCGGTCTCGCGCACCACCCGCGCGTACCGCGGCGACGGGTCGCGCCGGCTCAGGTGGGTGTAGACGCGCAGCAGCAGAGCGTTGTCGTACAGCATCTTCTCGAAGTGCGGCACGACCCACTCGGCGTCCACGCTGTAGCGCGCGAACCCGCCGGCCAGCTGGTCGTACAACCCGCCCGCGGCCATCGCGTCGCACGTCGCCCGCGCCATGGACAACGCCTCCACCGACCCGGTCCGCTCGTGGTGGCGCAGCAGGAACTCCAGCACCATCGACGGCGGGAACTTGGGCGCGCCGCCGAACCCGCCGTTCGCCCGGTCGAAGTGCCCGAGCAGCGACACCACCGCGCCGGACAGCACCTCGGAGTCCACAGTGGACTGCGGTAGCGGTTTGAACGCCAACTGGGACACGATGCTCGCCGCCGACTCGCGCACCTCCGCGCCCTGCTCGCGCCACGCGTGGTCGATCGCCTCCAGCACCTGCCGGAACGACGGCATGCCGCGCCCCGGCACGGGCGGGTAGTAGGTGCCGGCGTAGAACGGCTCCCCGCCCGGGGTCAGGAAGACGGTCATCGGCCACCCGCCGTGCCCGCTCAGCGCCTGCGTCACCGCCATGTAGACCGCGTCCACGTCCGGGCGCTCCTCGCGGTCCACCTTGACGTTGACGAAGTGCGCGTTCATGTACTCGGCGGTGACCTCGTCCTCGAACGACTCGTGGGCCATCACGTGGCACCAGTGGCAGGCCGCGTACCCGACCGACAGCAGCACCGGCACGTCCCGCTCGCGCGCCTCCGCGAACGCCTCCGGCGACCACTCGTGCCAGTCCACCGGGTTCTCGGCGTGCTGGAGCAGGTACGGGCTGGTCGAGGACGCGAGCCGGTTCGTCATGCGTCCACAGTAATTCCCACGCGGCGCGCGGACCGGTTCGATCACACTGGGCCGGTGGAGACCACCGAGCGCCTGCCCAACGACCTGCGGCACCTGACCGGCCCGTTCGACGTGGTGGGGGACGTCCACGGCTGCCGGGTCGAGCTGGCGCACCTCCTGCGGGAGCTGGGCTACGAGGTGGCCGAGGACGGCGCCGCCCACCCCGACGGCCGGACGGCGGTGTTCGTCGGCGACCTGGTGGACCGCGGGCCGGACACGCCCGGCGTGCTGCGGCTGGTGATGGGCATGGTGCGCGCCGGCACGGCCCTGTGCGTGCGCGGCAACCACGACGACAAGCTGGCGCGGGCGTTGAAGGGCCGGGACGTGACGGTCGTGCACGGCCTGGAGAAGTCGCTGGCGCAGCTCGCGCGGGAGAGCGCGGAGTTCCGCGCGGAGGTGCTGGAGTTCCTCGACGCGCTGGTGCCGCACTACGTGCTGGACGGCGGTGACCTGGTCGTGGCGCACGCTGGCCTGCCCGAGCGTTACCACGGGGTCGAGTCGGCCAAGTCCCGCGCGCTGGCCGTGTGGGGGCAGAGCACCGGGGCGCTCGACGCGCGCGGGTTCCCGGTCCGGCACCCGTGGTTCGAGGAGTACAGCGGCACCGCGACCGTCCTGTATGGACACACGCCGGTCGAGGAACCGGCGTGGGTCAACGGAACCCTGTGCCTGGACACGGGCTGCGCGTTCGGCGGGGCGCTGACCGCGGTGCGCTGGCCGGAGCGCGACCTCGTCTCCGTGCCGGCCCGCCGGGTGTGGTACCCGCGTTGAGCCGCGGCTCGTGTGGCCCCTTCGGGCCGCTCCGGTCCGCCGGGTCCTAGTCGTCCTTCTTCGGGGTGTCCTCGGGCGGGTCGAAGGACGCCGGGAGCTTGCGCAGGTGCTTGTTCATCGAACGGACCAGGAAGAACACCGCGATGAAGAACAGCACCAGGATCAGCAGGCCCAGCGGGGAGGACTTGCCGAAGTCCTCCTGCTGACCGCCGGGGTCCTTGGTGGTCGAGGGCTGCACCAGCACCATCGCCGTCGTCTGGTCCCAGGGGACCGGGTTCACGCCGTCACCTTTTCCCTCACGCCCGCGAACAGGTCGTCCTCGGGCAACGTGCTGTCGACCAGCGAGCGCGCCAGTTCGTACTCCTCCGTGGGCCACACGGCGCGCTGCATCTCCAGCGGCACGGCGAACCAGCGGCTGTCGGGGTCGATCTGGGTCGCGTGGGCCTTGAGGGCCTCGTCGCGGACCGGGAAGTACTCGGCGCACTCGACGCGGGTGGTGACCCGTTCGATCACGTCGGGCTTGTCGGCGTCCCAGCCGGCCAGCCACTCCGCGTACGGGGACTCCTGGCCCTGCTCGACGAGCGCCTCGTGGAAGGCGAGCAGCTTGGCGCGGGAGAAGCCGTGCGAGTAGTACAGCTTCAGCGGCTGCCACGGCTCGCCGGCCTCGGGGTGCAGGTCCGGGTCGCCGGCCGCGTCCCAGGCCGCGACGGACACCTCGTGGCAGCGGATGTGGTCGGGGTGCGGGTAGCCGCCGTTCTCGTCGTAGGTGACGATCACGTGCGGGCGGAACTCGCGGATGGCCGCCACGAGCGGCGGGACCGACTCCTCCAGCGGCGTCAGGGCGAAGCAGCCCTCCGGCAGCGGCGGCAGCGGGTCGCCCTCGGGCAGGCCCGAGTCGACGAAGCCCAGCCAGCGGTGCTGGACGCCGAGGATCTCGGCGGCGCGCGCCATCTCCGCGCGGCGGACCTCGCCCATGTTCTCCAGGACGTCCGGCCGGTCGGCGAGCTTGGGGTTCAGGATGCTGCCCGCCTCGCCGCCGGTGCAGGTCACCACCATGACCTCGTGCCCCTCGGCGACGTAGCGCGCCATCGTCGCGGCACCCTTGCTCGACTCGTCGTCGGGGTGCGCGTGCACCGCCATCAGGCGCAGCTTCTCAACCATGACGGTGGTGGTCCTCCCTCGGGCCCTGCTGAACGGGGCCGCCCCGGCCCCTGCGACACTCAACGCGGTGGTCGCGGACCATTGTTCCCCACGGGCAGGAAAGGTTCGGCAGGTGGCACTCCCGGAAGGCCGGTACGGCAGACCCCGCCGCACCCTGCCGACGTGGGCCCGCTGGTCACTGCCCGTGGTCGCCGTGCTGGTCGGGGCCGTGGTGGCCTGGGTCGGGTACCGCAACCTCGGGACCAAGCCGGTGGAGGCGAAGCAGACCGCGTTCCGGGTGCTGGACGCCGGGTCGGTGGAGATCACGTTCGAGGTGGTTCGGGAGACGCCGGACCAGGCCGTCGTGTGCATCGTCCGGGCGCGTTCCGAGGACGGCGACGAAGCCGGGCGGCGCGAGGTGCTCGTCCCGCCGGGCGACACCCGGGTTTATCCCACGACGGTGCTCCGGACGTCGAAAGAAGCGACGACCGGCGAGGTGTTCGGCTGCTCCTACCAGGTTCCGCCCTACCTGTCCACGAGGTAGCGGCCAAGCGGGTGATCTGCGGGTTTAGCGGCCCGATCCGGAACAAAACACCGTCGCTGAACGTTGTAGGCGTGTTACTCTGGCCTTTCAGCACGGCCCCGACGCGGGCCGTGTTTTTCCGTTCCGGGCGCGTGCGTCCGGGAACTGCCAGCCCACGCCGTGGGCCGGAGCAAGACGAGGAGTTGGTGACCGTGAGCGACACTGAGGTGACCTGGCTGACCCAGGAGGCCTACGACCGGCTCAAGGCTGAGCTGGACGAGATGATCGAGAATCGCCCGGTCATCGCCGCGGAGATCAACGCGCGCCGAGAGGAGGGCGACCTCCGCGAGAACGGCGGCTACCACGCCGCCCGCGAGGAGCAGGGCAAGCAGGAGGCCCGCATCCGGCAGTTGCAGGAGCTGCTGCGCGTCGCGAAGGTCGGCGAGGCGCCCACCGTCTCCGGTGTGGCCGCCCCCGGCATGGTCCTCACCGTGCGTTACGAAGGCGACGACGAGACCGAGGACTTCCTGCTGGCCACGCGCGAGGAAGGCGCCCACGGCTCCCTGGAGGTCTACTCCCCGTCCTCGCCGCTGGGCAAGGCGCTCAACGGCGCCAAGGAAGGTGAGACGCGGGAGTACGAGCTGCCCAACGGCAGCACCATGAAGGTGACGCTGATCAAGGCGGTGCCGTACGCGGCCTGATCCCACGAACATCGCGGGGGGCGGCCACCGAGGCGAGGTGGCCGCCCCTCTTGCTGTGCTCGTCGTCGGGGGGCGGGACCACCCGGTCGCCTACAGCACCCGCTCCAGCAACGGCCGGACCCGGGGCGGCACCGGCGTGGACAGCGCGATCGACGTCGACAGCCGCTGCACCCCCGGCACGTCCACCACCTCGTCGATCACCCGTTGCAGATCGGCGTTCGACCGCGCCACCATCCGCACGAAAAGATCACCCTGTCCGGTGGTCGCGTGCACCTCGCACACCTCGTTGATCGCCGCCAGCCCGTCCGACACCTGCTGCCGCCGGCCCTGTTCGATCTCCAGGACCGCGAACGCCGTCAGCCCGTACCCCATCGCCGCCAGGTCCAGCGCCGGCGGGAACCCCGTCAGCACCCCGCGCGCGACCAACCTGTCCAGCCGCGCCTGCACCGTCCCCCGCGCCACGCCCAGCCGCCGGGAGCACTCCAGCACCCCCAGCCTCGGCTCGTCGGTGAGCAGCAGCAACAGCCGTGCGTCCAACGCGTCCACGGCCTGGTCAGAGTGTTCAGCTTGTCCGTCGGAAACCATAATTCACAGTACAACTTGCCCAGCAAACAACGACACTGTTGCTCACCCTGCCCAGCGCCGCACATGCTGTGAGGCATGACGCAGCAGCTTGACGACGTGAGCTACGACCAGCTCCGCCAACTCGTGGGTCTGGTCGACTACGACGGGACGCGCGATCCGTTCCCCGTGCGCTCCATGGACGCCGTGGTCTTCGTGGTCGGCAACGCGACCCAGACCGCGTGGTTCTACCAGGTCGCCTTCGGGATGCAGCTCGTCGCGTACGCCGGGCCCGAGACGGGGCAGCGGGACCACAAGTCCTTCGTGCTCAAGTCCGGTTCGGCGCGGTTCGTGATCAAGGGCGGGGTCCAGCCGGACAGCCCGCTGCTCGACCACCACCGCAAGCACGGTGACGGTGTCGTGGACCTCGCGCTGGAGGTCGCCGACGTCGACAAGTGCATCGAACACGCCCGCAGCCAGGGCGCCACGGTCCTCGAAGAGCCCCACGACGTCGAGGACGAGCACGGCGTGGTGCGCATCGCCGCCATCGCGACCTACGGCGAGACCCGCCACACGCTGGTCGACCGGTCCCGCTACAGCGGTCCGTACCTGCCGGGCTACGTGGCCAAGGAGAGCACCGTCGTCCGACCCGAGGGCGCGCCGAAGCGGCTGTTCCAGGCGGTGGACCACTGCGTGGGCAACGTCGAACTCGGCAGGATGGACTACTGGGTCGAGTGGTACAACCGCGTCATGGGCTTCGTGAACATGGCGGAGTTCATCGGCGACGACATCGCCACCGACTACTCGGCGCTCATGAGCAAGGTGGTGTCCAACGGCAACCACCGGGTGAAGTTCCCGCTGAACGAGCCGGCGATCGCCAAGCGCAAGTCGCAGATCGACGAGTACCTGGAGTTCTACTCGGGCGCGGGCGTGCAGCACATCGCGCTCGCCACCAACGACATCGTCGCCACGCTGACCGCCATGCGCGCGGCCGGCGTCGAGTTCCTGGAGACCCCGGACTCGTACTACGACGACCCGGAGCTCCGGGCCCGCATCGGCGAGGTGCGCGTGCCGATCGAGGTGCTCAAGGAGCACCGCATCCTGGTCGACCGCGACGAGGACGGCTACCTGCTGCAGATCTTCACCAAGCCGATCGGCGACCGGCCGACCGTCTTCTACGAGCTGATCGAGCGCCACGGCTCGCTGGGCTTCGGCAAGGGCAACTTCAAGGCCCTGTTCGAGGCCATCGAGCGCGAGCAGGAGCGTCGGGGCAACCTCTGACGAATCGCGTGCGAAGGGCCGGTCCGCCACCAGCGGGCCGGCCCTTTCCTGTGGGAACCCTGAGAGGGGCACTCGGGACGCCGCCGGACCGGTACCCTCGGTGCGGGGGTTTGCACGGATTTCACCTGGGGAGGTGGCATGGCACTCGCGGGACGCGTCACCGCGGTGCTGCCGCTCGTCGGCGCGGTGGCCACGGCCGTGGCGCTGACCGGTGCGGCGTTCTTCACCGTGGCGCATGCGGGCTGCGCCGAGACGGGCCGGTTCGTCGAGCACGACGGCGTCGTCCGGTACGAGGGCGGTTGCATCAACGGGCACGACCTGCCGGCGGTGCCGACGGTCGAGAACGCCCGGTACGACGTCAAGCCCTGAATGCTGTGTTGAATGGCGCGCCTCCGGCGCGCGGCTCGGCCGCCCGGAAGTCGGCTCGTCACGCCGCCTTTCCCGCCGATCGAAAAGCGCGATCGTCGGGAAACGCGACGCGACAAGCCGACGGCGCCCTCACGTGGGTCAAGCCCTGATCTGGTGTTGAATGGCGCGCCTCCGGCGCGCGGCTCGGCCGCCCGGAAGTCGGCTCGTCACGCCGCCTTTCCCGCCGATCGAAAAGCGCGATCGTCGGGAAAGGCGACGCGACAAGCCGACGGCGGCCTCACGTGGGTCAAGCCCTGATCTGGTTCACCAGCGTCCGCGGCCACGGTTCGCGGATCGCAGGAGGTCCCAGCGGAACGGGCGGTCGGGCTCGGGCACGTGACCGGACGACCATGCGGGGCCGGCAGGGTTTCCGCGATAGTGGACGCATGTGTCGGAACATCCGGGTGCTGCACAACTTCGAGCCGCCCGCCACCGAGGACGAGATCCACGCCGCCGCCGTCCAGTACGTGCGCAAGGTCAGCGGATCGACCCGCCCGTCCGCGGCGAACCAGGAGGCCTTCGACGCCGCGGTCGAGGCGGTGGCCGAGGCGACCAGGGTCCTGCTCGAATCCCTGGTCACCAAGGCCCCGCCGCGCGACCGCGAAGTGGAAGCCGCCAAGGCGAAGCAACGCGCCGCCGCCCGTTACGGGACGGCTTCGTAAGGGGTCAGTCGAGGGCGGCGACCAGGTCGGAGACCAGGTCCTCGCCGGACTCGATGCCCACCGAGACCCGGACCAGGTCGGCCGGGACCTCCAGCATCGAGCCGGCGGTGCTGGCGTGGGTCATCTTGCCCGGGTGCTCGATCAGCGACTCGACGCCGCCCAGCGACTCGGCCAGCGTGAACAGCTTGGTGCGCGAGCAGACCTCCAGCGCCGCCGCCTCGCCGCCCGCCACGGTGAACGAGATCATGCCGCCGAAGCGCTTCATCTGCTTCGCCGCGACCTCGTGGCCGGGGTGCTCGGGCAGGCCCGGGTAGAGCACCGACGTCACGCGCGGGTGGCGCAGGAGGGCCTGCACGACCAGTTCGGCGTTGTCGGAGTGCTTCTCCATGCGCACTTCGAGGGTCTTGATGCCGCGCAGCGTCAGCCACGCGTCGAACGGGCCGGGCACCGCGCCCGCGCCGTTCTGGAGGAAGCCGAACGCCGCGTCCAGCTCGTCGTCCGAGGTCACCAGGATGCCGCCGACGACGTCGGAGTGGCCGCCCACGTACTTGGTGGTCGAGTGCAGCACCACGTCCGCACCCAGCGCGAGCGGGCTCTGCAGGTAGGGCGAGGCGAAGGTGTTGTCCACCACCAGCCGCGCGCCCGCCGAGTGCGCGACCTGCGCGAGCAGGGCGATGTCGGCGATGTTGAGCAGCGGGTTGGTGGGCGTCTCGACCCAGACGACCTTGGTGTTCGGGCGCACCGCCGCGCGCACCGCGTCCACGTCGGACAGCGGCACGGGGGTGTGCTCGACGCCCCACTGGCTGAGCACCTTGTCGATCAGGCGGAACGTGCCGCCGTAGGCGTCGTTCGGGATGACGACGTGGTCGCCCGGCCGGCACATCGCGCGCAGCGCCGTGTCGGTGGCGGCCATGCCGGACGCGAAGGCGCGGCCGTGACGACCGCCTTCCAGCGCCGCCATGCACTCTTCGAGCGCCGCGCGGGTGGGGTTGCCGGTCCGCGAGTACTCGAAGCCGCCGCGCAGGCCGCCGACGCCGTCCTGGGCGTAGGTCGAGGTGGCGTGGATCGGGACGATGACCGAGCCGGTCGTCGGGTCCGGTTCCTGGCCCGCGTGGATTGCCCTGGTCGCGAAACCGTAGGGGGCGAAGTCCGTCATGCCACAAGGGTACGACCGGGTGAAAAAACACCGCCCGCTGGCCTAATGGGCCAACGGGCGGTGTCGGGACGGGTCTCAGCTCACCACTGCTGCGGCGGCTGCTGGCCGTAGGGGTTCTGCTGCGGCTGACCGTACGGGTTGGGCTGCTGCTGGCCGTACGGGTTCTGCGGCTGGCCGTAGGACTGCTGGCCCGGGTACCCGCCGCCGGGCATGCCGGTGTCGGGCGCGTTCACGACGATGGTGCCGAGGATCTTGTCGGCCCACGTCTGCTTCTTGACCTCCCACAGCGGCGCGAACCAGCCCGCGTAGCAGGGCAGCGAGTCGACGAAGTGGCACAGGTGGCGGACGAACGCGTTGCCGAAGCCGATCGGCTGCATCGTCTCTTCCTTGAGCAGCTTGATCTTCGCGACCTTCTTGCCCAGCGACTGGCCGGTGGTGCCCGCCAGGTACCAGGAGTTGTAGATCATGAAGCCGAGCAGCGCCAGGTAGCCCACGCCGGCGAGCAGGAAGGCCAGCGTCGGGTCGCCCGTGGCGGAGCCGATGCCGACCAGGATGCCGACCACGAGGCCGGGGGCGCCGTAGTCGATCAGCGCGCCGACCGCGCGGGAGCCCCACTCGGCGTAGCCGGTGGGCGGCGCGCCGTACGCGGCGGCCTGGCCGTAGCCGGGCTGCGCGCCCCACGCCTGCTGCTGGGGCTGGCCGTACGGGTTCTGCTGCGGCTGGCCGTACGGGTTGGCCTGCGGCTGGCCGTAGGGGTTGGACTGCGGCGGCTGCTGGCCGTACGGGTTCGCCTGGGGCTGGCCGTACGGGTTGGACTGCGGCTGCTGGCCGTAGGCCGGCGGCTGCTGGGGCTGGCCGTACTGGGCCGGCTGCTGGGGCTGCCCGTAGGGGTTGGGCTGCTGGGCCGGGAAACCGCCGGACGCCGGCGGCTGCTGCGCCGGGAAACCGCCCGACGCCGACGGCGGCTGCTGGGTCGCGCTCGGCGGCACGACCTGCGTGGCGTCCGGGTTCACCGCCTGCTGCGGGCCGGACGAGGGCACCACCTGGGTGGCCTCCGGGGGCGGGAACGCAGGGGACGAGCCGCCGCTCGGCACGACCTGGGTCGCGTCGGCGTTCGGGGGCTGGGCACCCTGCCCCTGCTCCTGCTGGTTTTGACCGCCGAATTGCTGGTTCCCTGGCGGCTGAGGAGCGTTCATCGGAGTTTCCAACCCCCTTGGCGTGGGCCGTAGGCGGATAAGTCGGTGGCCAACGCTAGCGGATGCGCTCGCGTCGGCCACCGGCAACCGGTGAACGTGTCGTTGCTATCGCCCGGCGAGGAAGCCCAGGATGTCCTGCCGGGTGACCACGCCGGCGGGCTTGCCGTCGTCGAGCACCAGCGCGCCGTCGGCCGTCGACAGCGCCTGCATCGCGGCGCTGATCGACTCGCCGGAGCCGATGGTGGGCAGCTTCACCGACATGTGCGCGTCGAGGCGGTCGGTGAGCTGGGCCTTCCCGGTGAACAGGGCGTCGAGCAGGTCGCGCTCGTTGACCGCGCCCGCCACCTCGGCCGCCATCACCGGCGGCTCGGCGTTGACCACGGGCATCTGGGAGACGCCGTACTCGCGCATGATCGCCACGGCCTCGGCGACCGTCTCGTTCGGGTGGCCGTGCACCAGGTCGGGCATGGTGCCGTCCTTGCGCCGCAGCACGTCGCCGACGGTCGCGCCGGACGTGTCGGGCGACAGGAAGCCGTACTGCGCCATCCACTTGTCGTTGAACACGCTGGACAGGTAGCCGCGACCGCCGTCGGGCAGGAGCACGACGACCACGTCGTCCTCGGTCAGGCCCTCCGCGACGCGCAGCGCCGCCGCGACCGCCATGCCGCACGAGCCGCCGACCAGCAGGCCCTCTTCCCGGGCCAGGCGGCGGGTGAGGTCGAAGGAGTCCTTGTCGGACACGGCCACGATCTCGTCGCAGACGTCGCGGTCGTAGGCGTCGGGCCAGAAGTCCTCGCCGACGCCCTCGACCAGGTACGGCCGGCCGGTGCCGCCGGAGTACACCGAGCCCTCCGGGTCCGCGCCGATGACCTTCACGCGGCCCTCGGAGATCTCCTTGAGGTACTTGCCGGTGCCCGAGATGGTGCCGCCGGTGCCGACGCCGGCGACGAAGTGGGTGATCTTGCCTTCCGTCTGCCGCCAGAGCTCGGGGCCGGTGCCGTGGTAGTGGCTGGCCGGGTTCTCCGGGTTGGCGTACTGGTTGGGCTTCCACGCGCCGGGGATCTCGCGGACCAGGCGGTCGGACACGTTGTAGTAGGAGTCCGGGTGCTCCGGCGCGACCGCGGTCGGGCACACCACGACCTCGGCGCCGTAGGCCTTGAGCACGTTGCGCTTGTCCACGCTGACCTTGTCCGGGCAGACGAAGACGCACTTGTAGCCCTTCTGCTGGGCCACCAGGGCAAGGCCGACGCCGGTGTTGCCCGACGTGGGCTCGACGATCGTCCCGCCCGGCTTGAGCGCGCCGGAGCGTTCGGCGGCCTCCACCATGCGCAGGGCGATCCGGTCCTTCACGCTGCCGCCGGGGTTCAGGTACTCGACCTTGGCCAGGACGAGCGGCTTGAGCCCCTCGGCGACCTTGTTCAGCTTCACGAGCGGCGTGTTGCCGACCAGGTCCACGACGCTCTCGACGTACTCCACCGCTGGTCCCTTCCCACAACACGAGATGACTTGCGCAGCGTAACCGCTGCCGGGTGACGCGCGAGCCGCGGCGTTTGGCGGGTGGTCCGCGCGGCTTTGTGGGCGATCGTCCCCGCGGGGTGGGGTCCGTGCGGTGGTGGCGGTTCCCGGCGGTGGGGCCGGCCGCGGTGGGTGGCGTGACAGGACTGGCGTAGGGCCTGTTCACGCGGCAGTCGCGGCGGGCGCGGGTGGTCACCGGCGGGCCGGACGCGCCGCAGCAGCGCGCCGAAGGCGTGCACGGGACGGGTGACGCGAAGCCGGTGCGGTTCGCCGTAGTGGGCGACCTGCCGGCGCGCGAGTCCGTGGCGAGGCGGGGCGACTCTTCTCCCCCGGGACCGGTCCCACCGGGCACGAGGCGACTGCATCGATCCCGCCGGGCTCCGCTGGTCGGCGTCCTGCGTCACGAGTGGTAGCCCGGCTGAACAGGCGTTAACTAGGCTTCAAGGCATCTCTGCGGCGAAACAAAGGAGTTCCGTAATGCCTGAGGCCGTGATCGTCTCCGCAGCCCGGTCGCCCATCGGGCGTGCGGGCAAGGGTTCGCTCAAGGACGTCCGGGCGGACGACCTGACCGTGCAGGTCCTCAAGGCGGCGCTGGCCAAGGTGCCGCAGCTGGACCCGACCGAGATCGACGACCTGATGCTGGGCTGCGGCCTGCCCGGCGGCGAGCAGGGCTACAACATGGGCCGGGTCGTGTCCGTGCTCGCGGGCTTCGACCACCTGCCCGGCACCACCGTGACCCGCTACTGCGCGTCCAGCGTGCAGACCACGCGCATGGCGCTGCACGCCATCAAGGCGGGCGAGGGTGACGTGTTCATCAGCGCCGGCGTGGAGACCGTGTCGTCGTTCGCGCGCGGCTCGTCGGACAGCTGGCCGGGCACCCACAACCCGGTGTTCGCCGACGCCGAGGCCCGGACGAAGTCGGTGGCGGAGAACGGCGCGCCGGAGTGGGTGGACCCGCGCACCCGCGGCGAGCTACCCGACATCTACATCTCGATGGGCCAGACGGCGGAGAACCTGGCCCTGGCCAAGGGCGTGTCCCGCGAGGAGATGGACCACTTCGGCGTCCGGTCGCAGAACCTGGCGGAGAAGGCCATCGCCAACGGCTTCTGGGCGCGCGAGATCACCCCGATCACCCTGCCGGACGGCACGGTCGTCTCCACCGACGACGGCCCCCGTCCGGGTGTCACCTACGAGGGTGTCGCGGGCCTCAAGCCGGTCTTCCGCCCCGACGGCCGCGTGACGGCGGGCAACTGCTGCCCGTTGAACGACGGCGCGGCGGCGCTGGTGATCATGAGCGACACCAAGGCCCGTGAGCTGGGCATCACGCCGCTGGCGCGGGTCGTCTCCACGGGCGTCTCGGGCCTGTCCCCCGAGATCATGGGCCTGGGCCCGGTCGAGGCGTCCAAGCGCGCCCTGGCGCTGGCCGGGCTGTCGATCGGGGACATCGACCTGGTGGAGATCAACGAGGCGTTCGCCGCGCAGGTCATCCCGTCCTACCAGGAGCTGGGCATCGACCTGGACAAGCTGAACGTCAACGGCGGCGCGATCGCGGTCGGGCACCCGTTCGGCATGACCGGCGCGCGGATCACGACGACCCTGATCAACTCGCTCCAGTTCCACGACAAGCAGTTCGGCCTGGAGACCATGTGCGTCGGCGGCGGCCAGGGCATGGCGATGGTCATCGAGCGCCTGAGCTGACCCGCTTGGGCTGACACGCGTCACACTTCCGGCCCCGACCCGTCCCTGTTGGTAGGAGGTCGGGGCCATGACGTACGTGTGGTGGCACAGCGGGTACGACTCGCTGTGCCACGCCTTTTCACCGGTGCAGGCATCGGAGGCCTACTTCGAAGCCGCCTGCACGCACTCGGTGCCGCCGGACAAGCTGGTCCGGGACACGCAGGGCGCGCTGTGCATGTCGTGCCTGATCAAGGTCGGCTCGGAGATGCCGACCGAAGACTGCCGAGCCTCCACCTGGCGCGACTGACCGCCTAACGACCAGGAAGGGCGCGAAGCGCCCTCATCTCGGCCTGCCGCACGGCACAACCCAACTCGGGCTTCTTGCTTGTGTCATCTCCGTATGGCCTGCCCGCAGGGCTACCACAGATTTCCGGGGTTGCGGCCGAAATTTTGTGAGGAACGAGCAAAATTTCAGCGGCAACCCCGAAAATCTGTGGTTGGCTCCGCCAGGCCATACGGAGATGGCACAAGCAAGAAGCCCCCGCCTTTCTTTTGCTTTTGTGTCATCTTTGGCGGCCTGCCCGCCGGCGAGGCTCTTTTCGCTTTTTAAGCTTTCACGAGCTTCACGCAACGCGCTCCGCGCTCTCAAGCCGAACGCGCTGCCGCGCTCTCAAGCGGACGCGCTGCCGCGCTCTCAAGACGAAGGGCGGCCTGGAGGCCGCCAGTGGGGGTGACGGGCGTCGTGTCCCCCACCGCATGGCCTGGCGGAGCCGACCACACTTTCCCGGGGTCGGTCGAAAAACTTTTGCTCGTTCCTCGCAAAACTTTTTGGCCCGACCCCGGGAAAGTGTGGTAGCCCTTCGGGCAGGCCATACGGTGGGGGACACGAAGCCCTCGGTTTGTGCATGAATGCACCGCCGCGCGGAGCGCGGCGAAGAGTCGCGCTCCGCGCGGGAAAGCACGCAACCGGGTGAGTGTTTTCCTTTTCCGTGAAAGGCGAAGGGCGCCCGGCTGGAGCCGGGCGCCCTTCGTCGTTCTACTGGTGTCAGTCGCGCTGCAGGTAGGACAGCAGGCGGAGGATCTCCAGGTAGAGCCACACCAGGGTGGTCATCAGGCCGAACGCCGCCCACCAGGCCCACTTCGCCGGCACGCCCGAGCGGATCATCTCGTTCGCCGCCTCGAAGTCGAGGAGGAAGTTGAACGCCGCGATGCCGATCACCACGAGGCTGAAGATGATCGCCAGGGTGCCGCCGTCGCGCAGGCCCGAGTTCACGCCGAACAGGCCCAGGAGCAGGTTGCCGAGCATGAGCACGACCACGCCGACCGTCGCGCCGATGATCCACTTGGTCAGGCGCGGCGTGACGCGGATCGCACCGGTCTTGTAGACCACGAGCATGGCGCCGAACACGCCGAACGTGCCGAGGATCGCCTGCCACGCGATGCCGGGGAAGAACGCCTCGAACACGCCGGTGATGGCGCCGAGGAACACACCCTCCGCCACCGCGTAGGTCATGACCAGCGGCGCGCTCGGGGTGCGCTTGAAGATGATGACCAGGGACACCACGAGGCCCACGAGCAGGCCCGGGATGACCAGGGCGTAGGCGCCGACGATCTTGGTCAGCACCATCCAGGCCGCGACCAGGCCGACGACCAGCGTCGTGGCCAGCGTGATCGCGGTCTTGGTGACCACGTCGTCGATCGTGATGGGGCGCTCGCCGGTGGTCGGCGGCGCCTGGTAGCCGTACGGCTCGGTGCCGTACTGCTGTTGCTGGCCGAAGCCTGCGTAGCTCCCGTAACCGCCGCCGGTCGGCAGGTTGCGGAACGCGGGGTTGCTGGTGGTACGCACCTCGTCCTCCTGTGGCGTTTCGACGCCGTCACGGGGTTCAACGACCACACGAGTCGATCGGTTCCCGTCGGTAAAAGCGACTTTACCCGGGCTGTCGATCTCGAATCCACAGCCCACGCTGCGGAGCGTAGTCGCCGTCCCACCCCGCTGGCGGCTTGTCCGTCAAACCAACGAGACGTAAGGCTCACCCCCGGCACAAGCACGCCGGACGACGCACCCGAAGGGGTCAGGTTCAGACATGGGGTGGAGACGACTCGCCGGCGCGGCGCTCGCGGCCGGGGTGGCCTTGCTCGCGGTGCCCGGAACGTCGAACGCGCAGGTCCAAGAGGGTATCGGCCACCACACACCAGCTCAGGGGTACGCGGGCAAGCCGGGCGCCACCGACTGGCTCGGCTCCTACATCTGGCAGGGCAGGCAGGTGTGGTGCGTCTCCTACTCCTACCTCGCGCCGGACAGCAGCGTGGAGTACCAGGAGGGTGACGAGCTGAAGACCAAGGCGGGCGTCCCGCTCGCCCCGGAGGTCGCGGCCAACATCTCCTACCTGCTCCTGCGCTACTCGACCACCAACTCGCCGGACGAGTCGGCGGCGCTGGCGCACCTCCTGCACTCGTGGACCTCGTTCGAGCACGGCGGCCTGTCGCTCAGCCCGACCAGCGACTACCGCACCATCGCCTACAACGAGGCCTTCCACTACGACAACCTGCCGCCGAGCGCCCGTGAAACGGTCGACCGGATGCGCAAGGACGCCGAGACCAACCGCGGCCCGTGGACGGCCAAGGTCACCGCGCCCGCCGAGGCGCAGGTGATCGGCACGCCCGACGCGTGGAAGGTGGACGTGTCCAAGCCCGACGGCGCGATGGTCGGCGGCGTCCCGGTGACGGTCGAGGTGGTCGACGCCACGCTGGAGAACGGGCTGGCGACCGCCGAGTTCAAGACGGCGCTCGACGGCGGTCCGCTGACCGTGAACGTCGTGCCGACCGGTCCGAACCCGTCCGTGACGGTCAAGCTGGACAGCCCGGCGGACAAGCCGAAGGTCCACATCCCGGCCGGCCGGGAGAACATGCAGCGCATCGTCACCACCGGCGGCGAGAAGAAGCTGACCGCGCAGGCCTCGACCACGGCCAAGACCGCGCCCGGCGCGGTGAAGGTCGCGAAGACCGACGCCGAGACCGGCAAGGCGATCGCGGGCACCGCGCTGCGGATCACCGCCGCCGACGGCACCTCGCCGGCGCTCAAGCAGGACGACACGGGCGTGACCGGCCCGGACGGCAAGCCGCTGGTGCTCCAGACCGGCGAGGACGGCACGGCGACCGTGCCCGACCTGCGCACGCCGCAGGACATCTGCGTCGTCGAGGTCGCCGCCGCCAAGGGCTACGAGGAGTTCTTCGACCCGAACGCGCCGCCCAAGGCGTGCGGCAAGGTCGAGGCGGGGCAAACGCTTGCGCTCGCGTTGACGAACAAGCCGAACAAGCCGGTCGTGCCGATCACCATCCACGCCGGCTCCGAGGGCGCGGGCGTGACCGCCAAGGCCGCGTTCACCACCGAGCTGGACACCGGCGCGCTGGTCGCGTTCGGCGGTGGCGTGCTGATCGCCGGCGGGCTGCTCGGCTGGGTCGTGCGGCGACGCCTGGTGGCCGCCCGGTCGTGAAGGGCTGGGTTGTGAGGGGCTGGGTCGCGTGAGGGCGTTCCTGACCGGCGCGGTGGTGGCGTGTCTGCTCGCCGGCCTCGCGCTGGTGTTCACCCCCGCGCCGGAGGTCGTGGCGGGCGCCGCCGTCCCCGGTGACCCGGTCGTGCCGCACCCGCTGGGCGACAGCCTCGCCGGCGGGCGCGGCGTGGACCTCGCGGGGCTGCCGGGCGGGGCCAACCCGCCCGCGTCGCCGACCACGCCGCCCCCGGCCGAGCCGCCGCCCGCTCCCCCGACGCAGGCCCCCGGCACGGTCCGGCTGCCCGAGGGCGGGTTGGCGACGCTCGTGCGCGAGGAGGTCACGGCGAGCGGCGAGTTGCCGGTCCCCGAGGGCGTCGGCGAGGCGACCTGGTGGGGCGTGGACCTCGGGGCCGCCGAGGGCGCGACCGTGCTGGCCGGGCACGTGAACTGGAAGGGCCTCACCGGGCCGTTCGACGAGCTGTGGCGGGCCGCGCCGGGCCGCGAGGTCACGGTCGTGGACACGGCGGGCAACGTCTTCAAGTACGCCGTCAGCGAGGTGCACACCGTGCGGAAGGACGAACTGCCGACGCGGGCCGTCGAGCTGTTCGGGCCGCGCGGCGGGCACCGGTTGGGGCTGGTGACCTGCGGCGGGCGGTGGGTCGGCGGCGAGCAGGGGTACGAGGCGAACCAGGTCGTCGTGGCGAAGCCGGTCACGTAGGAGCAACCACCGGATACCCAGAGTCGTCTTGAGGGTGTGAAACGCAGGGGTTTCGTCACGACCGCGGTGGCGCTCGCGCTGACCTTGACCGTGCTGGCCGTGCTGGGCGCGCGCGAGGAGGAGCCGGGCAGCGACCCGGGCGTCCTGGCCTCGCCGCTGCCGATCGCCCCGCGCCAGCAGGCGACGTCGACCGGCCCGACGCCGACCGTGCCCGCGCCCGCCGCGCCGCCGAAGTGGATGCGGAAGGTGCAGCCCGGCGAGAAGCCCCCGCAGTTCGTGCTGTTCTCCTTCGACGGCGCCGCGTCCAAGGCCCACTGGGACCGCGTGATGCCGCTGGCGCGACGGGTCAACGCGCACGTCACCGGCTTGCTGTCGGGCGTGTACCTGATCCCGGACGCGGAGGGCGCCTCCTACACCGGTCCCGGCCACCGCGCGGGGTACTCGTCCATCGGCTTCGGCGGCACGCGCGAGGACGTGGCCGCGCGGATCAGGTACCTCAACGACGCCATCGACGCCGGGCACGAGATCGGCACCCACTACAACGGCCACTACTGCCAGGGCGACGAGCCGAGCGTCGGGAAGTGGACCACCGACGAGTGGAACCGGGAGCTGGACCAGTTCTTCGCCGTGGTCGAGAAGGCCCGCGCGCAGGGCTTCAAGCTGGACCCGGCGGCGGTGAAGGGCGGCCGGACGCCGTGCCTGGAGGGTGACTGGGGGCAGGCGTTCCCGGCGATGCGGGGCCACGGGCTGGTCTACGACACGAGCCACGTGAGCCTGGGCGTGGTGTGGCCGTCGGTGCAGAACGGGATGTGGGAGTTCCCGATGCCGGAGGTGCGCGTGCCGGCGCTGGGCCGGCAGGTCGTGATGATGGACTTCAACCTCTGGTACGCGCTGAACGGGGCGAAGGACGACCCGGGCCCGCCCGGCGAGTTCACGCAGGTGGTGCTGGACACGTACCGGTCGGTGTACCAGGCGGCGTTCAACGGGAACCGGGCCCCGGTGGTCGTGGGCAACCACTTCAACGACTGGGCGGGCGGGGCGTTCAGCGCCGCGGTGGAGAAGTTCATGGAGGAGGTGTGCGTGCGGGAGGAGACGGTGTGCGCCACCTACACCGAGGTCATCCAGTGGATGCAACTCCAGGACCCCGTCGTGCTGGAGCAGCTCCGCCGGATGCCTCCCGCACGCAACTAGGCGATCACCCGTCGGTGCTGAGGATTCGGTCGTCCGTGGTGGCAGGGGTCCCACGGCCGTCCCGGTTGGAGGTGCCCAGCCAGAGGGTGCCGTCCGGGGCGGGGGCGACCGCCCGGATGCGGCCGTAGCCGGTGAACAGCGCGACCGGCGTGCCCAGGGTGGTGCCGAAGACCGGGATCTTCCACACCCGCCGGCCGGTCACCGCGCCCAGGTAGAGGGCGTCCTTGTAGGAGCCGATGCCGGTGGGGCCGGCCTGGGAGGTCGACCAGGTCTTCACCGGGTCCACGAACCGGCTGTCCCCGCAGGCGCCCTCGCACGTGGGCCACCCGTAGTTCTTGCCGGCCTGGATCCAGTTCAGCTCGTCGGTGCGGTTCTGGCCGAACTCGGTCGCGTACGCCCGGCCGCCCGCCCACGTGATGCCCTGCGGGTTGCGGTGGCCGAGCGTGTAGACGCGGCTGCCGAACGGGTTGTCCGGCGCGGGGGCGCCGGTCGTGGTGAACCGCAGGACCTTGCCGCCCAACGAGTTCGGGTTCTGGGCGTTGCCGGTGACGCCCGCGTCGCCGGTGGTGGCCCACAGGTGGCCGTCGGGGCCGAACTCCAGGCCGCCGCCGTTGTGGACGCGCGCCTTGGGGATGCCGGTGACGATCGGTTCCACCGCCCCGCCCAGGCGCACGCGGGCGATCCGGTTGTCCGACGCGGTGGTGTAGTAGACGTAGACGGTGTTGTCGGTGGCGAACGTCGGCGACACGGCCAGGCCCATCAGGCCGCCCTCGCCGCCGGGGACGGCATCGGCGACCGTGTGCACGGTGGTCACCGTCGTCCCGGTGATCTTCTTGATCCTCTTGGTGTCGCGTTCGGTGAAGATGCCGCTGCCGTCGGGCAGGAACTCGATGTCCCACGGGACGGCCTGGCCGGTCGCGACGGTCCGCACGGCGGCGGCCGTCGGCTCGGCGTGCGCGGGGCCGACCGCGGCGACGAGAGCGGCGATGGACAGCACCGCACCTAGACGAGCACGCATGTGCGCTCCTCCGTAGTCCGCACTGGCTCGGCGGCGGAACTCGGCGGTCCCCCGATGCAACCACACCCGGTCGAGACCGGCAACATTCATCGGAGGACTGATCCACTTGCCGGTTGGGCAACGCTCCTTACGATCTAGCGCGAGGCGCTCCGGACGCTCTACCGTGGGACTCCGCCGCCGCGTCCTCACGACGAGTGCGAGGAGACGCGCCATGCAGACCGAACCGAAGCGCACGTGGGTCAAGCCCGACTTCGTCGACATCGACACCCCGATGGAAGTCACCGCGTACGCGGCGCGGAGCTGAGAACCCGGCACCGTGGCTCCGGGCGCCGCCACCGGAGTCACGCCGCCGTGTTCGCGAAACCCCTTGGGAGCGCGCATGACCGAGCCGTGGTCGGCCGAGGAGTTCACCGCGCGGCTGCGCGGGCTGTCGACCCGCTACTGGGACACCCACCCCTTCCACCTGCGCCTGCACGCGGGCGACCTCACCAAGGACGAACTGCGGTCGTGGGCGGCGAACCGGTGGTACTACCAGCGCTGCATCCCGCGCAAGGACGCCGCGATCCTGGCCAACTGCCCGGACCCGGACGTGCGGCGGCAGTGGCGCGAGCGGATCGTCTGGCACGACGGCACCAAGCCCGGCGAGGGCGGCGCGGAGGACTGGCTGCGCATGGCCGAGGCGTTGGGGCTGTCCCGCGACGAGGTGCTCGACGAGCGGCACGTGCTGCCGGGCGTGCGGTTCGCGGTGGACGCCTACGTCACCTTCGCCCGCACGAAACCGTGGGTGGAGGCGGTGGCGTCGGGGCTGACCGAGATGTTCTCCCGCGGCCTGATGGCCCGGCGGTTGGCGGACATGCGGGCGCGGTACCCCTGGATCGCCGAAGAGGGTTTCGCCTACTTCACCGCGCGGCTCAAGGTGATCTCGGGAGAAGGACGGTCCACTTTGGACCTGGTCGTGCGCAACTGCGCGACCCGGGAGCGGCAGGAGGCGGCGGTGGCCGCCTTGGCGTTCAAGTGCGACGTGCTGCGGGCGATCCTCGACACCGTCGACTACTACTCGGGGACGAGACCATGAGCGACCTCTTCACCACGCCGAGGCTGGGCAAGGGCGTGAAGACGGCTTACGACCGGACCCGGGACAGCCACGTCGTGCTGTTCCCGGAGGGCGTGCTGGTGCTCAACGAGACCGCCGCCGCCGTCGTGGGCATGTGCGACGGCCGCACCACCATCGCGCAGATGGCGGAGAAGCTGGCCGAGGACTTCGACGGCGTGCGCGTGGACGACGTGGCCGAGCTGGTCACGCGGCTGGCCGCGCGCGGGGTGGTGGTGACCGATGGCTGAACCGCCGTTCGGGCTGCTCGCCGAGCTGACCCACCGCTGCCCGCTGCGCTGCGGCTACTGCTCCAACCCGCTGGAGCTGGTGCGGCGCGAGGCGGAGCTGTCCACCGCCGAGTGGCGGGACGTCTTCGACCAGGCGCGGGAGCTGGGCGTGCTCCAGTTCCACCTGTCCGGCGGAGAACCGTTGGCGCGCGGGGACCTGCCCGAGCTGGCCGCGCACGCGAGCGGGCTGGGGGCGTACGTCAACCTGGTGACCAGCGGGTTGGGCCTGACCGCGGCACGGCTGGCGGATCTGGCCGTGGACCACGTGCAGCTCTCCGTCCAGGACGCCGACCCGGCCAACGCCGACCGCATCGCGGGCGTGAAGGGCTTCGCGCGCAAGCTCGAAGCCGCGCGGGCGGTGAAGGACGCCGGGCTGCCGCTGACGGTGAACGTGGTGCTGCACCGGCAGAACCTCGACCACGTGGCCGGCATCGTCGCGCTGGCCGAGCAGATGGGCGCGGACCGGCTGGAGCTGGCCAACACGCAGTACTACGGCTGGGCGTTGCGCAACCAGGCGGCGCTGCTGCCGACGGAAAGCCAATTGAGACAAGCGGATGCGGTCGTGCGCGAGGCGAAGAGCCGATCCCGCATGGAAATCGTGTACGTGATCGCGGACTACCACGAGGCGCACCCCAAGCCGTGCATGCACGGGTGGGGCGCGCGGCAGTTGACCGTGGCGCCGAACGGGGACGTCCTGCCGTGCCCGGCGGCGACGGTGATCGAGGGGTTGGGCATCGAGAACGTGCGAGCGGCGTCGTTGCGGGACATCTGGTGGGATTCGGTGTCGTTCAACGCCTTCCGCGGGTTCGACTGGATGGGTGAGCCGTGCCGCGGCTGCCCGCGCCGGGAGGTGGACTTCGGCGGGTGCCGGTGCCAGGCTTTCCAGTTGACCGGGAACGCCGCGAACACCGACCCGGTGTGCTCGCTCTCGCCGCACCGCGGGGTGGTGGAGGAGGTTCTGCGGCGGCCCGCGGTGGACGCCCTGGTGGCCCGGGAGGTGGCCCGGTGAAGGTGGTCCTGCTCGGCACGGCCGCGGGTGGCGGTGTGCCGCAGTGGAACTGCGCGTGCGGCCCGTGCGCGGGGGTGCGGCGCGGTGAGCTGTCGCCGCGCACCCAGGACGGCCTGGCGGTCAGCGGCGACGGGGTGTCGTGGTGGCTGCTCAACGCGTCGCCGGACCTGCGGGTCCAACTCGCGGCGACACCGTGCCTGCACCCCGGCCCCGGCCCGCGCGACACCCCGCTGCGCGGCGTCCTGCTCACCGACGCCGAACTCGACCACACCCTGGGCCTGCTGACGCTGCGCGGCGCGGCGGGCCTGCGCGTCCACGCGCCCGCGACCGTGCTGCACGCGTTGGGCGAGACGCGGGCGGTGCTGGACCGGTACGCCGAGTGGCGGTGGCGGCAGGTCGAGCCGGAGCAGACCTTCGTGCTGGACGGCGGGCTGGAGGTGACGGCGTTCCCGGTGAGCGGCAAGCGGCCGAGGTACGCGGCGGAGTCCACTGTGGAGGGTCACTGGGTGGTGGCCTACCGGCTGCACGACCCGGGGACCGGCGGCATCGTCCTGTACGCGCCGTGCCTGGCCGGTTGGCCGCTGGGGTTCGACGACCTGGTGGCGGAGGCGGACGTGGCGCTGCTGGACGGCACTTTCTACGCGCCGTCGGAGATGGGCGCGGCCACGGGCCGGTCGGGCGGCCAGTCGGCGATGGGCCACCTGCCCATCACGCACACCCTGCCGGAGCTGCGCAGGCACCCGCACGTGCGGCGGGTCTACACGCACCTGAACAACACCAACCCGGTGCTCGACCCGGAGTCGGCGGAACACGCGAAGCTGCGCGAGGCGGGCGTGGAGGTGCTGCCGGACGGGGCGGTGATCGAGGTCTGAGCCCCCGGCCGCGGCGGGGCGGTCGGCTCAGCGGCGGGAGGAGCGTGCCCGGTGGGTTGGGGTGCTGGTCGATCGGGGGGTTAAACCCACCGCTTTCGGCTCGCGCGCCAGCGAGAATCGACGGCATGACGGACCACGACCTCGTGCGCGGAGCGGCCTCGCGGCTTCGGACCGCCGGGCTCGCCCTGGCGCGGGTGCCGCTGTGCCTGATCGGCCTCCCGCTGATCCCGCTCCAGCTCTACACCTACCCGCTGATCCTGGTGACGGTGGGCGTGCCGATGCTGCTGCTCTTCACGGCCCTGGCGCGCAAGTACACCACCGTGCACCGCTGGTGGGCCGGGAAGGTGCTGGGCGAGCCGATCGCGCTGCCCTACCGCAAGCCCGCCAACCGGGGGCCGATGACGCGGGTCCGCACGATCGCCACCGACCCCGCGACGTGGCGCGACATGGGTTTCCTGCCGCTCAACGCGATCATGGGCGTGCTCTGCGGCGTCCTGCCGGCGGCGCTGTGGCTGGGCGGCGTCCTGGGGCTGCTCACGCCGTTCATCTGGCTCGCGGGCGGCACCGACCTCCAGCCCAACGGGCTGAGCCCGAACGACCCCGGCGGCTGGTTCCTCGCGCCGCTGCTGGGCGCGCTCTACCTGCTCCTGGCGTGGTGGGGCACCGAACGGGTCGTGCGGGTGCACGCCCTGTTCGTGCGGTGGATGCTCGCGCCCAGCGCCACCGAGGCGCTGACCCACCGGGTGCGGGAGCTGGCCGACTCGCGCGCCGACACGGTGGACGCGCAGGCCGCCGAGCTGCGCCGGATCGAGCGCGACCTGCACGACGGGGCGCAGGCGCGGCTGGTGGCGCTGGGCATGAGCCTGGGCATGGCCGAGGAGCTGCTCCAGCGCGACCCGCAGGCGGCGCGGGACCTGCTGGCCGAGGCGCGCCAGTCGTCCTCGCAGGCGCTGGCGGAGCTGCGGGACCTGGTGCGCGGCATCCACCCGCCGGTGCTCGCCGACCGCGGCCTGGAGGGCGCGTTGAAGGCGCTGGCCCTGGCGCACCCGTTGCCGGTGGAGGTGGACGTCGTGCTGCCCGGCCGGCCCGAGGCGCCGGTGGAGTCGGCGGCGTACTTCGCGGTCGCCGAGACGCTGACCAACGTGGCCAAGCACAGCGGCGCGACCAGCGCGTGGGTGCGGGTCCGGCACGAGGGCGGCCGGCTCGCGTTGATGATCGGCGACAACGGGCACGGCGGCGCCGAAGCGACCGACGGCGGCGGACTGCGCGGAATCGAGCGCAGGCTGGGCGCGTTTGACGGCACACTCGGCATCGCGAGCCCGATGGGCGGGCCCACGATCGTCACCATGGAGCTGCCGTGCGCGTTGTCCTCGGAGAAGACCTCGTCCTCCTCAGGGACGGCCTGATCCGGCTGCTCCAGGCCTACGACTTCGACGTCGTGGAGGCGGTCGACTCCGGTCCCGCCCTGCTCAAGGCCCTCGTCGACCACCGCCCGGACGTGGCGGTGGTCGACGTGCGCCTGCCGCCGACGTTCACCGACGAGGGGCTGCGCGCGGCGATCGAGGCGCGCAAGCGGGTGCCAGGGCTGCCGGTGCTCGTGCTGTCCCAGTACGTCGAGCAGCTCTACGCGCGCGAACTGCTGTCCGACCGGGCGGGCGGCGTCGGCTACCTGCTCAAGGACCGGGTGTCGGACGTCCGGCAGTTCGTGGACGCGATCCGGCGCGTGGCGGCCGGTGGCACCGCGATGGACCCGGAGGTCATCTCCCAGCTGCTCACCCGCGGCGACCGCGACCGCCCGCTGGCCACGCTCACCCCGCGCGAACGGGAAGTGCTGGGGCTGATGGCGGAAGGCCGGTCCAACGCGGCGATCGCCGCGCGGCTGTTCGTCACGGAGAAAGCCGTCGGCAAACACATCGCCAACATCTTCGGCAAGCTGGGGCTGCCGTTGTCCGAGGACGACAACCGGCGGGTGCTGGCCGTGCTCGCCTATTTGGACCGGCTCTAGTCGTTATTTAGGCTAAGTACCAAGTTGCATTCCCAACCGACGCCCGGGGGGCTCACCGTGGACACGACAGCCACTCTCGCCGAAGAACTGCTCGACCTGATGTCCCGCCTGTCTCCCTTGGGCGCGACCGTGTTCGGACTGCCCGGTTACGACCACCTGCTCACCGACCACACGCCCGGGGCCGAAGGGTCCGCGCGGGCCAAGGCCGCGGACATCGCCGCCCGCGCGCGGGCCCTGCCCGGCGACGACGACCCGGTGACCCGGGCGGTCGTCGTGCAGCAGGCCGAGGCGACGGTCGACCTGCTCGACGCGCGGTCGGTCGAGTACACGATCAGCCCGTCGTTCTTCTCGGCGGCGGGCGAGCTGCTGAACGTCATGCCGATGACCGTGGTGAAGACGCCCGAGCAGGAGCAGGACTACCTGCGGCGGCTGGCGGCGATCCCGGCGTTCCTGCGGGTGGTCGGCGAGCGGCACGTCGCGGGCGCGGCGGCCGGGCGCATCCCGGTCGCGCACCTGCGGGACGCGGCGGTGGACTACCTGGACCGCTACCTGACCGCGCCGGAGGACGCGTTCGCGCGGGTGAGCGGCAGCGCCGAGTTCGACGCCGCGCGCGACGAGCTGATCGAGGCCGAGGTGCGGCCCGCGTTCGCGGCGTACCGGGACGTGGTCGCGGGGCTGGAGGGCCGCCCGCTGGACAAGGTGGGCCTGTGCTGGCTGCCCGACGGCGAGGCGGTGTACGCGGGGTTGGCGCGGGTGCAGACCAGCACGCAGCGCACGCCGAAGGAGCTGCACCAGACCGGCTTGGAGCTGATGGCGGCGCTGGCGCGGGAGTACGCCGAGGTCGGGTCGCGGGTGTTCGGGACGCGGGACGTGGCCGAGGTGTTCGAGCGGATGCGCACCGACCCGGCGCTGCGGTGGGGCTCGGAGGAGGAGCTGATCGAGGCGGCGCGCGCGGCCGTGGTCCGGGCGGAGGAGGCGGCGCCGGCGTGGTTCGGCCGCATCCCGTCGAAGCGGTGCCTGGTCGAGCCGGTGCCCGAGGTGGACGCGCCGGGCGCGCCGACGGCCTTCTACGCGCCGCCGTCGATGGACGGCGTCCGGCCGGGGACGTACTACGCCAACACGCACCGGGTGCAGGAGCGGTTCCGGTACCAGGCGGAGGCCATCGCGTTCCACGAGGCCGTGCCGGGCCACCACTTCCAGATCGTGCTGGCGCAGGAGCTGACCGACCTGCCGATGCTGCGCCGGGTCGCGACGGTGACCGGGTACCTGGAGGGCTGGGGCCTGTACTGCGAGCGGCTGGCCGACGAGATGGGCTTGTACTCGGACGACGTGGCGCGGCTGGGGATGCTGGCGATGGACTCGATGCGCGCCGGTCGGCTGGTCGTGGACACGGGCCTGCACGCGCACGGGTGGAGCCGGGAGCAGGCGGTGGCGTACCTGACCGAGAACACGCCGCTGGCGGCCGTGGAGATCGAGTCGGAGGTGGACCGGTACATCGCGGCGCCGGGGCAGGCGCTGTCGTACATGGTGGGGCGGCTGGAGATCCAGCGCATCCGGGCGGCGGCGGAGGAGGCCCTGGGCGACCGCTTCGACATCCGCGCGTTCCACGACCTGGTGCTGGGCGGCGGGCCGCTGCCGTTGGCCGTGTTGGACGAGGTCGTGCGGGGTTGGGTGACCGGGCAGCTCTGAGGTTGGTGGTCCGCTCGGCCGGCCTTGGTTGGCGGCCGGCCGAGCGGATCGGGCCAGGATGGCGGGCTCGGCGCGGCTGGGCGGCGCGGCTGGGCGGCACGGCCGGCCAGGCTCGGTTCGACTGTCTGCGGCGGGCGCGGCGGCGGGCGGCTTGGCGCTGCGGGCGGCGGCTGGTTGGCGCAGGCGTAGTTGCGTCGGCTTGGCCTAGTTGATCACCCGATGATCGGGTGACAACGAAGGTTGGAGCAGTCGTGCCCCCGACGGGATTCGAACCCGTACTGTGACTCTTTTAAGGAGCCTGCCTCTACCTTTGGGCTACGGGGGCAGCGGCGAGCCTAAGCGGTTACGCAGCGTTCGTGGGGCCGGTTCGTCACAAGTCCCCCGCACGGCTCAATGCCAACCGCTATTGCGCTCATTCGGGTAATGGACCCACCGCGCTCATCCCGAGTACTACTTCGTGATACGCGTCACACCGCAGCGCCTGTTCGACCAGTTCATCCCGCAATGCTGCGGTGAAGCCGATACCAAATCCCATTGCCGTAGCCACCAAATACGCGGTTTGCGACAGGTGACCCACATCCATTTGAACCACTCGGTACGCGCGCGAAGTGTCATACCGCCACCGCGTCCGTTCCAGCACCGCGGTGTACGCGAGAACCAACGGCGCTTCACCCACCCAAGCCTGGTCGCCCGCCGCCTCCGCCATCTCCGCGGGCGACCAGCAAACGCCCAACGGCTCCAGCGCGTGCGCCAGGCCGTCGTAGTGGTGCCACCCCGGCGGCAGGCCGTCCACACCGCGCACGTGCGCGTAGATCTCGACCGGGTGCCGCCCACCCCCGGACGGACTGGTCTTGAACACCGTCCCCGTCCGCCCGATCCGCGACCGCGCCGGCGACGGCGCGCCCAGCACGGCCAGCAGCTCCCCCACGCGCTCCAGCGGCACTCGGCCCGGCCCGAACTCGCGCGACGTGCGCCGGGACAGCAGGACGTCCATCAGGCCCCGCGACCCCCACGACGGGTCCTCCGGCAGCCTCGGCAGCGGCACCACCGGTCCGCCGACGCTGCGGAACGGCGCGGGCGCCGGGTCCCGGGTCAGCTTCTCGTCCAGCAGCGCGTCGTGCTCGTCCGAGGCCTGGTAGGGGGCGTCCACCAGGGTCCGGCTCGCGAAGTGGAAGTGCCGCGCCGACGCGCCCCACGCGCGCCAGCCGGACAACATGCGGCGCTCGGCCTCGTGCTGCGGCGACCCCTCCACGACCAGCACGCCCGCCTCGACCAGCTCGTCCAGCACCTTGCGCAGCGCGCTCTGGTCGGCCTCGCCGAGCGGCGCCAGCAGCTCGTCCACGTCGGTGAACTCGGTGAACTTGCGGCACAGCAGCTCGGCGGTCTCGCTGATCGCGAACTGCCGGTGGTGGAGGTAGTCGTCCCACACCACGGTGCCGTCCTGGTAGAACAGCGCCGCGTGCTCAGCGACCTTTACCCGCACCCATCAACTCCTTGAAACGCGCCGCCACCCACTCGTGCACGGCCTCGGACACCCGCTCGTCCTGCGCGCGGTGCTCGAACCACCGCCAGTCGCAGTTGACGTTGACCTCCAGGAACACGTGGTCGCCACCGGAGACCAGGAGGTCGAAGGCGGCGACCTGCAAGCGCCAGTGCCGCGCTAAGGCGAGCAGCCGGTCGGACAGGCGCGCCGGCACGTCGACCGGGGTCACGCGGACCGCCTCGGGATCGACCCACAGCTGCGCGGGGTCCAGCTTGTCGACCTGGAAGGCGAGGGTCCGCTCGCCGACGACGAACACGCGCAGCTCGGTGTCGGACGGCACGTACTCCTGCACGATGACCGGCGCGGACTCCGGGACGTCGCCGGAGCGGCTGGTCTCCAGCGGGCGCGGGAACAGGCCGTGCTGCATCCCCGGGCGGGGTTCGAGCAGGTGGCGGCCGGTGGTCTTGACGATGCACCGCCCGCCGCCGGGCCGGGTGCGGCCGGGTCGGGTGGTCACGGCGGTGCGCGGGACGCGCAGGCCGAAGGACGCCGCGTCGGACAGCTGGGTCAGCCGGTCGAGGTGGGCGGTGGCGCGGGCCGGGTTGACGTGGGCCCAGTCGCCGCGGGTGGACAGCCAGTTCGCGACCGCGCCCCACTGGTCCACGGCGTAGGCGCCGGCCAGCGTGCCGGGTTCGACCTGGAGGGCGGAGAGCTCGAAGTGCCGGCGCCACACCAGCAGGGGCCGCAGCAGCCAGCGGTCCAGTTCCAGCAGGGGCGCGTCGGTGTAGACGGTGAGGGGGAGGTCCACGCAGCGGTCGGCGTCGACGCGGGCCATCCGGATGCCGCGTTCGGCGAGCGCGATGGAGAGGGCGTTCATCTCCATGTCGGCGGCGCGGGCGAGGACCAGCACGCAGGGCACGGGGCTGCCGTCGCCCTCGTCGACCATGCCGAGGCGGTGCACCTGCTCCTGGAAGTCCAGGTTCTTGGCGGGTGACCGGAAGATGTAGTCCTGGCCCTGGAGCAGCAGTGGGGTGGGCTTCACGGGCCGGACGGCCTCGGGTGGGGAAACCAGGTCGCTCCCCCACCCGGAAGCGGACATGACTCAGTCGTCTTTCTTGCTGCGAAAAACCTTTCCGGCGGTGGCGTACTCGGCGGCGTACTCCGCCAGCGCACGGTCCTCGATCTCACCGCGGCGAAGCTGTGCGGCCAGCTCCTCAAGCGACATCGCGGTCACCTCTCTCCCCACTGGCGCGTCACACTTTTGGTGGCGCACCAGTCGTAGTCTCGGGTTCACGTTACGCAATGTCAAGGTGACGCGCTGCCCATTACTCCCATTGGGGGCTTAAGTTACGAAGCTGAGCCAGACGGGTGCTTGCCCACCGCCACCAAACGGCGCAGTGGGCACCACACTCAGCTCTTCGTGGCCCGGTCGAACTCCGCCTTCGGCTCGTGGATCTGACCCAGCGCCACGACCTCGCGACCCGAGAACAACGCCTGCGTCCAGTCCACGAACACGCGGAACTTGCGGTTCACCGTAGGCATGAACATGACGTGGTAGGTGCGGTGCATGAACCAGGCGACAACGCCCTTGAAACGCAGCCCGAACACGTCCGCGACGCCCTTGTAGAGGCCCAGGCCCGCGACGCTGCCGAGGTACTTGTGGAAGTAGTCCTTCGGCTTGCGGCCGCGCAGGGTGGCGACGATGTTCTTGGCCAGCAGCTTCGACTGCCGGATCGCGTGCTGCGCGTTGGGCACGCAGGTCGCGGTCGGGTCCTCCTCGGTGCGCGACAGGTCCGGCACCGCCGAGCAGTCGCCCGCCGCCCACACGCCGGGCAGGCCGACGACCTGCATGGCGGCCGTGCACTGCACGCGACCGCGCGCGTCCAGCGGCAGGTCGGTGTTGCGCAGCATCGGGTTGGCCTTCATGCCGGCCGTCCAGATGATGGTGTCCGAGTCGAACTCGGTGCCGTCGTCGAGGACGACGTGGCCGTCCTCCATCGACTTGACCCGCGTGTCGAGGTAGCACTTGATGCCGCGCTTCTCCAGCTGCTGCACCGTGTAGACGCCGAGCTTGGCGCTCACCTCGGGCATGATCCGGTTGGTCGCCTCGACCAGGACCCAGTGCATGTCCTCCTGGCGCAGGCCCTCGTAGTAGCGCAGCGCGTAGCGGGCCATGTCCTCCAGCTCCGCCAGCGTCTCGATGCCCGCGAAGCCGCCGCCGATGACGACGAAGCTCAGCAACCGCTTGCGCAGCTCCGGGTCGTTGGTGCTGGCGGCCTGGTCCAGCCGCGACAGCACGTGGTTGCGCAGGTAGATCGCCTCGCCGATGGTCTTCATGCCGATGCCGACCTCGGGCAGGCCCGGGATGGGCAGGGTGCGCGAGATCGCGCCCAGCGCCGAGACGAGCACGTCGTACTCGTACTCCTCGACGTGGCCGTCGGCCAGCTCGACGGTCACGGCCTTGCGGGCGTGCTCGATCCGGGTGGCGCGGCCGGTGACCACGTGGCAGCGCTTGAGGACCTTGCGCAGCGGCACGACGACGTGGCGCGGCTCGATCGAGCCGGCCGCCGCCTCCGGGAGGAACGGCTGGTAGGTCATGTGGGGCTGTGGGTCGATGACCGTGACCGACGCCTCACCGGAACGCAGCTTCTTCTGCAATCCCAGCGCGGTGTACATGCCGACGTACCCACCGCCGACAATCACGATCCGTGTGGGTTGCGACTTCACAGCAGCCATACGCCTATGGTCGCACCGGAGGGTCGTTTCCGACGGGTCGTCAGGCCCCGTTGTGACCACGGTCGCCGGGTGATGAGCGACACTCAGCGCGCTGACCAGCGGCGGTGTCCCCACCAGGGGTGAACGTGCTGAGAGGAACGATCCAGAAGCTCAGCTTTCGCTGAGTGGTCGAGACGCTTCTCTCAGCTTCGCCGGCGCATCAGGAGGACCGCGCCGAGCACCAGACCGGCCGCGCACGCCAGTCCGATCACCTCAACGGCTGCGTCTGTCCGGCCGCCCGGCAAAAGGAGCACGACCCCCGCCAAACCGAGTACTCCCGCCTGCACCGCGACGAACCGCAGGGCCGCCGGACGCAGGGCGGACGGGTGAATGCGGCTCCGAACGGGTACGAGCGCTGCGTAAGCGCACAGCAGGTGCAGCAAATGCACCAGCGCGACCAGCACCAGCACCGCCGGCCGCACCGGCTCGCCCCCGAGCACCACCAACGCCACCGGCGGATAGGCGACCAGGAGCGCGGCGGCGGCCGACGCGGGAATGGCGGCGGTCACGCCCGTCAGACCGGCGTACAACACCAATGGAGTAAGCGTCACTCCTTCGGCGTAAAGAACGCCGGCGGCGACCAAGCCGACCACTCCGACGGCGGCGCGGAACACCCAGCCGGGCCAGCCGCCGCGCAATTCGACCGTTCCGGGATTCACCGCCGCACCCCCGGTCGGGCGGCCTCGCGCAGGACCGCCGAGATCGCCGCCGCGCGGGCGTCCCAGGTCACGACGGCCACGCCGTGCCGGCGCATGGCCTCCAGCCGCACCTCGTGCTCCAACTCCAACACCCGCAGCGCGGCGGCGCCCCACGGCGTCTCCCGGTCCGGCCGCAGCCCCGACGGCAGCACGTCCACCGCCAGCACCACGTGACCGCGCCGCGCCGCGTGCACGGACAGCTCCACCACGTCGGCGTCCAGGAACGGCGACAACACCACGACCAGCGCGCCGTGCGGCGACTGCTCCGGCCGCAGCACCGGCCGCTGCGCCCACCCCGCCGACCGCGCGCACACCACGAGCTGGTTGCGCAGCCGCAGCAACTGCCGCCGCCCGGCCCCCGGCCGCACGGACAGCTGCGGCCGGCCCAGGTCCACCAGGCCCACCCGGTCGCCCTGCCGCAGGTACCCGGCCGCCAGCGACGCCGCCGCCCGCACCGCCAGGTCCAGGCTGCCGCCGACCCGGGTGGTCGCGTCCTGCGTCGCCACCGACCACGACCCCACGTCGGCGTCCACGTCGAACCGGGTGTCCAACGCCAGCACGACGTCCGCGTCCGCCTCGGCGTGGTGCTCGCGGACGTGCAGCGCGCCCGCCCGCAGCGACACCCGCCAGTCGACCCGCCGCAGCCGGTCACCCGGCTGGAACGCCCGGATGTCGCGCAGCTCCACCGAGTCGCCCGGTCGCCGCGCCCGGTGCGCGCCGACCAGGCCGCGCGCCCGCGCCGGCAGCAGCCCGGCGGGCAGCTGGTGCACCGGCGGCAGGATCACGCGGCCCCGTTCGGCGGCGGTCACCGGCCCGAACACCAGCAGCCCGTCCGGCCCGGCCACCAGGTGGTCCGGTCGCAGGTCCACGCCCTCGCCCCAGGCGTCGCGGCGCAGCACCACCTCGACCGACCGGGTGCCGGCGGGCAGCAGGTGCACCGGGCCGAGCCCCGGTCCGCCCGCCGGGAGCCGGATGGCGACCACTTCGGCCCCGCTGCCCGCGTCCACCTCGACCAGCGACTTCGCCGCGCCGACCTCGCCGGTGCGCGGCAGCCCGCGCACCGCCACGACAGGTTTCCCGCCGACCTTCGCGACCAGCGCGATCAGCGTCGAGACCAGCAGCGGCGCGCCGAAGAGCACCAGCTCGACCCGGTGGATCAGCCCGCCGACGACGACCAGCCCGACGCCGAGGGCCGCGCCGCGCACCAGGGCGTCCGTGGGGTGCCAGTGCGAGCCGCGCCCACCGGCCAGGGCGTCCTTGATGCGCTGCCCGCGGCTCATGACCGGCTGCTGGCCGGTCCGGCGACGCGGCCGAGCAGCTCGGTGACGACCTCCACGCCGGTCACCCCCGAGGTCCAGGTCTCGGGCCGCAGGGTGAGCCGGTGCGCCAACGCCGGGACCGCGCACTCCTTGACGTCCTCGGGCAGCACGAAGTCGCGCCCGTCCAGCACCGCCAGCGCCCGCCCGACCAGCACCAGCGCCTGCGCGCCGCGCGGGGACGCCCCGACCTCGACGGCCGGGTGCGCGCGGGTGGCGGCGGCGAGGTCCACGCAGTAGCGCAGGACGTCCTCGTCCACGGCGATCCGCTCCACGCCGCGCTGGAGTTCGAGCAGGCGGTCGGCGTCCAGCACGGGTTCGACCTCGGCCTCCTCGCGCTGCCGGGCCAGGCGGCGGCGCAGCACCTCCACCTCCTCCTCCGGCGGCGGGTAGCCGATGTCCAGGCGCAGCAGGAACCGGTCGAGCTGGGCCTCGGGCAGCGGGTAGGTGCCCTCGTACTCGACCGGGTTCGCGGTGGCCAGCACGTGGAAGGGGCGGGGCAGCGGGAACGTGCGGCCCTCGACGGTGACCTGGCGTTCCTGCATGGCCTCCAGCAGGGCGGACTGGGTCTTGGGCGGGGTGCGGTTGATCTCGTCGGCCAGCAGCAGGCCGGTGAACACCGGTCCGGCGCGGAAGTGGAAGTCCCGCTCGCCCGGGTCGTAGAGGAAGGAGCCGGTGACGTCGGCGGGCAGCAGGTCGGGCGTGCACTGCAAGCGCTTGAAGTCCAGCCGCAGCGCCTGCGCGAGCGACCGGGCCATCAGGGTCTTGCCCAGTCCGGGGACGTCCTCCAGCAGCACGTGGCCGCCGGCCAGGACCGCCGCCAGCGCCAGCCGCAGCGAGCGCTGCCGGCCGACGACGACGGTGCCGACGGCGTCGAGGACCGCCTTGGCCTCGATGCCGATGCGGGTCGCTGAGGTCACAGGTTCTCCAACAGCTCGGCGAGCCTCGTGGGCTCGGGCAGGGTCGCCGCCGGGTCGGTGACCAGGCGGTGCAACTCGGGGCCGAGGACCGCGGCGGCGCGCGGGTCGGCGAGGTCGTGGACGCCGTGCTCCTGGCGCAGGCGGGCCTCGACGAGGCGGCGCAGCCGGGGCTGGACGCGCAGGGTGAACCGGTCGTGGTCGACGGCGGCCTCCGCGAGCCGGCTCGCCAACGTGCTCGCGTGCCCGGAGGTCGCGGTGGAGAACAGGGCGGGCGGCGCGGCCCACGCGACGTCCGTGGCGCGGGGCAGCCGGGCGGCGAGCACGCCGAGGGCGAGCACGGGCACGGCCACCACGACCGCCCAGTGCAGCGGAGCGCCCACCCGGACGAGCGTGAACGCCGTCACCACACCGACCACGACCCCGATGCCGACGGCCGCGCCCATGCCCACCAGCGGGCGCATCGGCTCGGGGTCGGCGTCCGGACCGGTCCGGTCGGGGGCCGTCACGCCCGGCTCCCGTCGAGGTCGCGCACGATGTGCTCCAGCGCCTCCCGCGCGACCCGGGCGTCGTCCTCGGTCACCTCGGCCGTCCCGAACCGCGCCCGCTGGTAGGCCCGCCGCAACCGGTCGGTGGCCTCTTCGTCCACGGCGAACCGCGCGAGGAGACCACCGGTGAACTCGGTGGCCGTCTGGTGCGGCAACCGCTCGACCCCGCTGTCCGCCGCCGCTTCTTCGAGCCGCAGCCAGGCGAACACGACGGCGTCCCGAGGCGGTCCCCCGGTCCGCCGGGAGAGGTCCTCCAACGCCTCCCGCGCCCCGCGCACCAGCAGCTCGGGCACCCGCACGTACACGTCGTCCGCCGTCTCCCCCACAGCCCCGGTCCCCCGCCGCTTGCGCCTCTTCGGAAGCCGCAACACGCTCAGCAGCCCGATGATCACGACAACGGTCATCAGGATCAACACGAGCACGACGAGCACCAGGGACCCACCGACCACCGACCCGCGCTCGACGTCACCCGCGTCCCCCGCCGGCGGCTGGGTGATCGTGGGCGCGGCCTGCTCACCACCCCCGCGGTCCTCGTACGGCACCGGCGACGCGCCCCGCGCGGACAGGGCGACGACGACCAACGCCAACCCCACGAGGAGCGCGAGGACGAGCCGGGGTCTCATGGCAAGAGAATGCCCGCCGAACCACCCCGACGCCCGCCGTTTACCCCAAGATCCCCGCCGCCCTGCCGTCCGGCGACTCGTCGAACCCCATGCTCTCCAGCAATTCCTCCACCAGCGCGACGGTCGAGGCCTTGATCACGTCCGGATCCTCGAACCCCGCTTCGGCGTCCGCGGCCAGCGACGGGATGGGGCCGTCGGGGCGCGTGCCGTGCTCGCGGAGGGCGTGGACGGCGAGCCGTGTCGCGTCCGCGGAGAGTCCGTTCAGCAGCAGCCCGTCCAGGGTCGCCGCGAGAGCGACCGGGTCGGCGACCCGGAGCAGGCGCAGGACGTCCAAGCCGTCCTTCGGCTTGAGCCGCTTGGGGTTCGCCAGCCGCTCGCTGATCTTGACCACCTTCGAGACGAGCAACGCCGCCGGACCCGCGACCCGCACGTCGAACGACCTCGTGTCCTCCTCGGCCAGTGCGGCGATCCGGCGGCTGTCGTTGTCCACGACCGCCGCCTCAAGTCCTTGCGTCCGGCGGAAGAACCGGCCGTGGCCCGGCACTTCGGTCGATCGACGGCCGTGTCCCGTGCTGAGGGCTTCGGGCACCATCAGGTCGACCGCCACCTGTCCGCGCCCGAGCCAGGTCCCCGGCTGCCCGCCTTGCACGAACCCGGCGCGCTGCATGGCGGAGGCGATGAGCGGTTCGTCGGCCACCAGGCCCGGCGCGACGACCAGGTCGGCGTCCGTGGTCGTCGGCGCGGTCGCGAGGTCGGCACTCCCGCTGTGGATGTAGACGGCTTGTGCGCCCACCAGCACCACGGCTCGGAGGTGCGGTCCGAGCGCCTGCAAAGCGTCCAGCAGGACCGCTCGTGCCGCCACGTACTCGGGTGGCGTCATGACGTCCATCCCTCCTCCACGGCGGCGAGTGCGCCCATCAACTGCTCCGCCTCCTCCGCCGACCGCCCCGAGCCCGTGAGCAGGTCCGCCACCACCTGCGCGGGAGCGGCGCACCGCCGGCCGTTCACCGTCCGGGCGCGTTCTTCCACGACGTCGTCATAGGGCCGGATCACGAACACGTTGGCCCCGCGCTCGACCCGTTTGAGCCGGAGCCGATCCATCAGGCCGATCGGGTCAGCGGTGTAGACGCTCAGCGAGCCCAACGGGGACACCGGCACCACGTCCGCGGGCAGGTACGCGCGTGCGGCGGCCGACCCGGTGAGCACGGCCGGCACATCGACGTCCAGCAGGGCTCCCAAGGCGTGGTCGATCCCGCGCGGGTCGATCGCCGCGATGACCTCGTTGGACTTCATCACCCGGTAGTCGGCGGCCCACCGGGTCACCAGCGCCCGCCTGCGCACCGCGACGACCGCTCCGTCCGCGCCCCGCCGGATCGTGGCTTCCCGGTCGAGCAGGTCGAGCACCCGCGAACTGCTCGACGCGCTCACTCCCGCCAGGGTCGCCACTTCGCGCACCCCCACCGGTGTCCCCGACTCGCAGAGGGCCAGCACGACCCGCGCTGCCGCCGCACCTCGAAGCGTCTTGAGGTTCCGTTCTTCCGGGTCCCTCAGGCCACTTCGGTTCGCACCGACGCGGTCGATGAACACCGCTGGGCGGTCCAAGACGAGCCGGACGTTGCCGGTCGCGTCGAACCAGCCGATGCCATGGGTCTCCAGTTCGGCTCTGACCGTGGGTGACACGAACGGCGCCACCAGCACCGCACCTCGTGTTTGGCCGCCTCGGAATGCGGCGATCCGGGCTGCCACCCGCGCGACGTCCTTCGGCGCGATCTGCCGCTTGAACTCGATCAACACGGTCGCTGTGGAACCATCGGGATCACGGACAGCCAGTTCCGCGTCGGCCTCGCGCGCCCGCCCGCCCACGTCCCGGCTGACCCCGAGCCTGACCTCGACCGCCCAGGTCGCCGGGAGAACGGCCCGCACGACCTCTGCGGCGGCGGTGATCAACTCCGCCTCGGTTGTTCCATGTTCCGTGGTGTTCCGCGACACGTGGAACAGTATCTTTTTCGGAACAGCACGTGTCTACCTGCAAAAACCACTCAAAGAGGTGATCTTGCGATCCCCGCCGCCCGCGCCGCTCGCCGCAGCACGTCCTCCAGCATCGACGGGGTCAGGCGGCCGGTGAAGGTGTTGTGCGGGCTCACGTGGTAGCTGCCGAACAGTTCCAGGTCCGGCCCGTCGTCCTGCGCGGGCAGGGTCACCGAGACACCGTGGCCGAAGGCCGGCCGGGGCCGGGGGACCTGCCAGCACGACGCCAGGACCGGGAGCAGCGCCTGCCAGCCGAAGCCGCCCAGCACGACCACCGCCCGCAGGGTCGGCCGGAGGAGTTCCAGTTCGGAGATCAGCCACGGCCGGCAGTTGTCGCGCTCCTGCGCGGTCGGCTTGTTCTCCGGGGGCGCGCACTTCACCGGGGCCGTGATGCGGGTGCCGTACAGCTCCAGGCCGTCGCCGCGCCGCACGGACGTCGGCTGCGACGCCAACCCCACCGCGTGCAGGGCCGCGTACAGGAAGTCGCCGGACGGGTCGCCGGTGAACATCCGGCCGGTCCGGTTGCCGCCGTGCGCCGCCGGGGCCAGGCCGACCAGCGCCAACCCCGCGTCCGGCGGACCGAACCCGGGCACCGGCCGCGCCCAGTACTCCTCACCGGCGAACGCGGCCCGCTTGACCCGCGCCACCTCCTCCCGCCACGCCACCAGCCGGGGGCACGCGCGGCACGTGCTCACCCGGCGGTCCAGCTCGGAAAGGCTGCGCATCGACCCGTGCCCCAACCGTAGAGTTCGACCATGACCGACAAGGACACCGAGGACGGCAAGACCCCGGTGACGGGGACCGTCGACGCGGGGAAGGACACCCCGACCGACGACCTCGTCACCACCCAGCACAGCACCACCGTCAAGCGGCGCAAGTTGAACTACACCGCGACCACCGGCCGGGTGGTGCTGCGCCAGGAGGTGCTGACCGACGGCAAGTTCGACGGGCACGTCGCGAAGGCCGAGGTCTTCCTCACCGCGTACACGCTCGACGGCGCGGACCCGGCCAAGCGCCCCGTGACGTTCGCGTTCAACGGCGGACCGGGCTCCTCCAGCGTGTGGCTGCACCTGGGCCTGCTGGGCCCGCGCCGGGTGGTGTCCGGGGACGTGGGCGAACTCGTGCCCCCGCCGTACGAGCTGGTCGACAACCCCGAGACCCTGCTCGCGCACAGCGACCTGGTGTTCATCGACCCGGTGTCCACCGGCTACTCGCGCGCGGTCAAGGGCGAGAAGCCGGGCGAGTTCCACGGCTTCCAGGGCGACGTGGAGTCGGTCGGCGAGGTGATCCGCCTGTGGACCTCCCGCCACGGCCGCTGGCTGTCCCCGAAGTTCCTGGCCGGCGAGTCCTACGGCACCACCCGCGCGGCGGCGCTGGCCGAACACCTCCAGACCCGCTACGGCATGTACCTCAACGGCCTCATGCTGATCTCGTCGGTCCTGGACTTCGCCACCCTGGACTTCAGCGAGGGCAACGACCTGCCCCACACGCTGTTCCTGCCGACGTACGCGGCCATCGCCCACTACCACGGCCTGCACGGCGACCGCCCGCTGGACGAGGTGCTGGCGGAAGCGGAGGACTTCGCGTCCCGCGACTACCCGTGGGCCCTGGCGAGGGGCCACCGCCTGACCGACGGGGAACGCGCGGCGGCGGTCACGAAGCTGGCGTCCCTCACGGGCCTGTCCGAGGACTACGTGGACCGCGTGGACCTCCGCCTGGAACACGTCCGCTTCTTCACCGAACTCCTGCGCCACGAGCGCCGCGTCGTGGGCCGCCTGGACTCCCGCTTCTCCGGCCCGGACAACGACTACGGCCGCGAGCAGTTCAGCGAGGACCCGTCCTACTCGGCCATCCTGGGCCCGTACACGGCGGCGCTGAACCACTACCTGCGCGCGGACCTGGGCTACGAGAACGACCTGCCGTACGAGATCATCTCCCGCACGGTGCACCCGTGGTCGTTCAAGGAGTTCGAGGCCCGGCACGTGACGGTGGCGGACAAGCTGGCCTCGGCCATGCGCGCCAACCCGGACCTGAAGGTCCACATCGCGTACGGCCACTACGACGGCGCGACCCCGTACTACGCGGCGGAGCACGTGGTGGCACACCTGAAGGTGCCGAAGGAACTCCTGGACAACATCGAGCACGCCTACTACCCGGCGGGCCACATGATGTACGTCCACGAGCCCAGCCGAATCCAGCAGTCGAAGGACCTGGCCGCCTTCGTGCAGTCAGCCTCCAACCGCTAGCCGAAGCCCACTTCCCGCGCCGCAGGCGCCAACGGGCTATCAGCCACAGGAAGGGCCTCGGTTCGTCCCCCGTACGGCCTGGGCAAAGCCCAACCACGCTTGGGTCTTCTGTGCAACCACGCTTCACCGGTTGCACAGAAGACCCAAGCGTGGTTGCCTCCGGCAGGCCGTACGGGGGACGAACCGACGCCCTTCCACCCCCCGGGGGCCTGCCGCGCGGCGAGCGCCGCTTTTCGCTTTCATTCTTAAACGCGCAAAGCGCATCAAGGCACCACAGAGCGCTCCTCAGCGAAGTGGCAAGCACTCAAGTGCCCACCCCGATCAACCAAAGCAGGCTCCTCCACCGCACACACGTCCTGAGCCTTCCAACACCGAGTCCGGAACCGACACCCGGACGGCGGATCGATCGGCGAAGGGACATCCCCCGTCAACCGGATCACGTCCCGCCGCCCCCGCAACGCCGGATCAGCCACCGGCACCGCCGACAACAACGCCTGCGTGTACGGGTGCGTCGGGTGGTTGTAGATCTCCTCCTCGGTGCCGATCTCCACGATCTTCCCGAGGTACATCACCGCCACCCGGTCCGACAGGTGCCGCACCACCGACAGGTCGTGCGCGATGAACACGTAGGCCAGCCCGAACTCCGACTGCAACTCCCCCAACAGGTTCATCACCTGCGCCTGGATCGAGACGTCCAACGCCGACACCGGCTCGTCGCACACGATCACCCGCGGCCGCAGCGCCAGCGCCCGCGCGATGCCGATCCGCTGCCGCTGCCCACCGGAGAACTGGTGCGGGTACCGGTTGATGTGCTCGGGGTTCAGCCCGACCACGTCCAACAGCTCCCGCACCCGCCCCGCCCACGACCCCTTCGGCGCGACCTCCGGGTGGATCTCGAACGGCTCGCCGACGATGTCCCCCACGGTCATCCGCGGGTTCAACGACGTGTACGGGTCCTGCAGGACGATCTGCACGTCCCGGCGCAGCCGCTTCAGCTCCGCCCCGCGCAGGGAGAACATCGGGCGTCCCTCGAAGAACGCCTCCCCCGACGTCGGCGGCTCCAACAGCATCAGCACCTGGGCCAGCGTCGACTTCCCGCACCCGGACTCGCCGACCACCCCGAGCGTCTCGCCCGCGCTCAGCGTGAACGACACGCCGTCCACCGCCCGAACCCACCCGACGGTCTGCTTGAACAGCACACCGCGCTTCACCGGGAAGTGCTTGACCAGGTCCCGGACCTCCAGCAGCTCAGCCACGGACGACCTCCTCCGCGAACCCGACCTCCAGCGGCTCAGCCACGGACGACCTCCTCCGCGAAGTGGCACGCGCTCGTCCGCCCCAACCCCAGCCCCACCGCACCCGGCACAACCCTCGAACACACGTCCTCCGCCCGCGGACACCGCGGGTGGAACGGACACCCCGACGGGATCCGCAACAGGCTCGGCGGCAAGCCCTTGATGGTCTCCAACGCCGTGCCCTTCAAATCGACCCGCGGCAACGACCGCATCAACGCCGCCGTGTACGGGTGCCCGGGCGACCGGAACAGCGACAGCGCGTCGGCGTGCTCCACGATCCGCCCCGCGTACATGACGACGATCCGGTCCGCGACCTCCGCGACCACGCCCAGGTCGTGCGTGATCAGGATCAACCCCATGCGCCGCTCGCGCTGGATCTCCGCCAGCAGGTCCATGATCTGGGCCTGCACGGTGACGTCCAGCGCGGTCGTGGGCTCGTCCGCGATCAGCACCTCCGGGTCCAGCGCCAACGACATCGCGATCATCGCGCGTTGCCGCATCCCACCCGAGAACTGGTGCGGGTACTCGCGAACCCGTTGCTTCGCGTGGGGGATCCGCACCAGGTCCAGCAACTCGATCGCCCGCGCCCGCGCCTCCGCACGGCTCAGGCCGCGCCGCAGCCGCAACTGCTCCTCGATCTGGAACCCGACCGTGAACACCGGGTTCAGCGCGGACAGCGCGTCCTGGAAGATCATCGCGATCCCCTCGGCCCGCACCTCCCGCCGCCGCTCTTCCGACGCCTTCAGCAGTTCCTCGCCGTGGAACCGCACCGACCCGCGCGTCACGAACGCCGGCGGCGTGTCGAGGATGCCCATCACCGCCTGCGCGGTCACCGACTTGCCCGACCCCGATTCCCCGAGCACCGCAAGCGTTTCCCCGGCGTCCACGTGGTAGCCGACACCGTTGAGGACCCGGGCCACGCCGTCCCGCGTGCGGAACTCGACGTGCAGGTCCTCGACCTCCAGCAAAGCCGTCACGAGCGCCTCCTAGCGCAGCTTCGGGTCGAGGGCTTCGCGCACGGCGTCGCCCAGCATCACGAACGCGAGCACGGTCGCGGTCAGGAACCCCGCCGGGAACAGCAGGGCGTGCGGCGCGACGCGCAGGTAGTCCTTGGCGCTGTTGATCATCACGCCCCACGACACCACCGGCTGCCGCAGCCCGATGCCCAGGTAGGACAGCGTCGCCTCGGCCCCGATGAACGCGCCGAGCGCGATCGTCGAGTACACCAGGACCGGCGCGACGCAGTTGGGCAGCATGTGCTTGCCGATGATCCGCCGGGGCCGCGCGCCCAGCGCCCGCGCCGCCTTCACGTAGTCCTGCTGCTTGGCCGCGATCGCCGTGGACCGCATGATCCGCATCGCCACCGGCCACGACAGCACCGCGATGGACAGCACCACCTGCGCGACGATCCGCGCCGGACCGGCGTCACCGCCCGCGTTGAGCGTGGTCAGGATGACGATCGCGCCGAGCACGAACGGCACGCCCACGAAGATGTCCGCGACCCGCGACACCACCGCGTCCAGCCACCCGCCGTAGAACCCGGCCAGGATGCCGATCGTCGCGCCGGTCAGCACCACGCCGACCGTGGACAGCACGCCCACCACGATCGAGGCCCGCGCGCCGTGGATGACCCGCGTGTAGATGTCGTAGCCCTGGTTGTCGTACCCGAACCAGGCCTCGGCCGAAGGCGCCTGGCGGCTGCGCGAGAGCTGCGCCAGCCCGGGGTCGCCGGAGGTGAACAGCGACGGCGCCGCCGCCATCAGCACCACCAGCAGGATCATCGACACCGACACCCAGAACAGCGGCCTGCGCCGCAACTCGTGCCAGGCGTCGCCGAACAGCCCGCGCGGCCGGTCCGCCGCGAGCACCGCCATCTGGTCAGTCATAACGGATCCTCGGGTCCAGCACCGCGTACAGGAGGTCGACCAGCAGGGTCATCAGCAGGTACACCAGCACCAGGACGGTCACGACGCCGGTGACCATCGCGCCGTCCTTGGTCAGGATCGAGCGGAACACCAGCCCGCCCACGCCGGGCACGTTGAAGATGCCCTCGGTGACGATCGCGCCACCGAGGAACGCGCCCAGGTCGGTGCCCAGGAACGTGATCACGGGGATCAGCGAGTTGCGCAGCATGTGCACGCCCACCACCCGCTTGCGCGGCAACCCCTTGGCCAGCGCGGTCCGCACGTAGTCGGCGCGCTTGTTCTCGGCGATGCCGGCGCGGGCGAGCCGGGCCACGTAGGCCATCGACAGGGAGGCGAGCACGAACCCGGGCACGATCAGGTTGCCGATCGTGGGCGAGGTGACCGTGGGCGAGATCAGCCCGAGCTGGAGCCCGAACACCAGCTGCACCACGTACCCGGTGACGAACACCGGGATGGAGATCAGGAACAGCGTGGACACCAGGACCAGGCTGTCCAGGAACCCCCGGTCGCGCAGGCCGCTGACCACGCCGGCGGTGATGCCGATGACGGCCTCGATGACCAGCGCGACCAGCGCGAGCTTCAACGTGACCGGGAACGTGGCGGCGATCCGGTCGCCGACGCTCAGGCCCGCCGAGGTGAGCCCGAAGTCGCCCTGGAGCAGGTTGCCCAGGTACTTGGCGTACTGCACGACAAGCGGGTCGTCGAGGTTGAACTTGTCGCGCATGGCGGAGACGTAGGACTCCGGGCAGTCCCGCTCACCGCACTTGCCCTCGAACGGGTCGCCGGGGACGGCCCACACCAGCGCGTAGATCAGGAAGGTGGTCCCGATGAACACCGGGATCATCTGGAGGAGTCGACGCAACACATAGCGGCCCATGTCACGAGCCCTTCGAGTTCCGACCCGCCCGGTGGGGGCGGGTCTTCGCGGCGGAAGGGCCGGCCCGCGTCACCACGAGCCGGCCCCGCTCGGGGAGGCGTCAGCCGACGACTTCCACGCTGTCCAGGTCGAGCTTGCGGAACGGGTGCAGGTTGGCCACCTTGAGCCGGTTCGACTTGCCGGCGATGGTGTTCTGCGTCCACAGCGGGACGACCGGCATGTCCGGCGCCATGATCCGCTCGGCCTCCAGGTACAGCTTGATCGCCTGGTCCTCGCTGGGCGCCTTGTCCGCCTCGGCCAGCTTCGCGTCGAACGCCGGGTTGGAGTACAGGCCGTCGTTGGACGAGGAACCCGTGCGGTACAACGGGGTCAGCCAGTTCTCGATCGACGGGTAGTCCGCGATCCAGCCCGCCCGGTACATGCCGGTCATCTCGTGCGCGTTCACCTTCTGCCGGAACTCGCCGAAGCTGGTGGACGGCACGAACCGCGCCTGCACGCCGAGCGTGTTCTTGATGCTGTTGGCGACCGCCTCGGCCCACTCCTGGTGGCCGCCGTCGGTGTTGGACAGCAGCACGATCTCCCCGGTGTAGCCGGACTTCGCGAAGGACTCCTTGGCCTTCTGCGGGTTGAACGCGCAGTACTCGCCGCACTGGCCCTTCTGGTAGCCCTTCATCAGCGGGTGCACCCAGCCGTCGGCGGGCTTGCGCGTGCCCTCGAAGATCCGCTGGGTGATCTCCTCGCGGTTGATCGCCATGGAGATCGCGCGCCGCAGGTCCACGTTGTCGTAGGGCTTGAGGTAGAAGGGGAACGCGATGGTCTGCATGTTCAGCGTCTCGCGCTGCACCACCCGGTCGCCCAGGTCGGTCTCGTACTTCTGGCCCGCCAGCGCGTTGGGCGGCAGCTCCTCCATGAAGTCCAGGTTGTTCGCGACGAGGTCCGCGTAGGCCGCCTCGCGGCTCTGGTAGACCTTCAGCGTCAGGTCCTTGAACTTCGGCTTGTCGTCGCCCTTGTAGTCGTCGTAGCGGGTGAGCTTGATGTCCGTGCCGACGTTGCGGGAGGCGAACTTGAACGGCCCGTTGCCGATCGGCGCGGCCTCGAAGGCCTTCTGGTCCTTGAAGAACGCTTCCGGCAGCGGTGCGAAGACCTCGTACCCGATGGTCACCGGGAAGACGGAGAACGCCTCGGACAGCGTGATGGTGAACGTGTGCTCGTCGACGACCTTGAGGCCGGAGAGCTTGTCGGTGGCGGGCTTGGGCGCTTCCTGCGGTCCGTCCGCGCCGTCGGGGTCCTTCGGGTGGACCTCGGCGTAGCCCTCGATCTGGGAGAAGAAGCTGGCGCCCTGCGTGGCGTTCGGGCCGTACGCGGTCCAGTTCCAGGCGTCCACGAAGCTCTTGGCGGTGACCGGGCTGCCGTCGTGGAACGTCCAGCCCTTCTTGATGGTGACGGTGAACAGCTTGGAGTCTTTGGTCTCGATCTTCTCGGCCATGGCGTTGACCGGCTGCGCGTCCTCGGCGCGGTACTCCACCAGCCCCGTGAACAGGGCGTCGATCACCCGGCTGCCGCCCGCCTCGGTGGTGTTGCCGGGCACCAGCGGGTTCTCGGGGTCGGTGTTGAAGATCGTGATGGCGGCGTCGGTGTTGGTGCCGGCCTGGTTCTGCGCGGCCCCGCACCCCGCCGCGACCATGACCGCCGCAAGGGCTACGGGAACTAAACGTGCACGTGACATGCGTCCTCCCACCTGTTCGGGGGTAACCGAGCAGAGTCGACCGCTTCCGCAGCGTGTGGGAGGACGCTATTAGCCCTGTGTGCCAGGCCACATGGGTGAAGTGATCACAACCTCGTCACGAACAATCCCAATTGACGCAGTGATGAGGTATGAAGATCGGCTCGCCCGTACAGTCCACACCGTCCGGACTGGACCATTCGAGTCGCTGAGCCGATCAGGTGAGCGAGAACGCGATCCCGTCGAGGATGTCGTGCTCGCTGGCCACCAGCTCCGTGATCCCCTGCGACGCGAGGTGTTCCGCGAGGGTCCGCACCACCAGCGCACCACCGTTGATCACGTCCACCCGCCCCGGGTGCATGGGACCCAGCGCCGCGCGCTCGTCGTGCGTCATCGTCAGCAGCCGCGCGGTGACCTCGCGGATCTGGTCGATCGACAGCCGCGCCAGGTGGATCTCCCGCGAGTCGTAGACCGGCAGCTCCTTCGCCAGCGCCACCAACGTGGTCACCGTCCCCGCCACGCCGATCCACGTGTTCGCCTTCGCCGTCGGCACGGCCGCGAACGCCTCGGCGAGCACCTCCGACGCCACCGCCACCGCCTGCTCCACCTGGGCCCCGGTGGGCGGGTCGTCGGGCAGGCAGCGCTCGGTCAGCCGGACGCACCCGATGTCCACCGACCGCGCCGCCTCCACGTCGCCGCGCACGCCGTCCCACGAGCCCAGCACCAGCTCCGTGGACCCGCCGCCCACGTCCGCCACCAGGAACGGCCCGTCCGCCGGCTCCAGGTCCGCCACGGCCCCGGTGAAGGACAGCCGCGCCTCCTCGTCGCCGGAGATCACCTCGGCCTCCACGCCGAGCACCTCGCGGGTCATGCCGAAGAAGTCGTCGCGGTTCGCGGCGTCGCGGGTGGCGGACGTCGCGACCATGCGGACCCGCTCGGTCCCCTTGCGGCGCAGGATGTTCGTGTAGTCGACCAGGGCGGCGCGCGTGCGCGCCAGGGCCTCCGGGTTCAGGACGCCCGTCGCGTCCACGCCCGCGCCCAGCCGCACCACGCGCATCTCGCGGTGCACGTCGCGCAGCCACCGGGACCCGTCGTCCGCCACGGTCACGTCCGCCACCAACAGGCGGATCGAGTTCGTCCCGCAGTCGATCGCGGCCACCCGCGCCATGCCGTCGCCTCCCGAAGTCACCAACACGACTCGGGGGAGGAACCTACGCGCCCGCTCCCGTCCCGGCTCACGTGGGCTGCATGGTCGACGTCACCGAGGGCGGCGTCGAGTCCTCCGAGCGCACCGAGCTGGACGTCTCCGCGGGCGTGGTCTGCTCCACCGACGAGCTGGACTGCGACGACGTCGGCTCCGACGTGGCCTGCTGCGAACTGGTCTGCTGCGAACTGGTCTGGGGCGCCGAGGACGCCGAGGTGGTCGTCGGTGTCGTGGTCGTGGTCGACGGCGTGGTGGTCGTCGTGCAGCCCGGCGCGGACGGGGTGGTCGTGGTCGGCGTCGTGGTGGGCGTGGTCGTCGTCGTGGTCGTGGTCGTGCACGACGGAGTGGTCGGCACGAGCGTGATCGTCGTCGGCGACGTCCCCGGCGTGGTGGTCGTCGTCGGGCTGGTCGACGACGACGGCGGGTTCGTGGTCCCCGGGTCACCGGGCTGCCCCGGCTGCCCACCCGGCTGGCCGGGCTGACCCGGGCTGCCCGGCTGCGGGTTCCCCGGGCTGGTCAGGTAGTCGTCGTCCGACCCGGTCAACCCGGGCAGCGGCGTCACGCCGTCGGCGTAGGCGTCGGCCCAGTACAGGACCGTCCGCACGTACTCCTCGGAGTGGTTGTAGCGGAACACCGCCCGCGCCCGCTGCTGCGGGTCGGCCAGGTTCGCGCCGCCCGCGCACAGGTAGTTGCCCGCGCCGACGGTGGCGTCGAAGACGTTGTTCGGGTTGGTCTCGCCGTCGCCGTTGCCGTCGGCGGCGTACCCGGCCCACGTGGACGGGATGAACTGCATCGGGCCCACCGCGCGGTCCCACGTCGTGTCCTGGTCGTACCGGCCGCCGTCGGTGTCGCGGATGGCCGCCATGCCGGGACCGCCGTTGAGCACGGGCCCCAGGATCGGGTGCACGGTGTTGCCGGCGGCGTCCACGCGCCCGCCGCGGGCGTGGCCGGACTCGATGCGCCCGATGCCCGCGAGCAGCGACCAGTGCAGGTTGCAGCCGGGCGTCGTGGCGGACAGCCTGGTCGCGGCCTTCATGTACGCGTCGAGCATGACGCCGGGGATGCCGAGCTGGCCCGCGACGGTCTCGCCGTCGAGCCCCTCGAACGGGCTCAGGTCGTCGCCGAAGTCCGACGGGTCGGCGGCCTCGGCCAGCAGCGCGGCGCTGAGCTCGTCCGCCTCGGGCAGCCGGCCGTTGACGCCGAGCGCGCCCGACCCGCTCAGGCTGCCCAGCACGTCGCCCGCGCCCGGTGGCACGGCCTCGATGTCCGAGCCGCCGGAGATGTTGACCCAGTCGACGCCCGCGGTGCTGTGCACCAGCACGGGCACGAGCATCGCGCACGTCGCCGTCGCCGCCAGACCCCATTGGCGGGGCGTCAGCGTGGCCTGACGTAGTGCTTTGCGCTTGCGTCCCCGTCGTCGCTTCGGCACAGCCACGAACTCCAACTCCTCGGCGGTTCCCGCTTCGGCCCCGGAACCAGCGTGCCTGATCCAAACGGCCGTGTCACGGTCCCGGGTCCGTTCTCTGTCCGGAGAACTGCCCCTACGGTCAGTTTTTCACCTTTGACGCGCAATTCCCGCCCGGCCACTCGTCGGCGAGCAGCGCGAGGGCCTCGTCGCCGAAGGGGTTCACCCCGGGCCCGGCGGCCAGCGCGTGCGCCACGTGCACGTGGAGGCACTTCACCCGGCCCGGCATGCCGCCCGCGGTGACCGTCGTGCCCAGCGGTTCGATCGCGTCCCGCTCAGCCAAGTACAACTCGTGGGCGCGCTGGTAGCGCTGCGCCAACTGTTCATCCGTCGCCAGCCGGTCGGTCATCTCCTTCATCACGCCGGCGCTCTCCAGCCGGCTGACGAGGGAGTTCAGCCGCGGGCAGGTCAGGTAGTACAGGGTCGGGAACGGGGTGCCGTCGGGCAGCCGCGGGCTGGTCTGCACGACCGCCGGGTGCCCGCTGGGGCACCGCGCCGCCACGGCGCGCATGCCGCGCGGGGTGCGCCCCAGCTGTTCGGCGACGATCGCCTTGTCCTCGTCGCTCACCGTCATCGTGCCGCCACCGAATCCCACAACTGCTCGTACCAGGCCTTGTCCGCCGCCGGCGCCGTCTTCGGGCGCTCCTCTTCCAGTTTCCGCTCCGCGTCGCCGGGCAGCTGCACCACGTAGGGCGTCTCCCCCGGCCGCACGTAGTGCAACCGCCGCCGCGCCTCGGCCTCCAGGTGGGCCGGGTCGGCCAGCTCGTGCTTGCGCTGCTCCAGCCGGTCGACCTCGGCGCGCAGGGTCTCCTGCGACGCGGTGACCTCGCGCAGCTCCTCGCGCTGGGCGAGGTAGGTCCGCAGGGGCACCGCGATGCTCAGCGCGAGCGCGCACACGACCATCGCCAGCAGCGCCGCCCGCCGCGTGCCGGTCATGCCGAACGCGCCGCCGGTGCCCTCGCGGGTGCGCGCCTTCGACTGCGGGCGCGCGGCCCGTGCGGCGGCCCGCGCGGCCTGTGCCGCCGCCCGCGCCTGGGCCGCCTTGCTCGGCCGCCGGCCACCCTCGCCGGCGTCACCGCGCGCACCGCCCGACCGCGCCGCACCGCCACGCGCGCCGGCCCAGCGCGAGCCCGCGTTCCGGCCGCCGGACCCCGCAGCGCCGGACCCCGCAGCGCCGGATCCCACAGCGCCGCCCCGGCCACTGCCCGCCGTGCCGCCCTTGCCGGAGTCGCCCGAGCCCGCGCCGGGAGCGCCCGACGCGCGGCCCGACGCCCTGCTCGTGCGGCCCCGGGTCGTCCGGTCAGGCCGGGACCCCGGCGCGGCGCCTCGGCCGCGTCGGGAGCCCCGGTCCCCGTCCGCCATCAGCTTTCCGGCGTGTACCGCGGGAAGGCCAGGTCGCCGGCGTAGCGCGCGGCGTCGCCCAGGGCCTCCTCGATCCGCAGGAGCTGGTTGTACTTGGCCGTCCGCTCGCCGCGGGCGGGCGCGCCGGTCTTGATCTGGCCGACGCCGGTCGCCACCGCGAGGTCCGCGATGGTGGTGTCCTCGGTCTCGCCGGACCGGTGGGACATCATCGACTTGTAGCCGTAGGAGGTGGCCAGCGACACCGCGTCGAGGGTCTCCGACAGCGTGCCGATCTGGTTGACCTTCACCAGCAGCGCGTTCGCGGCGCGGCGGGAGATGCCCTCCTCCAGGCGCTCCGGGTTGGTGACGAACAGGTCGTCGCCCACCAGCTGCACCTTCTCGCCCAGCTCGGCGGTCATCTGGATCCAGCCGTCCCAGTCGTCCTCGGACAGCGGGTCCTCGATGGACACCAGCGGGTAGGAGTTGACCAGCTCGGTGTAGTAGCCGGTCATCTGCTCGGCGCTGCGCTTGCTCTTCTCGAACGTGTAGGCGCCGTCGGCGAAGAACTCGGTGGCGGCCACGTCCAGGGCCAGCGCGATGTCGCGGCCCGGGGTGTAGCCGGCCTTCTCGATCGCCTGGAGGATCAGGTCCAGCGCGTCGCGGTTGCTGGACAGGTTCGGCGCGAAGCCGCCCTCGTCGCCCAGGCCGGTGCCCAGGCCCTTGCTCTTCAGCACGGACTTGAGCGCGTGGTAGACCTCGGTGCCCCAGCGCAGCGCCTCGCGGAAGGAGTCCGCGCCGATCGGGGCGATCATGAACTCCTGGATGTCCACGTCGGTGTCGGCGTGCGCGCCACCGTTGAGGATGTTCAGCATCGGCACCGGCAGGACGTGCGCGTTCGGGCCGCCCACGTAGCGGAACAGCTCCAGGCCGCTGGACGCCGCCGCCGCCTTCGCCACCGCGAGCGACACGCCGAGGATGGCGTTCGCGCCCAGGCGGGACTTGTCCGGCGTGCCGTCCAGGTCGACCAGCTTCTGGTCCACGACGCGCTGTTCGACGGCCTCGATGCCGACCAGCTCGGGACCGATCTCGTCGAGGACCGCGGTGACCGCCTTCTCGACGCCCTTGCCCAGGTACCGCTTGCTGTCGCCGTCCCGCAGCTCGACCGCCTCGTGCTCGCCGGTCGACGCGCCCGACGGCACCGCGGCGCGCTCCAGCGTGCCGTCGTCCAGCGCCACCTCTACCTCGACGGTGGGGTTGCCTCGCGAGTCCAGGATCTCGCGGGCGCCGACCTGCTCGATGACCGCCACGTGCGCTCCCTAGTCAGACCATGTCTTTACCGATGAGGAGCCTAGTTGGTGACCCACGGGTAGGCGTTTGACCCCGTTCTGGAAGTTCGAGCGCAGCCGCTGGGGCTCACCGGCGGGCGCCAGCACCCCCGGCAGGCGCAGCACGGCACCGAAAAACGCACGTAGCTGCACCCGCGCCAGGTGCGCGCCGAGGCAGAAGTGGGGGCCGTGGCCGAACGACAAGTGGTCGACGTCACGACGCCGCACAGCGAACCGGTGGGGGTCTGTGAAGACCCGCTCGTCCCGGTTGGCGGAGGAGAACCAGACGACGACCCGGTCCCCCGCGCGCACCGGGACGCCGGACAGCTCGGTGTCCCGGGTCGCGGTGCGCCGGAAGTGCATGACCGGGGTCCACCAGCGCAACACCTCCTCGACGGCGTTCGGCAGCAGCGCCGGGTCGCGCCGGAGCAGCTCGTACTGGTCGGGGTGGGACATCAGGGCGATCATGCCGCCGGGGATGCCGTTGCGGAGCGTCTCGTTGCCCGCGACGGAGAACAGCCAGAACAGCGTCTCGAACTCCTCCACGGCCACGTCGTGCCGCATGAGGTTGCTCATCACGTCGTCGCCGGGCTCGCGGCGCTTCAGCTCGCCCAGGGCGTGCGCGTAGGCCAGGAGGTCCGGCATGCCGCCGCGCGAACGCGGGTCGGGCTGCGGGTCGGGGCGCAGTTCGAGGGCCTTGAGCGCCATGTCGGTCATGCCGGTGGTGTCGCTGTTGCTGTGGGCGTAGTCGTCGTCCTGGTAGCCGATGACCCGGTTGCTCCAGTCGAACATCAGCGCGCGGTCCTGGTGCGGGACCCCGAACACCTCGGCCAGGGTGAGCAGCGGCAGGTCCGCCATGGCCTTGGTGAAGTCGTGGACGCCGGCGCCGGCGAGCGGCGCGACCAGGTCCTGGGCCCACCGCTCGATCCTGGCTTCCAGGTTGGCCACCGCGCGGGGCGTGAAGGCCTTGGTGAGCAGGCCGCGCAGGCGCGTGTGGTCGGGCGGGTCGGTGTTCAGCATCATCCGGCGCACGTAGGCGAGGTCCTCGGGCGTCGCGGGGTCGCGGATCTGGGTGCCGCCGCGCCAGGACGAGAACAGGCCGGGGTTCTTGAGCACCGCGCGCACGTCGGCGTGCCGGAAGACGTGCACGGCGTCCTCGGTGCGGACGACGTCCCGCGCCCGCAGCCTGGCGAGGCTCTCGTGCGGCACGCCGCGCGTGTAGGTGTCCGGGTCGACGATCACCTCGACGTCACTGGCCATGCGAGGATTCTGGCGTGATCCACGTGGAGCGCGGCGGTTCCGGACCACTGCTGGTCCTCCTGCACGGGTTGGGCGCCACCGGCGAGGTGTGGCGCGGGGTGGTCGACCGGTGGCCCGGGTCGTGGCTGGCGCCCGACCTGCCCGGCCACGGCCGGTCCGCGCCGCTGGACCGGTACTCGTTCGGCTCGTTCGCGGCGGCCGTCGCGTCCGTGGTGCCCGCGGGGCCGGTCGCGGTGCTCGGGCACTCGCTGGGCGGCGTGGTGGCGCTGACCCTGGCCAGCGGGTGGTTCGGCGTCGAGGTGTCGGCGGTGGCCGGCGTGGGCGTCAAGCTGCGCTGGACCGACGAGGAACTCGACCGCGTCGCCGGTCTCGCCGCACGTCCGCCGAAGGTCTTCGAGACCCGGGCCGAGGCGGTCGAGCGGGCGGCCAAGCTCGCCGGCGTGCCGCTCGAACACGGGGTGGTCCCCGACGGTCCGGGCTGGCGGCCGGTGCTCGACCCGGCGGCCTTCGGCGTGGGCGCGCCGGACGTCGAGGGCCTGCTCGGGGCGGCGAAGGCCCCGGTCACCCTGGCCGCAGGCGAGCACGACCACATGTGCCCGGCCGTGGACCTCCACGCGGCCCTGCCGGGTGGAATGGTGCTGGCGGGGGTGGGTCACAACGCCCACGTGGAGCAGCCGGCGTCGCTCGACCCGGTCCTGGCGCGACTGGGCGGGGCGTAGCAGAGGTCCTGTCATCCGGTCGGCTGTCGAGAACCGGCCGATGCGCGGGTAGCGTTGATCCGACCATGACCGACAGCACCTTCGAGGCGTTCCGCCGAGCCGAGGCGCTGCTCGCGGACCGCCGCCCGCTGGAGGCGCTGCGCGAGCTGGCCGTCGTGCTCGAAGCCGCCCCGGACCAGCCGAGCGTGCAGCTCCTGGCCGGGCGGGCGTACCTGGGGTCGGCCCAGTTGAAGCGGGCCGAGGCAGCCTTCCGCAAGGTCCTGGAACTGGACCCGAGCGACTACTACGCGCGCTTCGCCCTGGGCCGGACCCTGCAACGGCAGAGCCGCCTGCCCGAGGCGCTGGCCCAGCTGCGGATGGCGGCGGCCATGAACCCGACCCCGGAGTACCAGGAAGCGCTCGGCGAGGTCAGCGCGCGCCTGGCCGTCGAACGCGACCGCTGAGGCCCGCGAGGCCGGAGGCGGCGCAATCCAACACGATCAGCCCAGGCTGGCGCGGGCGTAGGCGTCCGCACCGCTGAAGACCTTCTGCCCGTACTCCACGGACTGGTTGTAGGCGAGCACCGCCGACCACCAGCCCTGCCCGGTGGCCAGGTCCCGGCCGCCCGAGCACAGGTACCGCGCCGCCGCCAGGGCCGCGTCGTCGATGTTCTGCGGGTCCGGCGGGTTGCCGTCGCCGTTCGCCCGGACCGCGTACTTCGCCCACGTGGTCGGGATGAACTGCATGGGGCCCACGGCCCGGTCCCACGTGGTGTCGCCGTCCAGGGTGCCGCCGTCGCTGTCGTTGATCGCCTTCACGCCGGGCCGGCCGTCCAGCGGGATGCCGATGATCGGCTTCGACGGCCGCCCGTCCTCGCCCAGGCGGGCGCCGTGGATGGTGCCGTGGATGGACTCCACCCGGCCGATGCCCGCCAGCGTCGCCCACGACACCCGGCACGCCGGCTGCGAGGACTGCATGATCAGGTCCGCCACCGCGTACGCGCGCAGCGCCCGCGCCGGGATGTCGGTCTTCTCCGACACGGCCACGGCCCACGCGGTCAGCGGCTCCGCCGACGCGGTCTGCTGCTGGGACGGCGCGGCCTGGGGCGGCACCCCGCCGGCCACGCCGGGCGCGGCCGACCCCGGCTCCACCTCCTGGAACGGGACCGGGAACGGCGGGTCGGCCAGGTCGTGGACCTCCGGCCGGTTGAAGACGCTCAGGGCCCAGGCCCCGCCCGCCACGAACACCAGGAGCAGGACGACCAGCGCCAGCCGGCCGACCAGGTTGCCTGCGCGACCGCGCGCCGAGGCGCGCGGTGTCGTTTTCTCGGGCGGCGGGACGACCACGCACCCCAGGCTACGTGCTTCCGCCGCCAACCTGACACGGAAGGGTGAAACCGCAGGTCAGGCCGTCGTCGTCGGGGTCGCGGTGGTGATCTGGGGCGTGGTCGCGGTGGTCGAGGACGTCGTCGGTTGCAGCGTGGGCGGAGTGCTGGTCGCCGGGGGCCGGCCCGTCGGCGGGACCGACGTGGGCGGCGGGGTCGTGGCCGACGACGTCGCCTGGGCGCTCGTCGTCGGGACCACCACCACCGACGACGACGACGCGGACGGCGCCGTCGGGAACGGCACGTCCGGCAGCCCCGGCGCGTCCGGGACGCCCGGCGGCTCCGGCACGCCCGGCCCCGGCGGCACCTCCCCGGCCGGCGGCGGCGCCCCCGGTGTGGCCGCCTGGCTGCGCGCCGCCGTCCGGCGCTCCGGCGGCTCCCCGAGCAACGCCGCCGGGTCGGCCGCGCCGGGCGCGGTGGTGCGGAGGCTGACCAGCGTCGGCCGGGCCGGCGCGTCCGTGCGCCGACCCCGCTCCACCGGGTCCTCCGATTCCACCCCGAACGTCAACACCAGCGCCAGGACGCCGCCCAGCGCCGCCAGCGGCACCAGGACGACCGCCGAGACGCACCCGCGACCGCTGCGCGGCAACTCACGATGACTCACGAAACCCCGAACCCCCGACCCCGATCTTGCGTGCTACTCATTGATCGGTTCGGGGGCACCGGTCGCAACCACCGCCGCACCACACGGTCGGGTGGACTCGATCAGGTGAGGGGCGGGAGCTGCGGCGGAACGGCCGCCGGCCGCGTCCGCAGGGCCTCCAGCGCCAACCGGACCGCCGTGTCCAGCTGCGGGTCGCGCCCGGCCACCCGGTCCTGCGGCGTGATCACCACCTCGACGTCCGGGTCCACGCCGTGGTTCTCCACGCCCCACCCCGCGCCCTGGAACCAGCTCGCGTACCGGGGCTGGGTCACCACGGTCCCGTCCACCAGGTCGTAACGCATGTCGATGCCGATCACCCCGCCCCACGTGCGGGTGCCGACCACCGGCCCGATGCCCAGCTGCTTGATCGCCACGTTGACGATGTCGCCGTCGGACCCCGCGAACTCGTCCGCGATGGCCACCACCGGCCCGCGCGGCGCGTCCGCCGGGTAGCTGTCCGCCGAGGTGTAGCCGCGCGCCACCGACCAGCCGATGACCTTGCGGGCGAGCTTCTCCACGACCAGCTGCGAGGTGTGGCCGCCGCCGTTCTCCCGCACGTCGAGCACGACCGCCTCCCGCATCAGCTCCACCCGCAGGTCGCGGTGCAGCTGCGCCCAGCCCGCGCCCATCATGTCCGGCACGTGCAGGTACCCGACCCGCCCGTCGGACAGCTCGTGCGTGCGCGCCCGCCGGTCGGCGACCCACGCGTGGTAGCGCAGCGGCTCGTCGTCCTCCAGCGGCACCACGACCACCCGGCGCGGCTCGCCGCCGCCACCGGGCCGCACGGTCAGCTCCACCGGCTTGCCCGCCGTGCCGACCAGCAGCGGCGCGGGACCGGTCAGCGGATCGACCTGCCGGCCGTCCACGGCCACGATCGCGTCGCCCGGCCGCACCGCCACGCCGGGCGCGGCCAGCGGCGACCGGGCCGCCGGGTCGGAGGTCTCGCCCGGGATCACCCGGACCACCCGCCACGCGCCGGACTCGTCGCGCTCCAGGTCCGCGCCGAGCAGCCCCACCGGCCGCCCGCTCGACCCGCCCGACGAGATGACGTAGGCGTGCGAGGTGCCCAGCTCGCCCTGCACCTCCCACAGCAGGTCCACCAGGTCGGAGTAGCTGCCCAGCCGGTCCACCAGCGGGCGGTAGCGGTCCAGCACGCCCTGCCAGTCCACGCCGCCCATGTCGGTGCGCCAGAAGTGGTCGCGCATGAGCCGGCCCGCCTCGGCGTAGGCCTGGCGCCACTCGGCGGCCCGGTCCAGCACGACCCGGACGCGGGACAGGTCCACGTCCACCGAGTCCTGGTCGTCGGAGTCCACCTTCCGGTCCGACGGCACGACCCGCAGGTCACCGCCGTCGGAGACGACCAGCCGCTGGCCGTCGCCGCTGACCGCGTAGGAGTCCAGGCCGTCCACCAGCACGTCGGCCCGCGCCTTGGTCAGGTCGAACCGCTCCAGCACCAAGCGCTGCGGCCGGCTGGACGGCGTGGGCAGGTTGTCGCCGAGCACGCCGCGCAGCGGCCGGCGCAACCACAGCAGTCCGCCCTTGGCGGCGGTCAGCGACGAGTAGCCGGCCGCCGCGACCGGCAGCGGCACCACCCGGTCGGCCAGGCCGTCCAGGTCCACGACGGTGATCGGGTTCTCGTCCTTGTGGTCCTTGTCCTTGTCGTCCTTGTCGTCGTCGCCGACCGGCCGGCCCAGCCGCAGCGGGTCGAACGGCGAGGGCGTCGTCGCGGCCAGCGGCAGCAGGTAGGGGCGGCAGCCGGTGGGGAAGGACAGGTCGAACACGTGCGCGTCGTACACCGGGTCGAAGCTGCGGATGGACAGGAACGCCAGGTAGCGGCCGTCCTCGGTGAACGCGGGCGAGAAGTCGGCGAACCGCAGCGGCGTCACGTCCACCACGGACAGGTCGGTCGTGTTGGTCATCCGGATGTGGTGCAGCGGGCGCGGGCCGGGGTGCGACCAGGCCAGCCAGTTGGAGTCGGGCGAGAACGCGAGGTCGCTGACGTTCGGGTTGGCGTCCTTGAGGACCTCGCGCACCTCGCCGGACTCCACGTCGACCAGCAGCAGCCGCCCGTCGTGCGTGGCCACGGCGACCTTGCGCCCGTCCGGCGCGACGGCGAGCTCCAACACCCGCCCGAGCCGCCCGACCGCGACCCGGCGCGGCGAGTTGCCCGGCTCGACCCCGCCGACCGGCGCGAACTCCAGCCCTTCCTCACCGTCGGCGTCGGTCACCCACACGACGGTGTCCCCCACGACCCGGGGCAACCGGTTGCGCGTGCCGGGCTGCTCGGCCAGCGCCCGCGCCGGCCCGTCCCGGTGGGTCACCCAGTGCACGGTCCCGCGCACCTCGACCACGCTGGCCCGGCCCGTCTTGTCGGGGTGCACGTCGTCCGGCCGGGGCGTGATGTGCCGGGGCCGGGTGGCGGTGCGCGGCCCGCCCAGCAGGATTTCCACCTTGCGCGGCTCGGCGTCGAGGGAGTCGAGCACCCACAGGTCGCCCGCGTTCTGGTAGACGACCCGCTGCCCGTCGGTCGTCGCCGCCCGCGCGTAGAACTCCTGCTCGGTGTGCCGCCGCAGGTCCGAACCGTCGGGCAGGCAGGAGTACACGCTGCCGACCCCGTCGTGGTCGGACAGGAACGCCAGCCGCCCGCCGACCCACATCGGCGCGCTCAGGGTCGAGGTCAACTCGCCGAGGATGCGCGTGAACTCGCCGTCCCCCTTGAGGTCCACCCACAGCTTCCCGGCCGACCCGCCCCGGTACCGCTTCCACCAGGCGGGGTCGTGGCCGTAGTTGGACGTGATCGCCACCGCGCCGTCGGGCCCGTGCGCGACGTCCCCGACCCAGCCGTACGGCAACCGCTCGGGCGGCCCGCCGTCCACCGGCACCGCGTAGGCCCACTTGCGGACCGAGGTGGCCTCCCCGGTGGAGCTGACCGCCACCACGTCCCCCCGCGGCGTCCACCCGCGCACCCCGGTGGTCCAGGACCCCCAGTGCGTGAGCCGCTTGGCCTTGCCACCGGTGACCAGGGCGAGGTGCACCTCGGGCGCGCCGTCGCGCCGACTGGCCCACGCGAGGTGCGTGCCGGTCGGGTCGAAGCGGGGGTTGCTCACGGGCACCTGGTCGGCGGTGACCCGGAACGCCCGACCACCGTCGAGCGGAGCCAGCCAGACGTCGTCCTCGGCCACGAACGTGACGAGGTCGCCGTGCAGGTGGGGATGGCGGAGGTAGGCCTGTTCGCTCACCCGATCGACGTTAGCGCGCCCCCATGACAACCGCGATCATGTTCGCCTGAACCGGTCCGGTCCCGGCGCGCAGCGCCGCGAAGGGCCCCGCCGGGTCACCACCAAGCCCCCGCCCTTGCCCTTGTGTCCATCCTTGGCGGCCTGCCCGCCGGCGAGGCGCTCTTGATCTTGGCGACTCCCAGCCGCGAGCTGGAAAACCACGCAGCCGTCAAGCCGGCCAGTGGGCGCGCCAGTCCTCGGCGGTCAGCTTCTCGACCCCGGCCGCGCGGGCCGATGACTCCGCCGCCCGCACCTTCGCCTCGAACCGCCGCGCCACCGCCCGCAGCTCGGTCTCCGGGTCCTCGCCCGCGAGCTTCGCCAGCGCCGCCACCGCGAACAGCGTGCTCCCGGTGTCGTCGCCCTCCGGCAACAGGTCCACCGGCAGCCCGGCCCGCGCCGTCCGCTGGGCGAGCTTGCCCGCCAGCGCCACCGCCGGCTGCCCGGACGCCACGCCGTCCACACTGGACTCGCGCTGCTTCTCGACCTGCTTCAGCTCTTCCCACCGGTGTTGCTGGGTGTGCGCGTCGCGCACCGCCGGGTCGTGGCCCTCGAACACGTGCGGGTGCCGGCCGACCAGCTTGGCCACCAGGTCGCCCGCCACCTCGTCGATGCCGAACGGGTCCACGTCCTCCGCCGCGATCCGCGCGTGGAACAGGACCTGGAGCAGCACGTCGCCCAGTTCCTCGCGCAGCGCCGCGCGGTCGCCGTCCTCGATGGCCTCCAGCAGCTCGTAGGTCTCCTCGACCAGGTACTGCCGCAGCGACTTGTGGTCCTGCTCCGCGTCCCACGGGCAGCCGCCCGGCGAGCGCAGCCGGTCCATGACCAGGGCCGCGTCCACCAGGCCCGTGCCCACCGGGCCGCGCACGACGTCGGCGCCCGCGGCGACCAGCTCCCGGGCGCGGGGGTCGTCCAACGACCCGGTCAGGTACACGACCGGGCCCGCCACCGCCTCACCCGCCGGCGCCGCCTCGTCCGGCCACGCCGTCACCCCCAACCCCGCCCACACCTCGGCGTCGAGGTCGGGTGCAGCGAAGACCGCCGCCGCGCCCCGCAGAGCGGGCAGCGCGGCGGCGGGCAGGACGGTCTGGGAACCCAGCAGGACGACGGTGCTCACGACTTCGAACGTACCGCCGCCTGGTAGCCGGACAGCGTCTGGTCGTTCGCCGCGCACGCGATGGCCGACGGGTCCCACACGCCGAAGCGCGGGTTGACCTTGATCTCCGGGTCGCCCGCCAGGCGCTGGGCCAGGCGCACGCCGATGCTCTCCAGCGTCCGCAGCGCCAACTGCTCGGTCGACACCTCGCCGCGCGGGCGGACGTCGTCCTTGAAGTCGGTCACGTAGGCCACGATCCACTGCGCGTTGCCCTGCTCGGGCGCGAAGGCCACGACCGTGCCGGGGTCCACGCCGAACAGCGGGGTCGCCGCGAACTTCGGGGCCTCGGCGGAGTGCAGCTTCTCGCCGCGGCCGGCCAGCTGCTGGCCCTGCGGGCTCTGCGGGGCGGCCTTGACGAACTCGGCCATCCTGGCCGGGTCCTGCTCGACCTGCTTCGCCTTCTCCTTCGCGTCGGTGTCGTCCTTCGCGTAGAAGTAGTCGAACGTGACTTCCATCCTGTCCACGTGCTTGCGCGCCAGCTCGACCGCGAGCAGCTGGTCCTTGACCCGCTCGCGGATGGTCGTGGCGTCGTAGACGGTGCCCTCGGAGGCGGCGTCCGGGCCGCCGGCGTCGGCCAGCGCCTGGGTCACCGCGTCCTCGGTCACGGTGACGCCCTCGCGGTCCGCGGCGCGCGTCAGCAACTCGTGCCGCAGGTAGTTGCTCATCGCGATGCGCGAGACCTCGTCGAACTTGTGCTGCTCTTGGAGCTTCTGGGCGTCCGGCTCCTTCTTCCGGATCACGTCCAGCCGCTGCTGGACCTGTTCGAGCGGGATCACGGAGTCGCCGACGATGGCGGCAGCGCCCACCTGGCTCGGGCCGGTGCCGCAGCCCGCCACCAGGAGTGCGACGGCCGCGCCGACCAGGGTGAAGCGCCTCTGCACTGTCCTCACGCCGGCTACCTTCTCACGAACCCGTGACGCCGCTCACGGGTGTACCCGCCAACGACTCCAAAAAGTGAGCACACCAGTCGATCAGTTCCTGGTCGCGGAGCAGGGGTGCGCCCATTCGGCCGCCGGCGGCTCCCTCGGTCGGCCTAGGCACGCTCACCGTGCCCGTGACCTGCTTGTAGACCGCCTTCGGGAACAGCCGCCGCAGGCGGACCATCTGCGAGTCCTTCAGCTCCAGCGGCGCGAAGCGGATCGTGGACCCCTGCACCGCGACCTCGGTGACGCCGTGCGCGCGGCAGGTCTGCCGGAACCGGGCCACCGCGAGCAGCCGCTCGACCGGCAGCGGCGGGGTGCCGTAGCGGTCCTTCAGCTCGTCCCACACGGCCCGCAGCGCGTCCTCGTCGGCCGCCGCCGCGATCTTGCGGTAGGCCTCCAGGCGCAGCCGCTCGCCCGGCACGTAGTCGTGCGGGATGTGCGCGTCGACCGGCAGGTCCACCCGGACCTCGGCCAGCTCCTCCTCGCCGTCGACCTCCGCGCCCGCGTGCCGGCGGAACGCCTCGACGGCCTCGCCGACCAGCCGCACGTACAGGTCGAAGCCGACGCCCGCGATGTGGCCGGACTGCTCCGCGCCCAGGATGTTGCCCGCGCCGCGGATCTCCAGGTCCTTCATGGCCACCGCCATGCCCGCGCCCAGCTCGGTGTTCTGCGCGATGGTCGCCAGCCGGTCGTGCGCGGTCTCGGTCAGCGGGGCCTCCGGCGGGTACAGGAAGTAGGCGTACCCGCGCTCGCGACCGCGCCCGACGCGCCCGCGCAGCTGGTGCAGCTGGGACAGGCCGAGCATGTCACCGCGCTCGACGATGAGCGTGTTGGCGTTGGAGATGTCCAGGCCGGTCTCCACGATCGTCGTGCACACCAGCACGTCGTACTCGCGCTCCCAGAACCCCTGGATGATCTTCTCCAGCTTGTCCTCGTTCATCTGGCCGTGCGCGGTGACCACGCGGGCCTCGGGGACCAGGTCGCGGATGCGGCGGGCGGCCTTCTCGATCGAGGACACCCGGTTGTGCACGTAGAACACCTGGCCGTCGCGCAGCAGCTCGCGCCGGATGGCCGCGCCGACCTGCTTGTCGTCGTACGGGCCGACGTAGGTCAGGATCGGGTGCCGCTCCTCGGGCGGGGTGAGGATGGTGGACATCTCGCGGATGCCCGCCAGCGACATCTCCAGCGTGCGCGGGATCGGCGTGGCGGACATGGTCAGCACGTCGACGTGCGTGCGCAGCGCCTTGATGTGCTCCTTGTGCTCGACGCCGAAGCGCTGCTCCTCGTCCACGACCACCAGGCCGAGGTCCTTGTAGCGCAACCCCTTCTGCAACAGCCGGTGGGTGCCGATGACGACGTCCACCTCGCCGTCGGCCAAGCCCGCGATGGTCTGCTCGGCCTCGGCAGGGTCGGTGAACCGGGACAGGCCCTTGACCGTGACCGGGAACGCCCGCATGCGCTCGGTGAAGGTGTTGAGGTGCTGTTGGGCGAGCAGGGTGGTGGGCACCAGGACGACGACCTGCTTGCCGTCCTGCACCGCCTTGAACGCCGCCCGCACCGCGATCTCGGTCTTGCCGTAGCCGACGTCGCCGCAGATCACCCGGTCCATCGGGACCGACCGCTCCATGTCGGCCTTGACCTCGTCGATGGCGGCCATCTGGTCGACGGTCTCGGTGAACGGGAACGCGTCCTCCAGCTCCCGCTGCCACGGGGTGTCGGCCGCGAACGCGTGGCCGGGCGCGGCCTGGCGGGCGGCGTAGAGCTGCACCAGCTCGGCGGCGATCTGCTTGACCGCCTTGCGCGCCTTGGCCTTGGTGTTCTTCCAGTCGCTGCCGCCGAGCTTGTTCAGCGTGGGCAGCTCGCCGCCGACGTACCGGGACACCTCGTCGAGCTGGTCGGTCGGCACGAACAGCCGGTCCCCGGGCTGGCCGCGCTTGGAGGACGCGTACTCCAGCACCAGGTACTCGCGGGTCGCGCCGGCGACCGTGCGCTGCACCATCTCCACGTACTTGCCGATGCCGTGCTGCTCGTGCACGACGAAGTCGCCCGGCTTGAGCGCCAACGGGTCCACGGCGTTGCGGCGGCGCGACGGCATCCGCCGCATGTCCTTCGTGGACGTCCCGCCGCGCCCGCCGGTCAGGTCGGTCTCGGTGAGCACGACCAGCGCCAGCTCGGGCAGCGCGAACCCGTCCTCCAGCGCGCCGCGCACGACCGTGACCGAGCCGGCCCTGGGCGGGGTGTCGAGGGTCTCGCGCAGCAGCGCCGGGACCTCGGCGTCCGCGAGCTGCTCGACGGCGCGCTGGGCGGTGCCCGCGCCCGGCACGACCAGGACGGCCGTGCCGCCGGACGCGGTGTGCGCGCGCAGGTCGGTGAACGCCCGGTCCACGTCGCCCTGGTAGGCCTCGACGTGCTTGAACTCCAGGCGGACGACGTCGGAGCCCTCGGTGGTGAGCTGGCTGAGCGTCCACCACGGCCGGCCCTGGGCGCGGGCGGCGTCGGCGACCTCCGCCAGCCCCCGGTAGGCCGACGCGCCGAGGTCGATCGGGGCCTTGCCGCCGCCGGCCGCCGCCATCCAGGAGGCCTCCAGGAACTCCTGGCCGGTGCGGACGAGGTCGTGGGCGCGGGCGCGGATCTTCTCCGGGTCGGCGAGCAGGACGTGCGTGCCGTCCGGGACGACGTCGGTGAGCAGTTGCAGCTCGCCCTCGCACAGGGCGGGGATCAGCGCCTCCATGCCCTCCGACGGGATGCCGCTCGCGATCTTGTCGAGCATCTCGGCGAGCTGGGCGTCGGCCTGGTGCTCGGCGGCCAGTTCCGCCGCCCGCTCCCGCACCCGGTCGGTGAGCAGCAGCTCGCGGCAGGGCGGGGCGGTGAACTTCGTGACGGTCTCGGGCAGCGACCGCTGGTCGGCCACCGAGAAGGGCCGGATCTCGCTGACCTCGTCACCCCAGAACTCGACGCGCAGCGGGTGCTCGGCGGTCGGCGGGAACACGTCGAGGATGCCGCCGCGCACCGCGAACTCGCCGCGCTTCTCGACCATGTCCACGCGGGTGTAGGCGAGCTGGGCGAGGTCGGTGAGCAGCTCCTCGAAGTCGTGCTCGACCCCCACCTCCAGGTCGACGGGCTTGAGGTCGCCCAGGCCGGGCGCCATCGGCTGGATCAGGCTGCGGACGGTCGCGACGACCACCTTCAGCGGCGCGTCCCCGGGGTGCGCGAGCCGGCGCAGGACCTGGAGCCGGGTGCCGACGGTGTCCGCGCGCGGCGAGAGGCGCTCGTGGGGCAGCGTCTCCCAGCTGGGGAAGTTCGCCACGGCGTCGTGCCCGATGAGGTCGCACAGGACGCGGGTCAGCTCGTCGGCCTCGCGCCCGGTGGCGGTGACGGCGAGCACCGGCACCTTGCGGCTCAGGGCGGCCACCACCATCGGCCGCGCGGCGGGCGCGCCCTCCAGCTCCAGGGCGGGCGTGCCGGTGGAGTCGACCAGGGTGGTGAGCGCCTTGTCGGACAGGACAGCGGTCAACAGGCCGGACAGCGGGCCGGACTGGGGCATTGCGTGGCTCCCTTGGGGGCAGAGGAGAACAGACCCCTGCCCGGGACCTTGCCGCCGCCGCGAGGGGTGCTCGTCCACCAGCCTACGGGCACCCACCGACACCCCGCTGGCCGATTACCCGTCGGTGTGGACGCCCCGGACGCCCCCGGCGAGGGAACCGGCGAACCCCGGCAGCACGTCGTCCCGCCGCGCCCGGCCACCGCCGCGGTCCGCGCCGGGCACCGCGGAGGACCCGGCCCCGACCCGCCACCGGATCGGGCTCGCCGGACGGGCCTCGCGGCGGTACGTGGACGAGTGGATCGTCGGCATCACCGACGTCACGCCGCCGGCGCACGGGATCCGCGCGCTGGTCCGGGCGGGCGACCTCGACGCCGCCACCGCACGGCTGCCGCGTGAACGCCCTCACCCGCTGTAGGGCGAGTTCACACGGAAGTGGGCATGCTGGGCGCCATGCGCCGGGTTGTCGGAGTCGTCGCCGCACTGCTGCTCGCCGGGTGTTCGACCGCGGAGTCACCCGGTGGCAGCGCGCCGCCCGCCGACCCGCCCAAGGGGATCAAGGTCGAGGTCGTCGCGCAGGGCCTCACCCACCCGTGGGAGGTCGGGTTCCTGCCCGACGGCCGGATGCTGGTCACCGAACGGCCCGGCCGGCTCGTCCTGGTCGAGAACGGGAAGACCACGCGGATCAAGGCCGACCTCGGGGACGTCGTCGCGCGCGGCGAGGGCGGGCTGATGGGCCTCCTCGTGCACCCCGACTTCGCCACCACCAGGCGCTTCACCGCGTGCTTCAACACGGCCAAGGACATCCGCCTGGTCACCTTCGAGTTGGACGGCATCGAGGCGCGCCGCGTGCAGGACCCGCTGCGCGACGGCTTCCCCGCCAACCCCAGCGGACGCCACTCGGGTTGCCGCCTGTCGCTGGACAAGGACGGCTCCATGCTGGTCGGCACCGGTGACACGGCCCGCGCCTCCATCGCGCAGGACCGCGCCAGCCTGGGCGGCAAGGTGCTCAAGCTCGACCTCCGGACCGGCGAGGGCGGCGTGCTCACCTACGGCCACCGCAACGTCCAGGGCGTCGCCGTCCGCCGGGACGGCCTGGTGCTCACCGCCGAGCACGGCCCCGACGTGGACGACGAGGTGAACGTCCTCAAACCCGGCGCGAACTACGGCTGGGACCCGTCCAAGGGCGGCACCGAGGACGGGTACGACGAGGACGTGCCCATGACCGACCTGAGCCGTTTCCCCGACGCCGTCCCCGCCGTCTGGTCGTCCGGCCGCCCCACGGAGGCGATCTGCGACGCCGTCTTCCTGGACGGCCCGGAGTGGGGCGACCTGGACGGCGCCCTCGCCGTGACCGCGTTGAAGGGCGCGAAGCTCCTGCTGTTCACGATCACCGCCGAGGGCGGCGTGCACGCGGTGTCCGTCCCGGCGGAGCTGGACGGCACCCACGGCCGCCTGCGCGGCGCGGAACTGGGCCCGGACAAGGCCCTCTACGTGACCACGTCGAACGGGACCGACGACAAGGTCCTCAAGGTGACCCGAGGCTGACCGGCGACCCGGGGGCCGGTCAGCCCCGGCCCACCGACCGACGTCACCCCACAACGCACAGCGGGTTCCTCAGCGGCCTCGGCGGCGCAGTTCGGCGACCAGCAGCGGGATCAGTTCGTCGACGAACGCGCAGTCGTAGCCCTGGCCGTTCATCAGCGCCAGCGCGAAGCGGGTCTTCGCGACCTCGGCCGACGACGCGCCGATCATCCCGTCCAGCGCGATCCCGACCTCCTCCAGCACCCGGTCCACCTGGGAGGTCCGGTAGCCGCGCCGGGTCGGGCCCGCGGTCGGGATCTTGATCATCCGCAGCTGCTTCCACGACGTGATGGGCGGCAGCGCGGCGGGTCGGGCCGGGCCGTCGCCCAGCTGCTTCTCCACCCGCGCCAGGAACGCGTCCACCTCGGTCTCGTCGTAGCCGCGGCGGCCGAACATCGGGCGGCTGAACTTCGCCTCGCGGATGTCCTGGGCGGTCAGGTCGTCGTTGCCCAGCAGGGTGGCCTCGATGCGGTCGAGGAACTTGTCCACCTGGGACTCGTGGTAGCCGCGGCGGCCCCGCGGGGGCTTGCCGAATTCGACCGTCCGCACGTCCCGCGCGGTCAGGGGGCGGGCGCCGACCTGGGGGCGGGGCCGGACGGGCGGCGGCGGGGCCTGTTCGAGGGTGACGACCACCAGGTCGAGGAAGGTGTCGACGTCGTCCTCGTCGTAGCCGATCATGCCCGGCGGGGCGTAGGAGAACTCGTGGTCCTGGACCTCGATGGCGGTCAGGGTGTCCCGGCCGGCCAGGGTGGCCTCGATGCGGTCGAGGAAGGCGTCGATCTCGCCCTCGTGGTAGCCGCGGTTGCCCGGCCGGGGCTTGTGGAAGCGGACGCCCCGGACGTCCCGCGGGGTCAGCCGCGGGGCGGGGCGCATGGCGGTGGACGTGGCGTGCGCGCCCTGCGCGGGGGCCACGGCCTGTCTGCGCTGCGGGGTCGATCTCAGGGTCTCGGCGACCAGCTCCAGGAACGCGTCCACCTCGACCGCGTGGTAGCCCGGCTGCGCGGGGCGGAAGCGCATGCGGCGGACGTCCTGCTCGGTCACGTCGTCACGGCCGAGCAGGGTGGCCTCGATGCGGTCGAGGAAGTCGTCGACCTGCCGCTCGTCGTAGCCCGGCCGGCCGGGCGGCGGGCGGTGGAACGCGACCTGGCGCAGGTCCTGCGCGCTCAGCAGGGGCGCCGGGTGCGCCGGTGCGTGCGGACGCGGTGCCGCGGCCGGACGCGTTGCCGTGTGCGGACGCGCTTCGAACCCCACCCTCGTGCCTCCTTCTCCGGTGTACCGGGGAGTATCGCCGGAGGGAGGTGAAGTTGTTTCGCCCTATTGGCTCAATGCGGTGGTGGAGATCGTTCTACTCTGGCGCCCATGAGCCGGTTCGTGGACACGATGGTGGCAACCGCTGCGAGTGCCAACGATCGAGGGATGACGACGGGTGAGCCGACCGCCCCGACCCGTCGGACGTGGGCGCAGGTGCACGAGGAGGCTCGGCGCATGGCCGGGGCCCTGGTCGCGGGCGGTGTCGCGCCGGGCGAGGCGGTGGCCGTCCTCGCGGGCGACCCGGCGGCGATCGCGCCGGCCGTGCAGGCGGTGTGGCTGTCCGGCGGCAGCACCACGATGCTGCACCAGCCGACGCCGCGCACCGACCTGGCCGAGTGGGCCGCCGACACCCTGCGCGTGCTGGCCATGATCGGCGCGAACCTGGTGCTGCTGGGCAGCCCGTTCGACGCGCTCGCGGGCGTCCTCGACGAGAACGGCGTGTCCTACCGCAAGCTCGACGAGCTGGACGGCGACCCGCTGCCCGCGCCGGTCGAGGTGGCCGAGTCCGCGACCGCCCTGCTCCAGCTCACCAGCGGCTCAACGGCCGACCCGAAGGCCGTCCGCATCACGCACGGCAACCTGTGGTCCAACGCGAAGGCCATGGAGGAGGCCGCGCGGCTGGACCCGGAGACCGACCGGATGGTGTCGTGGCTGCCGCTGTTCCACGACATGGGGATGGTCGGCTTCCTGACCGTGCCGATGCTGTTCGGCATCGACCTGGTGAAGGTCACCCCGGTCGACTTCCTCGCCCGCCCGACCCTGTGGCCGGACCTGATCAGCCGCTACCAGGGCACCATCACCGCCGCGCCGAACTTCGCCTACGCCATCGCGGCGCGCCGGATGGCCGGCGTGGACGACGGCACGTGGGACCTGTCGCGGCTGCGGATCGCGCTGAACGGGGCCGAGCCGATCGACCCGGTGGCGGTGAAGGCGTTCACCGACGCGGGGGCGCGGTTCGGGATGCCCGCCGAGTGCGTGCTGTGCGCGTACGGCATGGCGGAGACGACGCTGGGCGTGGCGTTCGCGCCCGTGTTCACCGGCATGGCGGTGGACCACGTGGACCCGGACGAGCTGGAGGCGAACCGGCGCGCGGTGCCGGTGGAGCCGGGTCCGGACGCGCGGTCGTTCCCGCTGCTCGGGCCGCCGCTGCCGGGCCTGGAGGTCCAGGTGGTGGACGAGTCGGGCGCGGTGCGCGGGGAGCGCGAGGTGGGGCAGCTGCGGGTGCGCGGCGAGGCCGTGACCCCGGGCTACCTGACGGTGAACGGGCCGCTGGCGACGCAGGACGCCGAGGGCTGGCTGGACACCGGCGACGAGGGGTACGTGGTGGACGGCCAGGTCGTCGTGTGCGGGCGGCGCAAGGACGTGATCATCATGGGTGGGCGCAACATCTACCCGACCGACATCGAGCGGGCGGCGATGTCCGTGGAGGGCGTGCGGGCGGGCAACGCCGTCGCCGTGCGCCTGGACGCGGGGACGCGGCGCGAGCGCTTCGCCGTGGTGGTGGAGTCCAAGCACGCGGGCGAGGACGACGCGGTGAAGGACCTGACCAAGGAGATCAACGCGCGGGTCGTGGACGCGGTCGGCCTGCGCCCGTTCGCGGTGGTGGTCCTCAAGCCGGGCAGCCTGCCCAAGACCCCGTCCGGCAAGCTGCGCCGATCCGCCGCGGCCGGTCTGGTGCCGGCCAGGTAGACCCGCCGGCCCCCTGCCACCGGCCCCGCCGGCCAGGTAGACCCGCTGGGGCCCCTGCCACCGGCCCCGCGGGCTAGTGGAACTTGTTCTGGGCCGCCTCCAGGCCCAGTTCCAGCAGGGCCTCCACGGCGTCGGCCGCGCGGTCGAGTTCGAAGGCCAGTTCCTTGCGCTCCACGAGCGAGAAGTCGCGCAGGACGTAGTCCGCCGGGTCCATGCGGCCCGGCGGGCGGTCCACGCCGAAGCGCACGCGGTGGTAGTCCTTGGTGCCCAGGGACTTCGTGATCGAGCGCAGGCCGTTGTGGCCGTTCTCGCCGCCGCCGAGCTTCATCCGGACCGTGGCGAAGGGCAGGTCCAGCTCGTCGTGCACGACGACGATGTCCGCCGGCTGCACCTTGTAGAACCGCGCCGTCCCGACGACCGGGCCGCCGGAGGTGTTCATGTAGCCGCGCGGCTTGGCCAGGACGACCTTGCGCGAGCCGAGCCGGCCCTCCAGGACCTCCGCGCCGCCCTTGTGCGCCTTGAACTTGCCGCCGATCCGGTCGGCGAGCACGTCGAGGACCATGAACCCGACGTTGTGCCGGTTGCCCTCGTACTTGGGCCCGGGGTTGCCCAGGCCCACGACCAGGGCGATGTCATCGGCCACGGAACCGCAACTCCTGCTCAAGCTCGTCCAACAGGGCGTCCACCGCGCGGGTCTGGTACCCCCGCCGCAGGCCGGACGTGGTGCTGAACCTGGTGTGGCGGACCTCGGTGGCGGTCATCCGGCCGCGCCCGTCCAGGGAGGCGGCGGCGCGCGCGAGGAACGCGTCGACTTCACCGCGATCGTAGCCGTTGGCGGACCGGGGGATCTTCACCGCCAGCACGTCGGCGCCCGTGCGCAGCCCGGTCGGCGGCACCAGCCCGGCCCGCAGCTGCCACTCCATGCGGGTCAGGAAGTCGTCCACGGACCGCTGGTCGTACCCGCCGGGCACCTCGTGGAAGACGACCCGGCGCACCTCGTCGGGGTGCAGGGCGCTGCGCCCGGACAGGGCGTCGGCGATCCGGATCAGGAACGCGTCCACCTGGGCGGGGTCGTAGCCCTTGCCCCGCCGGCCGCGGGGGAAGGTCGTCGAGCGCACCTGCGCCGGGCTGAGCGACGCGAACGGCACGCCGCCCCCACCCGGAGGCGGGGGTGACGTGCCGTTCGACCAGCCCGACGTGATGGGCTCAGCTCTCTTCGGAGGCCTCGGTGTCCGCGGCCTCGCCCTCGCCGCCGTCGAGCTGGGCGGCGGTCGGGGCGGCGTTCACGGCGAGGACCAGCGCCTCGGGGTCGGTCACCAGACCGGCGCCGGAGGGCAGCTTCAGGTCGGAGGCGTGGATCTGGGTGCCGGCCTCGACGCCCTCGATCGACAGCTCGACCTGCTCGGGGATGTGCAGGGCCTCGGCCTCGATCTGCACCGTGGTCAGGTCCTGGGTGACCAGGGTGGCGGCGGCGGGCTCACCGGTGACGACGATCGGCACGTCGACGGTGACCTTCTCGCCCCGCTGCACCAGCAGCAGGTCCACGTGCTCGATGTAGTTCTTGATCGGGTGCGTGGTGACGGTCTTGGTCAGCGCGAGTTCGCTGGTGGAGTCGATGTCCAGCGTCAGAACTGCGTTGTGACCGTGCTCGCGGACGACACGGGCGAACTCGAGCGCCGGCAGGGCCAGGTGCTTCGGGTCGGAGCCGTGGCCGTAGAGCACCGCGGGGATCTTTCCGGCACGACGGGTGCGGCGGGCGGCGCCCTTGCCGAACTCGGTGCGCTCCTCTGCGGCGAGACGGACCTCGGACACGGTGGGGCTCTCCTATCGGTCTGGCCTTGAAACGTCGGGCGGTACTCGGAGCGGGGTGCTGGCCTACGACGACGGGCGGCGCGGAGGGTGGACACGCGCGGCATCACCACAACCGCCGCGTCGATCACGACAAGCGTGACGCTCGCCCTCGCCGAGGCAACCCGACCAGTGTAGGCCGGTTCCCGGACTGGTCCTAATCGGGGGTCGGGTCCCCGTCCCCGGAAGACGGACACGCCGGGTCGCCCGTGCGGGCGCCCCGGCGTGTCGGGTCCGCGGATCAGGCGTTGCCGTCGAACAGGCTCGTGACCGAGCCGTCCTCGAAGACCTCCTGGATGACCCGGGCCAGCAGCGGCGCGATGGGCAGCACGGTCATCGCGTCGAACCGCTTCTCGGCCGGGATCGGCAGGGTGTCGGTGAACACGACCTCGCGCGCGCCGCACTCGCGCAGGCGGTCCACCGCCGGGCCGGACAGGACCGGGTGGGTGGCGGCGATGACCACGTCGGACGCGCCCTCGGCCAGCAGCTGCTCGACGGCCTTGGTGATGGTGCCACCGGTGTCGATCATGTCGTCGATGACCACGCACAGCCGGTCCTTGACCTGGCCGACCACGCGGTTGGCCACGACCTCGTTCGGGCGCAGCGGGTCGCGGGTCTTGTGGATGAACGCGATCGGCGCGCCGCCCAGGGTGTCGGCCCACTTCTCGGCGAGCTTGGTGCGGCCGGCGTCCGGCGACACCACGGTCAGCTCCTGGCCCGCGTACTTGTCGCGGATGTGCTCGGCCAGCAGCGGCATGGCCCACAGGTGGTCCACCGGGCCGTCGAAGAAGCCCTGGATCTGGGCGGTGTGCAGGTCGACGGCGACCAGGCGGTCCGCGCCGGCGGTCTTGAACAGGTCCGCGACCAGGCGGGCGGAGATCGGCTCCCGGCCGCGGTGCTTCTTGTCCTGCCGCGCGTACGGGTAGAACGGCATGATCACCGTGATGCGCTTGGCGGAGGCCCGCTTGAGCGCGTCCACCATGATCAGCTGCTCCATCAGCCACTGGTTGATGGGCGCGCAGTGGGACTGGATGACGAACGCGTCGCAACCGCGCACGGACTCCTCGAACCGCACGAAGATCTCGCCGTTGGCGAAGTCGTAGGCGGACTGCGGGGTCACCGACACGTTGAGGTGCTTGGCCACCTGCTCGGTCAGCTCGGGGTAGGCGCGACCGCCGAAGAGCATCAGGTTCTTCTTCGGGGTACCGGGCATGGTGGGGTTCACGGTCAACGCCCTTCCTCGGCGGTTGTCTCGGCATTCTGCGACGCCAGGGCGTCCTGTGCCGCTTGAGCGGCGGGGGTGCCGGGCCTGCGGTTCAGCACCCAGTCGGTGAGGTTGCGCTGGGGGCCGGTGGAGACCGCCAGCGCGCCCGGGGGCACATCGCGGCGCACGACGGTCCCGGCGCCGGTGTACGCGCCGTCCCCGACGGTGACGGGGGCGACGAACATGTTGTCCGAGCCCGTGCGGGCGTGGGAGCCGATGACCGTGCGGTGCTTGTTGACGCCGTCGTAGTTGACCGTGACGCTGGCCGCGCCGATGTTGGAGTGCTCGCCGATGGTGGCGTCGCCGATGTAGCTCAGGTGCGGGACCTTGGAGCCGGTGCCGATGTCGGAGTTCTTGACCTCGACGAAGGTGCCGATCTTGCCGTCGGCGCCGAGCTTGGTGCCGGGGCGGAGGTAGGCGAACGGGCCGACCGACGCGCCCGCGCCGATCTGCGCGCCGGAGCCGTGGGTGCGCACGACGGACGCGCCCGCGCCGATGGAGCAGCCGCTGAGGGTGGTGTCGGGGCCGACGACGGCGTTCTCGCCGACCACGGTGCCCGCACGCAGCTGCACGCCGGGCTCGATGGTGGCGTCCCGGCCGATCCGCACGTCGGCGTCGAGCCAGGTGGTGGCGGGGTCGACGACGGTGACGCCGGCCCGCATCCACTGTTCAACGATCCGACGGTTCAACTCGGCACCCAACCGCGCCAGCTGGACCCGGTCGTTGACGCCTTCCACCAGCCACGGGTCGTCCGTGACGACCGCGCCGACCCGCTTGCCGTCGCCGCGCGCGATGGACAGGACGTCCGTGAGGTACAGCTCCCCCTGCGCGTTGTCGGTGGAGAGCCGGGAGAGGCCGTCGCGCAGCACCTCGGCGTCGAAGGCGTAGACGCCGGAGTTGATCTCGTTGATGGATTGTTGAACAGCAGTCGCGTCCTTTTGTTCAACAATCGCGGCGACCTCGCCGGCGTCGTCGCGGACGATGCGGCCGTAGCCGGTGGGGTCCGGGACGATCGCGGTCAGCACGGTGACGGCGTTGCCGGCCTTGCCGTGTTCAACGAGCAGGTTGTTCAACGTTCGAGCGTCCAGCAGGGGGACGTCGCCGTAGGTGACGACGACCGTGCCGGTGAGGTCGGAGGGCAGCTCGGCCAGGCCGCAGCCGACCGCGTGGCCCGTGCCCTTCTGCTGCTCCTGCACCGCGACGGTGACCTTGCGGTCCAGTGCGGTCGACAGGCTGTCGAGGTGTTCGGTGACCGCGGCACGCCCGTGCCCGACGACGACGGCCAGATGGTCAGGATCGGTCCCGGCGGCGGCGCGGACCGCGTGCTCCACGAGGGAGCGGCCGGCGATCCGGTGCAACACCTTGGGGGTGGCTGAGCGCATGCGGGTGCCTTCACCCGCTGCGAGGACGATCGTGCTGACTGGGGTGGGAACACCCTCGAGCATCAGCGCTCTCCCTAGCTGAGTGCGTGCCTGCCAGCGGGAAGGCCTGGCTCCCGCCAGGTGCTGATACTAAGCCTCCGAGGGCCCCTCGCCTCCCACGACGGCAACCTGACAGTTACCTCCCGGACCCCGCCCCGACACCCCCCGGAGACCCCCTCCGACCGCCGGGAACACCGGACCACCCCCGCGCCGGCCCCCGCCCGGGAGCCGTCTCGACCGGCGGATGGCAAGCCGCACAGGGCATCCACGCCCGACCCGCCGCCGAATCCCCACCGATCGTGTGTCACCCGCCCCGGTCTGGACCACGAGCCGGGAACGATCACCACCCACCGACCCGATGTGCCCGCAATCACGCCCCGCGACCGCCGTGACCCGCGCGGACCACCGCCGGGGTCAGGATTCGGCCGGAGCCTCGCCCTCCACCGCGGCCACCTGGCAGCCGCCCCGGCGCTTGGCCAGGTACATCGCCGAGTCCGCCCGCGCCAACGCCTGGTGCGCCGACTCCCGGGGTCGCACCGAGATCACGCCCACCGACAGCGTCACCCCGCGCGACAGGTCGCCCGGCAACGCCGCCACCGCGTCCACCGCCCGACCCAGCGCCGCCTCGGCCGCGTGCAGCGGCGCGCCCGGCAGCAGCACCACGAACTCGTCACCGCCGTACCGCGCCACCAGGTCGTCCCCGCGCAGCGCCTGCCGCAGCGTCGACGCGATCACCCGCAGCACGTCGTCGCCCTCGGCGTGCGAGTGCTTGTCGTTCACCACCTTGAACCCGTCCAGGTCGACCAGCGCGATCGCCATCGGGTGGGTCTGCGCGCTGATCAACGCGCCCAACCGGTCGTCCAGCGCGCGCCGGTTCGGCAACCCCGTCAACGGGTCCTGCAACGCCTGTTGCGCGATCGCGCCGTGCGCGCGGGTCAGGCGCTCGTGGTCACGGCGGGTCACCAGGGTGGCGGTGCGGGCCTCCTGCATCTGCCACAGCTCCACCTCCAGCGCGTTCGCGTACGACTGGAGGGCCGACGTCGTGTGCTCGCCGTGCGGGCCGGACAGCTGCGCGTACTCGCGGACCAGGCACAGCATCAGCGTCGGCTCGGACGTGTCGTGCTCCAGCCGCGCCCGCGCGTCCGCCAGCACTTGGAGCGCCTGTTGCGGCAGCTCCTCCAGCGCGAGGCAGCGGGACAGCGCGATCGACACGATGATCAGCTCGCGCGCGTACATCGACAGCTCGCGCAACCGCCACAGCGGCGCGATGTGCTCGGGCCCCGGCTTGGCCAGGGCGTGCGCCGCGCCGATGATCGGCACCTGCTCGGACGCCGCCCGGTCGCGCCGGCCGGGGTGCAGGGACTCGCGGAACGGGCCCTCGACGGCCTCGGCGATCGCGGACGCGGTGGCGAACTTGGTCGCCGCCTCCTCCAGGTTGTCCACCCGCTCCAGCCGCAGGCCCCAGCCGATGAGCATGCGGGCCCGGTTCATCAGGTGGATGTAGATCAGGTGCGGCCCGGCGCTGTCCCGGATCGCGTTGTGCGCCCGCGCCAGCACCTGGTCGGCCATCTCGTAGACGCCGAGCTGGGTCAGCACCAGGCCGGTGCTCTGCAACGCGCTGGCCAGCAGCCGGTCCCAGGTGCGCTTGTCCAGCATCGGGTCCGGGGCGAGGTCCTCGTCCAGCATCGCCAGGCCGCTGGCGACCTCGGTCAGCGCCTTGTCCTCGAACCCGCCCAGCAGGTAGCGCCGGCCGCGCAGCGCGTGCGCCTCGGCCTCCAGCACGACCAGGCCGTGCCGGCGGGTGTGGGCGAGCAGCTCGTCCAGCATGGAGTCGGACATGTCCACGAGACCGGGCGTGACCAGCCGGACCACCGCCGCCGCGCGCAGCAGCTGGCCGACGATCCGCGGTTCGCCGCGGGCCTGCGCCTCGGCCAGGAGCTTGTCGACCTCGTGCGTCGCCTCCAGCTGGTCCGAGAGGTGGCTGCTCTGGGCCACGGCGACAAGCTCGCTCGCACGGCCGACCAGCCACGCGTCGGACATCTCGTGGAGCGCCGGCACCACGTTGCCCTGCTCGTCGACCGCTTCCTCGTGCAGCGACTCACACCCCCATGCAGACGCAGGGTCACCGGGCCGGACGCCCCGGCTCGGCCGCTATCGCTCCGCCACCAGGATTCGAACCTGGACCATCGGAACCAAAATCCGAGGTGCTGCCTTTACACCATGGCGGAACGGACGAGGAGCCCTCGTCCGCGCGAACACATGTTGTCACGACTGGTCCCGGTAGGTCAGCACGACCACTCAACTGGCCGCAATCTGTCGGTGACGCGATCATGACCGTCCGTGTTTCCGCAGCTCAGGACGGTTCGGTGAGAGAACCCACAAACTCGGTGACGGTCCTCTCGTACGCGGCCGGGTCCACGTTCCACGCCGCCGTGTGCTCCGCGGCGGGCACTTCGACGTACTTCAGCGGCCACCCGAGGGCGTGCGAGGCCGCCGCCAGGTCCCGCGACGCCGACACCGGCACGGTCCCGTCCGCGCCCCCGTGGAACAGCAGCGTCCGCGGCTTGTGCGCGGGCGGGTTGGCCACCAGGTCGAAGCGCTCGAACTCCAGGTCGGCCCGCCAGTCCGAGACCAGCTCGGCGACCGGCACCAGCTGCGTCGGCACGCCCCGGTTGCGCGACTGGAGTTCGAGCGTCTTGGTCCAACTGGTCACGGGCGCGTCCAGCACGACGCCGACCACCTCGTCGGCCTCCCCCGACCGCCCCAGGAACTGGCCGACGATCGCCCCGCCCATGGACCAGCCGTAGAGGACGACGTCCCGCGCGCCGTGGTCGGTCGCGTACCGGACGGCCGCCTCGACGTCCCGCCACTCGGTGTCCCCCAGGTGGAACAGGCCGTCCGGCGAGGCGGGCGCGCCGACGTCGTTGCGGTAGGTCACCGCGAGAACGGGTAACCCGGCTTCGTGCAGCGCGGGGAGCACCCGCAGTGCCTCGGCCCGGGTGCCGCCCCGGCCGTGCACCGCGACGACCCACGTGGGCGACGTGCCGGGCACCAGCCAGGCGGGCGCGTCGCCCAGTTCGGTGCGGATCGCGACCTCCCGGTGATCCAGCCCGTGCGCGGACCGGGGGTCGCCGGTCCAGACGGCCGTCTCCACGCGCACCTTCGTCCCGACCGCCGGCGCCGACCCGGCCACGACCTCCCGCGTCACGGCGCCGTTCGAGCGCCCGGTGACCTTGCCCACCCGCGCCGCGCCGTCCGGCCACACCAGCCCCCACGTGCCCGGCAGCACGCTGGCGCGCGACTCCGCCAGCGAGACGGTCCCGTCACCCACGGCGGTGACGGTGTCGGGGTAGCCGGGCCGCGCCCGGTCCGGCTCCAGCAGCTGGCCGCTGTAGTACCAGCCGACCCCCAACAAACCGCCACTGACCAGCAACAACAGCACGACGAGCAGGACGGCTGCGAGTCGCAGCCGGCGTCTGCGGCGAACGTTCGGCGTCCCCATCACCGAATGATGCGCCCGCTGTGATCGACACGCCCGAGATCCTGAGAACACGCCGTGAGTTTCGTCCCGGGTGTGGCGGGAGCAGCCCGACCTAACTTACGCTTCCGTAAGTTACGGTTCCGTAGGTAACCGTGCACGTGCCCCCGAAAACAACGAGGTAGACGTATGACCAGCACCCTGGAGAGCAGGCAGACGCCGCGCGGTCCGGAAGACAAAGGCCCCAAGCCGATGATCGACGGCCGACGCGGTCACGTGGAGCAGTTGGGTGTCTACGTGTTCGTGGTCGTGCCGTTCCTGGCCCTGATCGCGGCGGTGCCGTTCGCCTGGGGGTGGGGGTTGGGCTGGCTGGACGTCGCGCTGTTCGTGGCGTTCTACTACCTGTCCGGCCTCGGCGTGACCATCGGCTACCACCGGTACTTCACGCACGGCTCGTTCAAGGCCAACCGGGCGCTGAAGATCGGCCTGGCGATCGCGGGCAGCATGGCGTTGCAGGGCCCGGTGATCGTCTGGGTCGCCGACCACCGCCGCCACCACGCCTTCTCCGACCGCGAGGGCGACCCGCACTCGCCGTGGCTGTACGGCTCCGGCCCGGTCGCCCTGGCCAAGGGCTTCTGGCACGCCCACATGGGCTGGCTGTTCGAGCGGGACAAGACCAACGCGCAGCGCTTCGCGCCGGACCTGCTGGCCGACGAGGACCTGGTGAAGGTCGACAAGCTCTTCTGGCTGTGGACCACGATCAGCCTGCTCGCGCCGGGGGTCCTGGGCGGTCTGATCACGATGTCCTGGGCCGGCGCGCTGTCCGCGTTCTTCTGGGCGGGCCTGGTGCGCGTGGCGTTCCTGCACCACGTGACGTGGTCGGTGAACTCGATCTGCCACATGGTCGGCGACCGCCCGTTCGCGGCCCGCGACCGCTCCGCCAACGTGTGGGCGCTGGCGATCCTGTCCTTCGGCGAGTCCTGGCACAACCTGCACCACGCCGACCCGACCTGCGCGCGCCACGGCGTGAAGCGCGGCCAGATCGACACGTCCGCGCGGCTGATCTGGCTGTTCGAGAAGTTCGGCTGGGCGCGCGACGTGCGCTGGCCGACCGAGCAGCGCCTGGCCCGGATCAGCGTCAAGAAGTGACTGGTTCACCCGCCCCTCGCCGAGTTGGTGAGGGGCGGGTGTTTAGGGTGACCGGAGTGGCGGGACGACGGCGAGCAGACGAGACCCCGGTCCCGCGCGTGCGGATGACCGGCAAGGAACGACGCGAACAACTCCTCGACGTGGCCCGCGCGCTGTTCGCCGAGAAGGGCTTCGAGGTCACGTCGATCGAGGAGATCGCCCACCGGGCGGGCGTGTCCAAGCCGGTGGTCTACGAGCACTTCGGCGGCAAAGAAGGCATCTACGCGGTGGTCGTGGACCGCGAGATGCAGTACCTGATGGACCACATCGTCAACGCCCTGTCCGGCGGCCACCCCCGGGAGCTGCTCGAACAGGCGGCGTGCGCCCTGCTGGACTACATCGAGGGCTCGACCGACGGGTTCCGCATCCTGGTCCGCGACTCCCCCGTGGCGTCCTCGACCGGCACGTTCTCCTCGCTGCTCAACGACATCGCCTCGCAGGTGGAGTCGATCCTGGGCCTGCACTTCTCCCGCCAGGGCTACGACCGCAAGCTGGCCGCGCTCTACAGCCAGGCGCTGGTCGGCATGGTCGCGCTGACCGGCCAGTGGTGGCTGGAGGTCCGCAAGCCGAAGAAGGACGAGGTCGCGGCCCACCTGGTCAACCTGGCCTGGAAGGGCCTGTCCCACATGGACCACAAGCCCCGCCTGCGCACCCGCCGCTGACCCCGGCGGGGACGACCCCGGCGGGGACGTGCCCGGCGAGCGGGCACGTCGACCGGCGTCACCCCTCCGCGGCCTCGGCCGCCACCAGCCACTGCGCCTCGACGTCCTCGGCCTCGGCCAGCACCGACTTCAGCTCGGCGTCCAACGCCATCAGCCGCTCCGGGTCGGTGGCCGCCTCCGCCAGCTTGCCGTGCAGCTCGGCCTCCTTCTTCTGCAGCTGCTCCAGCCGCCGCTCCAACCGGGCCAGCTCCTTGCGCGCCGCGCGCTGGTCGGCCGCCGACGACGGGGCCTTCTGCACCGCGGCCGGCGCCGGGGCCGCCGCGACCGCCGCGTCACGGCGGCGCAGGTACTCCTCGATCCCGCCCGGCAGGTCGGTCAGCCGCCCGTCGCCGAACAGCGCCACCACCTGGTCGCACACCCGCTCGACCAGGTACCGGTCGTGCGAGATCACCACCAGCGTCCCGGGCCACGAGTCGAGCAGGTCCTCCAGCTGTTGCAGCGTGTCGATGTCCAGGTCGTTCGTCGGCTCGTCGAGCAGCAGCACGTTCGGCTCGGCCATCAGCAACCGGCACAGCTGCAACCGCCGCCGCTCACCGCCGGAGAGGTCCCCGACCGGCGTCCACTGCCGCTGCGACGAGAACCCGAACCGCTCGGCCAGCTGGGACGCCGACATCTCCTGCTTGCCCAGCACGACCCGCCGCGCGACCTCTTCGACCGCCTCCAGCACCCGCATCGACCCGTCCAGGTCGTGCAGCTCCTGCGACAGGTGGGCGAGCTTCACCGTCTGGCCCTGGATGCGACGACCGCCGTCCAGCTCCCGCTCACCGGCCAGCGCCCGCAGCAACGTCGTCTTGCCGGACCCGTTCACGCCCACGATGCCGATCCGGTCACCCGGACCCACCCGCCACGTCAGGTCCCGCACCAGCGTCCGGTCGCCGACGGTGAGCGTGGTGTCCTCCAGCTCCAGCACCGTCCGGCCCAGCCGGCGCTTGGCGAAGGCCAGCAGCTCGACGTTGTCCCGGGGCGGCGGCACGTCGGAGATCAGCGCCTCGGCGGCCTCGATCCGGTACCGGGGCTTGGACGTCCGGGCGGGCGCGCCGCGGCGCAGCCACGCCAGCTCCTTGCGCGCGAGGTTGCGGCGCTTCTCCTCCACGGCGTCGGCCAGCCGGGCGCGCTCGGCGCGGGCGAAGATCCAGTCCGCGTAGCCGCCCTCGTACTGCTCGACCCGGCCGCCCACGACCTCCCAGGTCCGGGTGCACACGGTGTCCAGGAACCACCGGTCGTGGGTCACGACCACCAGCGCCGTGCGGCGGGCCAGCAGGTGGTCGGCCAGCCAGCGGACGCCCTCGACGTCGAGGTGGTTGGTCGGCTCGTCCAGCACCACCAGGTCCAGCTCGCGCACCAGCGCCGCGGCCAGCGCCACCCGCCGCCGCTCGCCGCCGGACATGGTCCCCACGACCGAGTCCAGCCCCAGCGCGGTGATGCCCAGGCCGTCCAGGATGTTGCGCACGCGGGTGTCGGCCGCCCACTCGTGCTCGGCGTCGAACCCCAGCGGGTCGATCACGGCGTTGCGGACGGTGGAGTCCGGCGGCAGCTCGGTGCGCTGCGTGACGACCGCCATCCGGACGTCGCGCTGCCGGCTGACCCGCCCGTCATCGGGTTCGGCGACGCCGGCGAGCACCTCCAGCAGCGTGGTCTTGCCACCACCGTTGAGCCCGACGACGCCGATCCGGTCGCCCGCACCCACGCCCAGCGACACCGAGTCCAGCAGCGGACGCACACCGAACGACTTGGAGACGGTCTCCAAGTTGACCAAGTTGGCCATCAACACAACCTTCAGCTAGTTACGCGTGGACTTCGGGCGGCGTCGGCCGCGGGGTCTCCTCCGCCCCGACGACCCGCGCCCCGGGCACCGGCCCCTGCGCGACCCGCACCGTCCGGCACACGCCCGCCCCGGCCAGCTCGGCCGCCACGCGGACCGCCGAGTCGCCGTCCGTGCACAGGAACGCGCACGTCGGACCCGAGCCGGACACCATGCCCGCCAACGCGCCCGCGTTGACCCCGGCGCGCAGCGTGCGGCGCAGGTTGGGGCGCAGGGACACGGCGGCGGCCTGGAGGTCGTTGCCCAGCAGCAGCGCGAGCTGCCGCGGGTCGCCGGACGCCAGGCCCTCCAGCACGGCCTCCGCCGGACCCACCCGCGGCGGGTCGCCGTCGGCGCGCAACCGGTCCAGCTCGCCGAACACCTCGGGCGTGGACAGGCCGCGCCGGTCGAAGGCCAGCACCCAGTGGAACGTGTGCCGCGCGAGCACGGGGACGATCTGGTCGCCCCGGTCGGTGCCCAGCGCGGTGCCGCCGTAGAGGGCGAACGGGACGTCCGCGCCGATCTTCGCGGCCAGGCCCGCCAGCTCGTCGCGCCCGATCTCCAGCCGCCACAGGGCGGCCAGGCCGACCAGGGTGGCGGCGGCGTCGGCGCTGCCGCCCGCCATGCCGCCCGCGACCGGGATGGACTTGCGGATCACCACCCGGACCTTGGGGTCGTCCACGTCGCGCCCGACGTGGGCGGCGAGCGCGCGCACGGCCCGCCAGGCCAGGTTGGACGGACCGGTGGGCACGGCGTCCGCGCCCTCCCCGCGCACCTCGACCCCGGGGTCGTCGGCGACCGCGACCGTCACCTCGTCGGTCAGGGACAGCGCCTGGAAGATCGTGACCAGGTCGTGGTAGCCGTCCGCGCGCGTCTCCCCGACGGCCAGGTGCAGGTTGACCTTGGCCGGGACGCGGACGGTGACCGGTGGCGGAACGACGGCGAGCACATAAAGAGCCTACGGGTTGTGCCCAAGAATCGGCCGCGTGCCGTTCACCGCCTCGCCCGGCACCGCTCGTCCCCCCGGTGCCGCACGAACCGTGACGCCCCCCGGGCCTCCGGTGCCCCACGCACTGCGCGCCCCCGGCCGGAGCCGAGGGCGCGCAGGCACCAGGAACGGGTCAGACCGCGAGGACCGACCCGGAGAAGGTCTGCTTGATGTAGTCCTTGACCTGCGGGGACTGCAACAGCGCCAGCAGGTCCTTGATCCGCTTGTCGTCCTTCAGCTCGGCGCGGGCGACCAGGCCGTTGGCGTTGGGGTTGCCTTCGGCCTTCTCCAGCGCGAGGGCGTCGTTGGACGGCTTGAGGCCGGCGTCGATCGCGTAGTTGCCGTTCACGACGGAGGCGTCGGTGTCCTCCAGCGACCGAGGCAGCTGGGCCGCCTCCAGCTCCACGAACTCCAGGTTCTTGGGGTTCTCGGCGATGTCGCGGACGGTCGCGGTCTTCTCCGCGCCCGGCTTGATCTTGATCAGGCCGTTGTCCTGGAGGAGCCGCAGGCCGCGGGCCTCGTTGGTGGCGTCGTTGGCGACGGCCACCTTGGCGCCGTCGGGAAGGTCGGAGAGCTTCTTGTGCTTCTTGGAGTAGACGCCGAGCGGCTCGATGTGGACGGGGCCGATCCACTCCAGCTGCGCGCCGCTCTCGGACTTGAAGGTGTCCAGGTAGGGCACGGTCTGGAAGTAGTTGGCGTCCAGCGAGCCGTCGACCAGCGCGGTGTTCGGCTGGACGTAGTCGGTGAACTCGACGACCTCGATCTTGAGGCCCTTGTCCTTGGCCAGGTTGTCCGCGACGTACCGCAGCACCTGGGCGTGCGGGACGGGACTGACGCCCACCTTGAGCGCCGCATCCGGATCCGAAGCGGCACCGCCGGTCTGACCGCTCCCGCAGCCGACCGCGGTCAGCAGCACGGCGACGAGGGCGGCACTGATACGCCTACGCATGGGAAATTTTTCCTTCAGTCAACTAAAAATTTCAGTCGGGTGGTGGGTTGGACGATGACGGGCAGGCACGGCGTACGCAGCGCGCACGACGGGCGGGGACGGGCGGGCCGGACGCGACGGGCGCGACCGGCGGGACGGGCGGGACGGGCACGACGGGCACGGCGCACACGACGGCGTGACGGGCACGACGGCGGCCGGTTCCGACGCGGGTCGGAGCTGGGGCTTGCGGTTGACGCGGGCTGGGACTTGCGGCTCGGGCTGGGACTTGCGTGCCGACTCTCGGCCGGGGCGGGCGCTCCGACTCGGTTGGCTCAAGGGTTCGGGCTCGCGAGCCGGGGCCTGGTCGCCCAAGCTCTCGAACCGGTTCCGGCGCGCGCCGAAGCCGAGGAGGCTCAGCGCGTACCGGGGTCAGACGGTCGAAGCCTGGAGTCAGACAGTCGAGGCCCGGGGTCAGACAGTCGAAGCCTGGAGTCAGACGGTCGGGGCTCGGGGTCAGACGGTCGAGGCGTGGCGGCGGCGGTCCACTGCTCGGGACACCCGGTTCGAGATCAGCTGGATCAGCGTCGCGATGACCGCCAGCACCGCCACGGTCGTCCACAGGTACCGGTCGTCGAAGCGCTGGTAGCCCATCCGCACGGCCACGTCGCCGAGACCTCCACCGCCGACCACGCCCGCCAGTGCGGAGTAGCCGAGGATGGCGATCGCGGTGACGCCGACGGCGTTGATCATCGCCGGCAGCGACTCGCGCATCAGGACCGAGCGGACGATCTTGACCGTGGACGCCCCCGTGGTGACCGCGGCCTCCACCACCGAGAAGTGCACTTCCGCCAGGACGTTCTGCACCAGCCGGCCGACGAACGGGATCGCGCCCACCGCGAGCGGCACGATCGCCGCCGTCGGTCCGATGGTGTTGCCCAACAGCAAGCGGGTGAACGACATCAGCAGGATCAGCAGGACCAGGAACGGCATCGACCGCCCCAGGTCCACCACGAAGCCGAGCAGGTTGTGCACCACCGGCCTCGGCCGCAACCCGCCGGGAGCGGTGAGTTGCAGCCAGATGCCGACGGGAATGCCGAGCAGCACAGCGATCAGGGTGGAGACGGCCACCATGTAGAGGGTCTGGCCGGTGGCGACCAGGACGCCGTCGAACACAGTGGGCCAGGGTGTTGCAGACCTCACGCAGCTACTCCCTGCGGACCGGTCAGGGTCCGCCGCACTGCCCCACCCGCGTCCGCGATGAATTCGAGCGCCGAGTCGGCGCGTTCTCCGTTCAGGCCGACGCGGAACCGCGCGACCGGGGTTTCGCCGAGCCGGGTCAGGCCGCCGCCCAGCAGGTTCAGGTCGACCCCGAACCGCGAGGTGGCCTCCGGCAGCAGCGCGCCGACCGCGGCGAAGCCGACCAGCACCACGTCCGCGACGCGGTCGTAGGCCTTCTCGGCGGCCGGGTTCTGGTCGACGGCGGGCAGCAGCGACGAGGCCGTGCGGGAACCGGCGTCGGCGACCAGGTCGAGCACCTTGCCGTGCTCCACCACGCGGCCGTCCTCCAGCACCGCGACGTCGTCGCAGATCTTGCGGACCACGCCCATGTCGTGGGTGACCACGAGGACCGTCACGCCCAGCTCGGCGCGCGCCCGGTCCAGCACGGTCAGCACGGAACCGGTGGTCTCGGGGTCCAGGGCGGAGGTCGGTTCGTCGGCCAGCAGCACCGACGGGCTGGCGGCGAGGGCGCGCGCCACGGCGATGCGCTGGCGCTGCCCGCCGGACAGCTGGTCGGGGTACGAGCCGGCCTTGTCGGTGAGGCCGACCAGGTCGAGCAGCTCGGCGACGCGGGTGCGGCGCTGGGGGCCGGGGACGCCGGCGGACTCCAGCGGCAGCGCCACGTTGCCCGCGGCGGTGCGCTGGCGCAGCAGCGAATCCCCTTGCGGCACGACGCCGATCTGGCGACGGGCGTTGCGCAGGGCGGTGCCGCCCAAGGACACCAGGTCGGTGCCGTCGACGCGGATCGCGCCGCTGTCGGGGCGCTCCAGGAGCGCGACGCACCGGGCCAGCGTGGACTTGCCCGCGCCGCTGGGGCCGACGACGCCGAGGACGGTGCCCGCGGCGACGTCCAGGTTCACGCCGTCCAGTGCGCGAACCTGTCCGGTACTCCCGGGGAAGGTCTTGGTGAGGTTCTCGACAGTGATCACGTTTTCGCTCCACGACTGCACGCGGCAGCGCACGCTCGTGGCGTGCGCGTCCGGGGACTCAGCTCAGGTAGATGCCCCGCGCGGTGAGGCGCGTAGGGCGGCGAGGACTTGAGAAGGCGCCTAGGCTTCTAGTAGCTGCGACAGCCCGATACCGTGCGGCGGCCGTGGTCGACGACTCGCCGTCGAGTGAGCATTCGCATCCTGGGCACGTGATCCTCCATCGATCCTGGCTGAAGCACCTGCCCCATGGGGGGTGGTTGCTGCGGCGTCGTGGAGCCAGGTCTCTCGGCCGCTCGGGATGGCAGCACGAGTACACCCGACGGACCTGCCCGAACGCAAGCCTGGACGCGGATCGTTCGTCAAATCACACTTTCGGCCGAAAGATCACCGGCTAGATCGATGAGGCGGCTTCGGCTATCCGGACGAATTCTCCGACGTCCAGTTGTTCGCCCCGCGCGCCCGGGTCCACGCCCGCGCTGAGCAGCAGCTGCTCGGCTTTGGCGGCGGACCCGGCCCAGCCGGCGAGCGCTCCGCGCAACACCTTGCGCCGCTGCGCGAAAGCCGCGTCCACCAAGGAGAACAGCGTCTTCTGGTCCACTGTGGACAGCGGCGCGTGGCGCTCGAACGCGACCAGCGCGGAGTCCACGTTCGGCACCGGCCAGAACACCTGGCGCGACACCGGCCCGGCGCGGCGGGCGTCGGCGTACCAGGCGAGCTTGACGCTCGGGACGCCGTAGACCTTGCTGCCGGGACCCGCCGCCATGCGGTCGGCGACCTCCGCCTGGACCATCACCAGTCCGGTGCGCAGCGTCGGCAGTTCGGCCAACAGGTGCAGCACCACGGGCACGGCCACGTTGTACGGGAGGTTCGCCACCAGGGCGGTGGGCTCTTCGGGGAACCGATCGGCTGTGACCCGCATCGCGTCGGCCTCGATCACCGTGAGCCGCGAGGCCAACTCGGGAGCGCGCTCGGCTGCCGTCTGCGGGAGCCGCCGGGCCAGGACCGGGTCGATCTCGACGGCCACCGTGGCGCGACACGAGGGCAGCAGCGCCAGTGTCAGGGAGCCCAGGCCGGGACCGACTTCCAACACGACGTCGTCGGGTCGGAGATCCGCCGAAGCGACGATCTTGCGGACGGTGTTGGGGTCGTGGACGAAGTTCTGCCCCAGCTTCTTGGTGGGGCGGATGTCCAGCTCGGCGGCCAGCCGTCGAACGTCAGCCGGGCCGAGGAGCGCACTCCCCGGCCCGGCTGACGATGAAGCGTCACTCACAGGTGAAACCTACGGCAGGCCCAGCTTCTGCTGGCAGTGGGGCCAGGCGGAGTAGCCGCCGCGGGCGTCGCGGAGCTTGGTCGCGATGGCGATCTGCTGCTCGCGGGTGGCCTGGTGGGGGTACTCGGCGTACTGCTGGCCGCCGTACGCGTCCCACGTGCCCTTGTTGAACTGGAGGCCGCCGTAGTAGCCGTTGCCGGTGTTGATGGCCCAGTTGCCGGTCGCCTCGCAGTAGGCCAGCCGGTCCCAGATCTCGCCGTCGGGCGGGAGCTTGGTGCCGACCTTGACCTTCTTCGGCTTGGCTTCCTTGACGACCTTCGCGCCCAGCTTCTCGCGGTTGGTCTCCTGGCCGTTCTTGATCGTCACGCGGTAGGTGACGATCTGCTCGCCGGCCTCACCCGGGTCGAGGACCTCTTTCTGGCCCTTCATCATCGAGTCGTCCGGGACCTCCTCGACGGGCGGCGCGATGGCCTCCGTCGCGTTGATCACCGACACGCCCGTGCGGGAGATGTGGACCTCCGCGCCGTTGGTGATGCGCAGGTCGGCCGCGGTCTCCAGCTTGTCGTCCGGGCCCAGCGTGAGGTTGTGGGCCTTGAGCAGCTCGTCCACCGTCACGGCGGTGGTCTGGAGCTGCTGCGGCTGGTTGCCGCCGTCGTACAGCGTGATCGTCTTGAGGCTCTTGACCTCCAGCGACAGGCCGGACAGCGGGACGTCCATGCCGCGGTCGTGGGAGAGCCACGCGCCCTCGTCGTTGACCTTGAGCTGGTCCAGGGCCTCGTCGACGGTGACCGAGCGGACCCAACCCTCGCGCTGCTCGCCGTCGACGGTGAGCTTGACCAGGCGACCGCGGTCCAGCGAGATCTTGCCGCCGTCGGAGACCTTCGCCTGGGGGGACGGGCTGAGCGCGTCGTGCTCGCCGATCGTGATGCCCTCGTCGGCGAGGATCTCGCCGACCGTGGACTCGTAGGTGTGGACGGTCTTCGTCTCACCGTCGACGTCGACGGTGACGGCCTTGTCCATCGCGATGGCGGTGGCGCCGCCGCCGGAGATGCCCACCAGGACGGTGGCGACGGCGGCCTTGAGGAAGCGGCGCTTCCACTTCCCGGCGGCTTCGACCAGGGCGGCGGGCGGTGCGTCCGGCTTCTCGACAGCCAGGCCGCCGGCGACACGGTCCTGGGAGACCTCGTCCGGGATGATGATCGGGGGGAGGAGCGTCGTCTCGGCGTTGATGAGCTTGATCAGCTCGTCGACGTCGACGTTCGCGTTGGCCAGCAGTTCGTCCGCGTCGGGTCCGAGGACCTCCAGGACGTCGTCCGGCGTGATGCTGAAGACCGTGGTCTCCCAGTCGGACCAGTCCGGCTCGGGTCTGTCCAGGACATCGACGCTGGTCGATTTCACGGGCGTAAACCAGTCGGTGTCCTCGTTGAACGAGTTCACGGGGTTCCATACCTCCTGAAGGCGCGAAGCCGTGCTCCGCGCACGTTCGGTGTCGGCGGTCAGCTAGTGATCTCCGGCAACTCCCGTGCGTGTCGACTTCTCGCTTCTGGCTACGTAGACCCGCCCCGACTGCGGGTGCGCCCCACGGGACTTTCGAACATGGGGCACGGTCACGGGACCGTAACGGGTGCACGGGGGTTGTGCAAACACCCCGATCGGCGTTGTGAGTTCGCTCACCCCGTCAGGGGAGCAAGGTGGTCCGCCGATCGTCGTAAGCACTACTGCGACTGCACCAAGTCACTGAGCCCGAAGACCCGCTCGGCGTTTCGGGTGACAGTTGACGCTAGTTCCGCTGGTTCGAGATCACGCAGTGTCGCGATGTCGCGGAGCGTGTAGTTGGCGCAGAAGGGCTCGTTCGGGCGACCTCGGAACGGGTGCGGGGTCAGGAACGGCGCGTCGGTCTCCACCAGCAGGTGGTCCGCCGGCACCCACCGCGCCGCTTCCCGCAGGGCGTGGGCGTTCTTGAAGGTCACCGTGCCGGCGAACGACAGCACGAACCCCCGGTCCACACAGGACCGCGCGAACGCGAGGTCGCCGGAGAAGCAGTGGAAGACCACAGTGGACGGCGCGCCCTCCTCGTCCAGGACCTTGAGGATGTCGTCGTGCGCTTCGCGGTCGTGGATCATCAGCGGCTTGCCGACGCGCTTGGAAAGCTCGATGTGCCAGCGGAAAGCCTCGTGCTGGGCGGCCGGCGGGGCGTAGTCCCAGTAGTAGTCCAGGCCGGTCTCGCCGACCGCGACCACGCGCGGCCGGGCGGCCAGGCGCTCCAGTTCGGACCGGTCGGCGTCGGTGAACTCCGACGTGCGGGTCGGGTGCAGGGCGACGGCGGCGAAGACCCGGTCGTCCCACGTGGCGGCCTCGGCGGCCCACCGGGCGGACTCGACCGTGTCCGCGACGGTGATCACCCGGTCGACACCGGCGGCGTTCGCCCGGTCGAGGATCTCCCGCACCTGCTCGGGTGTTTCCGCGCCGCAGGCGTCGAGGTGGGTGTGGGCGTCGACCACCGGCACCGGAAGCGCTTCCGGGACCGGTGGCCGCTCGCCCTTGCGCGGGGTCACGAGGTGACGATCGGGGCCCACTCCGGGCCGGTCTCCGCCAGCTCCGGCGCGAGCTTGGCGAACAGCGGCGCGGGCTTGGCCAGCGGCCGGCCCACCTCGATCGGCGTGGACTCCCACTTCGCCTGCTCGGCCGCGTAGTCACCGGTGAGCACCGGGTACTTGCGGTCGGGCACGTCCAGGTCGGTGACCTCGTTGACCGACGGCTGCGCCGCCCACACGCCGGTGCCGCCCAGCGCCTCGTGCACCTTCTGCGACGAGTGCGGCAGGAACGGCGTGAGCAGCGCGTTCGCGTCCTGCACGACCTGAAGCGCGGTGTGCAGGACGGTGTCGCGGCGCGCCGGGTCGTCCTTGAGCTTCCACGGCTCCTGGTCGGACAGGTAGCGGTTGGCCGCGCCGACGACCTTCATCGCCTCGCCCACGGCCTGCTTGAACCGCGACCGCCGCAGGCTGGCGCCCACGACGTCGAAAGCGGCCCGGGACTGCTGGAGCAGCGCCTCGTCGGCGTCGGTGCGGGTGCCCGGGGTCGGGACCGCGCCGACGTTCTTGTGCGCCATCGAGATGGACCGGTTGACCAGGTTGCCCCACTCGTTGGCCAGCTCGAAGTTGGTGCGGCGGACGAACTCGTCCCAGGTGAAGTCGGTGTCCTGGTTCTCCGGGCCGGCCACGGAGATGAAGTAGCGCAGCGCGTCCGGGCCGAACTCGCGCAGGAAGTCCGTCACGTAGATGACGGTGCCGCGCGAGGTGGAGAACTTCGAGCCGCTCATGGTGAGGAACTCGCTGGAGACGACCTCGGTGGGCAGGTTCAGCTCGCCGAACACGCCCGGCTGCCCGCCCTTGGCGCCCTGGCCGTTCTGGCCGAGCAGGAGCGAGGGCCACATCAGGGAGTGGAAGGTGATGTTGTCCTTGCCCATGAAGTAGTAGCCCTGGGCGTCGCCGGTCCAGAACTCCTTCCAGGCGTCGTCGTCACCGGTGCGGCGCGCCCACTCGACGCTGGCGCTCAAGTACCCGATCACCGCGTCGAACCACACGTAGAACCGCTTGAGCGGCTGGTCGCGCCACCCGTCCAGCGGGATCGGCACGCCCCAGTCGAGGTCGCGGGTGATCGCGCGCGGGCGGAGGTCCTTGATCAGGTTCTGGCTGAACTTGAGCACGTTCGGGCGCCACTCGGTGCGCGTCCGGAGCCAGCCGCCGAGCGCGTCCACGAACTGCGGGAGGTCCAGGAACAGGTGCTCGGTCTCGACGAACTTCGGCGTCTCGCCGTTGATCCGGCTGCGCGGGTTCTTCAGGTCGATGGGGTCGAGCTGGTTGCCGCAGTTGTCGCACTGGTCGCCGCGCGCCCCGTCGTACCCGCAGATCGGGCAGGTGCCCTCGATGTAGCGGTCGGGCAGGGTCCGGCCGGTGGACGGGCTGATCGCGCCCATCTCCGTCTTCGGGATGACGTACCCGTTGTTGTAGAGGGCGAGGAAGAGGTCCTGCACCACCTTGTAGTGGTTGCCGGTGGTGGTGCGGGTGAACAGGTCGTAGGACAGGCCCAGCCCGTGCAGGTCCTCGGCGATGACGCGGTTGTACTTGTCGGCCAGCTCGCGCTCGGTGAGCCCCTCCTTCTCCGCCTGGACGGAGATGGGGGTGCCGTGCTCGTCCGTGCCGGACACCATCAGCACCCGGTGCCCCGACATCCGCATGTACCGCGAGAAAACGTCGGAGGGGACACCGAACCCTGATACGTGACCGATGTGACGGGGCCCGTTGGCATACGGCCACGCCACCGCGGTCAACACGGAGGCACTCATGGTCCAAGCCTACGGAGCCCCCGCCAGTCGGTTTCGCGCGGCTCGCCGTTGGCGAGGGGCGAGGTGCCCGGGTGTCGGAGACCGAGCACCATGGGCACGTGACCGAGGAACCGCTGCCGGACGTGTTCGCCCGCTGGACCGGCGCGCCGGAGTTGGACGACGCGTTCGAGGCCGCCGTGGCCGCCGCGCGCGACGGGGGCTCCGCCGCGCTCGACAGCGACCCGTGGCGCGACTGACCGTCAGCCCCCGCTGACCACGGCGTCGTACAGCGCCTTCTTGCTCACGCCCGCCGCCTGCGCCACCTCGGCCGCCGCCGCCTTCAGCCGCTCGCCGTCCGCGACCCGCTGCTTCACCTCGGCGACCAGCGACTCCATCGAGGGACCCTCCTGCGGGGCGGCCGGCCCCAGGACCACCGTGATCTCGCCCTTCACGCCCTCGGCCGCCCAGGCCGCCAGCTCACCGAGCCCGCCGCGACGCACCTCCTCGTAGGTCTTCGTCAGCTCCCGGCACACCGCCGCCCGCCGGTCCTCCCCCAGCACGGACGCCGCGTCCGCCAGGGTGGCCGCCAGCCGATGGGGTGATTCGAAGAACACGCACGTGCGCGGTTCCGAAGCCAAAGCCGCGAACCAGCGCTGCCGCTCGCCCTGCTTGCGCGGCGGGAAGCCCTCGAAGCAGAAGCGGTCCGACGGCAGGCCCGACACGGCCAGCGCCGTGGTCACCGCGGACGGCCCCGGCAGGCACGTCACGGTCACGCCCTCCTCGACGCACGCCGCGACCAGGCGGTAGCCCGGGTCGGACACGCTGGGCATGCCCGCGTCGGTCACCAGCAGCACGGTCTTGCCGGCGTGCAGCGACTCCAGCAGGCCGGGCAGGCGGCTGGTCTCCACCTGGTCGTAGAAGCTCACCACGCGCCCGCCGACCTCGACGTCGAGCGCCGCCGCCAACGAGCGCAGCCGCCGCGTGTCCTCGGCCGCGACCACGTCCGCCGTGGCCAGGGCGTCGACCAGGCGCGGCGAGGCGTCTCGCACGTCGCCGAGCGGAGTAGCGGCGAGCACCAAACGGCCTGATCCGGATACAGGTCTCACACCGTTCACCCTACGATCGGCCCCGTGAGCCTGATCGCACCGCAGTCCGCAGACGACGTGGTCGACGTCGGGGACGTCCCCCCGACCAGCCCGCCACCGGGCAACGACCGCGCGACTCGGGCGCAGCAGCTCGAACCGGGACCGCTGAGCAGCCCCCTGCGCGGGTGGCTGGTCACGCTGGCCGTGGCGCTGGTCGGCGGCGTGGTGCGGTTCTGGAACCTCGGGTTCCCCACCGACAAGGGGACCCCGATCTTCGACGAGAAGCATTACGTGCCGCAGGGCGCGCAGGTGCTGCGCAACGGCGGGTACGAGGACAACCCCGGCTACGAGCTGATCGTCCACCCGCCGCTGGGCAAGCAGCTCATCGCGATCGGCGAGTGGCTGTTCGGCTACGACGGCGTCGGCTGGCGCTTCGCGTCCGCGCTGGCCGGGACGCTGACCATCCTGCTGGTGGTCCGGATCGCGCGGCGCATGTCGCGGTCGGACCTGATCGGCGCGATCGCCGGCGTCCTGCTCATCGCGGACGGCGTGAGCCACGTCCAGTCCCGGATGGGGATGCTGGACATCTTCCTGGCGTTCTTCGTGGTGGTCGCGTTCGCGTGCCTGGTGGCCGACCGCGAGCAGGTGCGGGCGCGGCTGGCCGTGGCGGTGCGCGAGGGGTGGGCGACGCGGTCGGTGTTCGGGCCGGCGCTGGGTTTCCGCTGGTGGCGGTTTGGCGCGGGCGTCGCGCTGGGGCTCGCGTGCGGCGTGAAGTGGTCCGGCCTGTGGTACATCGCGTTCTTCGGCGTGCTGTCGGTGGTGTGGAGCGCGCTGGCGCGGCGGGCCGCGGGCGTCCAACGGCCGTGGGCGGGCGCGTTCGTGCGGGACATGCTGCCGTCGCTGTTCGCGCTGCTCGTGATCCCGGTCCTCGCCTACCTGGCGACGTGGTGGTCCTGGTTCGCCAGCGAGACCGCCATCGACCGGCACGTGGTGGGCGCGAAGCTGCCCGACGACTCGTGGGTCCCCGACCCGCTGCGCGCGCTCTGGTACTACAGCAGCAACGTGCTGGACTTCCACACCAAGCTGGTCACGTCGGACACGAACCGGCACCCGTGGGAGTCCAAGCCGTGGACGTGGCCGATGGGCCTGCGCCCGATGCTCTACTACTACGAGGGCGCGGTCACCGGCTGCGGCGCGGCGTCGTGCGTGGGCGCGATCATGCTCATCGGCACGCCCGCGATGTGGTGGCTGGCGTTCCCGGTGCTGGCGTGGGCGCTGTGGAAGTCGATCGCGAAGCTGGACTGGCGGTACGCGGCGGTCCTGGTCGGCTACGGCGCGGGCTTCCTGCCGTGGTTCGTCAACGTGGACCGGCAGATGTACTTCTTCTACGTGACGCCGATGGCCCCGTTCCTGGTGCTGGGCATCGCGCTGGCGCTGGGCGAGGTCCTGGGCGCGGTGGCGTCGGGCCGGGAACGGCGCGGCACCGGGTTGCTGGCGGTGGCCCTGTACGTGGGGCTGGTGGTGGCGAACTTCGTGTGGCTGTGGCCGATCCTGAACGGCATCCCGATCACACCGGAGATGTGGGAGGCGCAGCGCTGGCTGCCGTCCTGGCGGTAGCGCCGGTCAGCGCGGGAGTTCGGTGAGCACGGCGTTGCGGGTGCTCTCGAAGATCACCGAGCTGCGGAAGCTCAGGACCTCGCGGCGTTCGCTGAGCCGGTCGATGAGGAACTCGTGCAGGTGTTCCAGGTCCTGCACGGCGACGTGGATGAGGAAGTCGTCGTCGCCCGCGCACACGTAGGTCGCCAGCACCTCCGGCAGCGCGTTCAGGGCCGCCTTGAAGTTGTCGATCACCGCTCGGCTCAGCGGGCGGATGCGGCACGCCACGAACGCCTCGACACCGCGGTTGAGCGCAGCCAGGTCGATGTCCGCGTGGTAGCCCTTGATCACGCCCCGTTCGCGCAGCAGCCTGACCCGTTCCAGGGCGGTGGACGGGGCCACGCCCAGCCGTCTGGCCAGTTCGCGGTTCGTCAGCCGGGCATCTGCCTGGAGATGGGCGATGATCGCCGAATCAAGTTCGTCCACGCGCTGATCATGCCATCGCCCGCCGAATAGTGTTCGACAACCGACCAGCTGGACCCTCCAGGTGGCTAGTTTCAGCGGTAATCCACCGATCGAATGAACGGGATTCCGCTGTGCTGCCAACCAGGATCGCGCTCGTCCTCCGCGCCGACCTCCCGCCCGGCCTCGCCGCCAACGCCGCCGCCGTCCTCGGCCTCAGCCTGGGCGCGCGCCTGCCCGACACCATCGGTGACGACGGCAAGGACGCCGACGGCACCACCCACCTCGGGATCACCAGCCACCCCGTCCCCGTCCTCACCGCCGACGCCGCGACGATCAAAGCCCTGCACGCCGCCGACGGGGTCACGGCGATCGGGTTCACCGAGGTCGCCCGCCGCGCCCGCGCTTACGACGCCTACCTCGAAGACCTCGCCCGCGCGCACGACCCCGAGTTCGTCGCCGTCGCCCTCCACGGGCCGCGCGAGGTGGTCACCAGGTTGACCCGCAAGTTGCCGTTGATGCCATGAGGCTCACCGCGATGTACCTGGGGGCGGTGCTCGGGCCCGGTGTGCTGGTGCTGCCCGCGTTGGCGACCGGCGAAGCGGGACCGGCGTCCATCCTGGCCTGGGTGCTGCTGCTGGCGTTGAGCGTCCCCGTGGCCATGTCGTTCGCCGAACTCGGCACCCGCCACCCCGGCGGGCACGGTGTCGCCGGGTTCGTGGGGCGGGCGTTCGGGCCGCGCGCCCAGCGGACCGTCGCCTGGTGGTTCGCGGCGGTCGGTGTGCCGGTCGGGGTGTTGGGTGGCGCGCTGGTCGGCGGGCAGTACGCGGCGCACGCGGTCGGCGGGCACCCGCTGGTGTGGGGGACGTCCGTCCTGGTCGCCGCGTTCGCCGCGAACCACGCCGGGCTCAGGGTGTCCGCCACCGCCCAGGTCCTGCTGGTCGGCCTGCTCGTCGCGCTGGTGGCGGTCGCCATCGCGGTCCGGGCGCCGCACGTCACCGCCGACGACTTCCGGCCGTTCGCGCCGCACGGCTGGCTCGCGGTCGGGACGGCGGCGACCGTGCTGTTCTTCGCCTTCGCGGGCTGGGAGGCGGCGAGCCACCTGTCCGGCGGGTTCCCCGACCTCAAGCGGGCGACGCGGCGGACGTTGGCCGTGGTCGCCGTGCTCTACCTGGGGTTGGCGGTGACGACGGTGGCCGTGCCGGGGGACGTGCCGCTCGCCGTGCTGCTGGAACGGGCGTTCGGGCCGTCCGCGCGGGTGGTGACGGCGGTCGCGGCGGTGCTGTTGAGCTTCGGCGCGCTGAACACCTACCTGGCGGGCGCGGTTCAGCTCGGCACGGCGATGGGGCTCAAGCGGTCCCTGTGCGTGCAGGCCGGGTGGTGCGCGGTGCTGCTCGTGGCGACGGCCGCGTGGGAGGTCGAGCTGACCACGCTCATGGGCGTCACCGCCACGACGCTGGCGGCGGTGACGGCGGCGGGCATGGCGGCGGCGGTCAAGCTGCTGCCGCGCAAGGCCCCGCCCGCCGTCGCCCTCGCGTTCACGCTGGTGGTGCTGGGGTTCTCCGGCTGGTGGCTGCTGGTGCCGGCCGCGGTCAGCGCACTGGCCTGGTCGGCGGCTCCGGCCGGTCGATCAGCCGCGTCACCGGGCCCTCCTTGCTGACGCCCGCCTGGGACAGCCACGAGCCCAGCTCGGCCCGGATGGACGACAGCGTCGGCCGCTTGGCCGGGTCGGCGTCCAAGGCGTTGGTCAGCAACCGCGAGTGGGCGCTGTGCTGGGGCAGCTTCACGCACGGCTCGCCCTGCGCCGCCGCCATCAGCGACGAGATCGGGTTCTCCCGCGACCCGCGCGGCGGGTGGCCGGTCAGCGCGTAGCTGACCGTGGCGGCCAGCTGCCAGGCGTCCGACGCCGGGCTGGCCGCCTCGCCGCGCGCGGTCTCGGGGGCCAGGAAGTCCGGGGTGCCGACCATCATGCCGGTGGCGGTCAGGGTGCTGTCGCCCTTGGACCGGGCGATGCCGAAGTCGATCAGGTGCGCCGTGCCGCTGCCGTCCACGATCACGTTCGACGGCTTCACGTCCCGGTGCAGCACGCCCTGTTCGTGGGCGGCGGCCAGCGCGTCGGCCATGTTGACCCACAGGCGGGCGGCGAGGGTGTCCTGGAGCAGGCCGTTCTTCAGGACCACGTCGGACAGCGGCTGGCCGTCGATGTACTCCATGACGATGGCCAGGCCGTCCGGGTCCTGCACGATGTCGAACACGCGCACGCAGTTCGGGTGCCGCACCGCCGCCAACGCCCGCGCCTCGCGCAGCATGCGCTGCTCGGTGTCGTTGTCCGGGGCGTGGGCGAGCTTCACCGCGACCGTGCGGTCGAGCTGGGTGTCCACCGCGAGCCACACGGTGCCGAACCCGCCCCGCCCGAGCTGGCGGACGCGGCGGAACCGGCCGCCCGCCGGGTTCCACACCTTCCCCGAGTCCGGGGTCGGGGTGGGCGGGGTCGAGGACGCGCCCGGACCGAAGGGCAGCGGGCCCGGCGTGTCGGCCAGCTGGGCGGGCTGCTGCTCCACGCGCGTGGGACGCGGCGGCTCCGCGCCCGGCACCGGCGGGACCTCGGCGACCCGCGTCGGCGGGTACTGGCGCGGCGGGACCGGCTTCGGGGCCGGCGGCGTCGGGTTGTACGGCGGGATCGGCCGGTACGGCGGCACGTGCGCGGGCTGGTAGGGCGGCGGCTTGCCGGCCGGCTGGTACGGCGGCGGGTTGTGCGGGTTGTGCGGGTTGTTCTGGGGGTTGTTCTGCCGCGCGGACACGGCCGGCTGCGGCGGGGTGGAGCGCGCCGGCGACGCGCCCGGCTGGGGCGTGGCCGGGGTACCGCGGTCGCGGCCGGGGCGGTTGAGCATGGCGGTAGTCAACCCGAAAATCCGCACGACGAGTGAGCCGATCAGCGCAATCGGGAAGAACCCGAGCAGCAGGTGCCCCACCAGCGTCACGGGCAGTGCCGACGTGGCCACCAGGAGCACCACGAAGGGCGGCCAGAACACCCGACGGGGCCAGTTGGGGCCGAGCCGGAACGCCGACCCGGCCTGCATCATCACGAACACCAGGCACAGCAGCGCGAGCACGGCGGTGACGGACGACGCGACCAGGTACACCGTCCCCGACCCGCCCGTGATCGCGGTGATGATCGACGGCGCGCCCACCAGGTACTGCCCCTGGGTGAAGGTCATGCACGGCGACTCCGCCAGCGACCTCATGCCGTAGAGCGCGCCGCGTTGCAGGGCCTGGGCGGTGCCGGAGAACAGGACCCACGGCAGCACCAGCGTGCTGGTCACGCCCAGCACGGCGAACATCGCCCCGGTGACCGGACCGTAGGAGTTGCCGACGACCCGGCGGATCGTGATCGACAGCAGCGCGGCGACGGTCGGCAGGACGCCGATCAGCGCGCCGAGCGCGGTCGTGGTCCACGCCCAGTCGCCCGGGCACAGGGGGACGCCGGTAAAGCCGTGCAGCCAGTCCAGCAGCGACTTGGCCAGCTCCACGCCCTCCACCACCCCTTCTCGTCGCCTCTCAGGGTACGGGTGAGGGCCACGCCGACATGGCCGCCTCGGCAACATGGCCGAGTTCTTCGCGCGTCGCGCCGTCGCGGGCGAGGTCGGACATGCCGCGCACGACGGCCGCGACGTACACGGCGAGGGCGTGCGGGTCGGTGCGCGCGGGCAGTTCGCCGGTGGTGACGTCGTGCCGGATCTTGTCCTCGACGGCGGCGACGGCGACCGCGCGCAGGTGCCCGAGTTCGGGGGCGCTGAGGATCAGGCAGCCGCGCGGCCGGTCGGCGGCGGTGTACTCGACGGCGGCTTCCCGCAGGAGGCGTTCGACGGCCCGGCGCGCGGTGGGCTCCTCGGCGACGGCCCGGGCGGTGAACGCGCCGTACGTGCGGGCGTACCGCTCGACGACCTCGGTGAACAGGGCTTTCTTGTCGCCGAACGCGGCGTAGAGGCTCGGCGGGTTGACGCCGGTGAGCTTGGTGAGGTCGGCGACGGACGTCGCGTCGTACCCGGCGCGCCAGAAGGCACGCGTCACCTGGTCGAGCACTTCCTCCCGGTCGAAAGCACGCTTGCGGCCCGCCACGGAGCGATTTTATAACGACCGCTACAGCAGGGCGCGCCCGTGAACGTCCGGGCACAAGTGGGGGCGGGGCGTCTCCGCAAACGCCCCGCCACCCGGTGGTGGGACCTGGGGCGCCTCCGCAAACGCCCGTGCGGTCCCGGTGGGGGGAGGCGTCTCCGCAGTCGCCTCGCGCCCCCGGCTACGCGGGAAAGGGGGGTCCGACGCCGGGCGCCGGACCCCTCCCCCGCGCATGTGGCTTGCCGCTAGCCCACGCGCTCCCACAGGGCGGGCACGTTGGGCGGTTCCCAACCGGTTTGGGCTGTGTGCCCCTGCAAGCACCGGTACCCGACGCCGCTGTACGTCACGAGGGAGCCGATCGCGTACGTGGCGCCCGATTGCCAGGTCGTCTGGCCGGGGTTGCCGGTCGTGGTGGTCGGCGACGTCGATGTCGTCGGCGTGCCGCTCGTGACCAGCTGGAGGCCGTAGGCCTGGAGGATCTCGTTCACCGGCTGGAAGTACGTGGTGCCGCCGGACGAACAGTTCCCGGATCCGCCGGAGGTGACGCCCTGGGCCTGGTCACCGGAGAGCCACGAGCCGCCCGAGTCGCCGGGTTCGGCGCAGGCGCTGGTTCGGACCACTCCGGAGACGGTGCCCTGGGGGTAGGTGACGGAGGTGTTGCGCTGCTGGATGGTGCCGCAGCGCCATTGCGTGGTGGAGCCCGAGCGGCACACCGAGGCGCCCACCGGCGCGTCGGTCGAACCGGCCACCGGCACGGTGCCGGGGTAGCGGTTCACCAGGCCGCGCATGGTGTTGCCCGAGGCGACGCGGACCCACGCGTAGTCGTTGCCGGGGAAGCTGGACCCGGCGAACGTCCCGGTCGGCTGGGTGGTGCCCTGGCCGTTGCTGCCGCAGTGGCCCGCGGTGACGAAGCCGCCGTTGACCGAGAACCCGACCGAGCAGCGCCCGCCGCCGCTCATGTAGTAGGCGTTGCCGCCGATCACGTCGATCAGCGGGCGCGGGTCCTCGTTCGACGGCTCGATCCGCACGTCGGCCTCGGACAGGCCGCTGGCCTTGGCGAACGCCTTGGCGTTGCCGAGGTCGCGGGCCAGGACGACCACGGAGTTCGTGGTCACGTCGACGTACCAGGCGGGGACGCCCGCGGGGACGTCCTCGTTGGCGTCGAGCTTGGCCTTGAGCGCGTCGAGCTGGATCTGGCTGTGCTTGACGACCTTGGGCGTCGCCCCCGCGTCCTTCACGGCCTGGATCTGGGCCGCGTTGGTGACGGCGACGGTCAGCGTGGTGGCGTCCTTGTCCAGCCAGGAGCCCGCGTAGGTCGCGCCGAGGCGGTTCTTGAGGTCGTGGTCGGTGCGCGTCGCCTGGGCTTCGCGGACGAGCCGCGACTTGGCCTGGTCAGGGGTCAGGCCGAGGTCGCGGGAGAGAGCGGCGACGAGGTCACTGCTCTCCGCTGGTGGTGGGCCGGCGGTCGCACTGGTGGTCAGGACCGCTGCGACACCGGCAGCGCCCAGGACCGTCACGGCGACGGCGGCGGCGATGCGTCGAGTCATCCGCTGTCTCCTTGCAGGGGTGGTGACACTGGATGCGGGGCCGTGGTGTCGACGCTAGCCGGCCGCGGGGCTCGGCGGATATTCCAGTTCTGTCATAACACCGCGTTATGGTCCATACCATTCGTGATCATGGCTCACGTGCTCAGAACAGGCTGGCCTGCGTGCCCCCGCGCCGCCGCTTCGGCTGGGCGTCGCCGATCCGCCGGAACTCGCCGAGGTCGGCCAGGAACGGCGAGCGCGGCCGGGCCGCGGTGTGGCTGAGGAACAGGTGGCGCCGCGCGCGGGTCATGCCGACGAACAGCAGTCGGCGCTCCTCGTCGGTGTCGTCGTCCTGACCGGGCCAGCGCAGCGGCAACAAGCCGTCCTCGCACCCGACGATGAACACGACCGGGAACTCCAGGCCCTTGGACGCGTGCAGCGTGAGCAGCGAGATCCGGTCCGCGCGCGGGTCCCACGCGTCCACCTCGACGCCGAGCGCCAGCGTGGTGTGGAAGCGCTCGAAGTCCGTGCCGCACTCCACCGCCAGCGGCTTGAGCAACTCGTGCGCGACGTGGTCCTCCCCGGCCGCCGCCCGCACCCGGTCCACAACGGACTCGCCGGCGGTGAACGGGAGTTCCCGCACGATCCGCGCCACACCGGGCCGGTCGGCCAACCGGTCGTGCGACCGCTTCTGGAACGGCAACCCGGACTGGGTCAGCGCGTCCACCAGCGCCCTGGACCGCCGGTCGGTCCGGTAGAGGACGGCGAAGTCGGAGAACCCGAGCCCCTGCGTGCCGTCCGAGGTCACCCGCCCGCTGTCGAACGCGTGGAACGACGCCCCGCCCAGCACCTGCTCGATCGTGCGAACCACGAACGCCGCCTCGGCCTGCTCCGACGCGGCGTGGTGCACGGCGATCAACGCGTCGCCGTGGTCGCCGAAGGGGTGGAGTTCACGTCCGGGCACCAGCGTCGAGGGCGAGATCACTTCCAGAGCGCCCCGCACCACCGCCGCGCTGGACCGGTAGTTGCGGGTCAGGTGCACGACCCGAGCGCCCGGGAAGTCCTCCCGGAACCGCAGGAAGAACCCGACGTCCGCGCCCCGGAAGCGGTAGATCGCCTGGTCCGGGTCGCCGATCGCGGTGAGGTTGCCGTCGGGCGGGGCGAGCAGGCCGAGCAGCCGGTACTGCCGCTCGTCCACGTCCTGGTACTCGTCGACGGAGATCCACCGGTACCGGTCGCGGTAGGCGTCGACCAGCGCGGGATCGTCCTCCAGCAGGGCGAGCGGCAGCGCGACCAGGTCGTCGAAGTCGACCAGGTCCTGTGCCCGCAGGGCTTTCTTGTAGATCTCGGCCCCTTCGGCGACCAGCCGCCGGGCTTCCCCGTCGTCCCCGCACACCGAGCGCGCGACCTCGACCTGCCGCTCGGGGTCCGCGATGCCGAAGGAGGCGGACAGCCCGAGCCGGGCGTGGTGCTCACGCAGGATCCGCACGCCCAACGAGTGGAACGTCGCCACGGCGACCCGCACGCCCAGCGCTTCCAGCCGCTCGGCCATCTCCTCGGCCGCGCGCCGGGTGAACGTGATGGCCAGGCACTCTTCGGCGGGTACCGCGCGCTCGGTGACCAGGTGCGCGATCCGGTGCGTCAACGTGCGCGTCTTGCCCGTGCCGGGCCCGGCGATGATGAGCAACGGCCCACCACCACTCCCGGCCGCCGCCCGCTGGTCCGGATCGAGGCCGTCCAGCAACCCCGTGCCGTGCGCGTGGTCGGCCGGTGCGGGTGCCGCCACCGCCCGTGGAGCGGGTGCCGGCGCGGGTGCCACGACCGGTGCGGGCGCCTCCGCCCGGGCCGGTGGCGCGAACTCGAACAGCGACAGCGCCGAACCGCGCCGCTCCAACTCCCCCGGCTCGAACAGCCGGATCACGCCGTACTCCCCGTCGTACCCGGCGTCGCGCACCACCCGCCCCCGCCGCAGCCGCTCCACCGCCTCCCCCACCAACGGGGACAGCGCGGCCAACTCGTCCACCGGAACGTCCCGCAGGACCACCAGTTCCGGCCCGAACGCCGCCACCAGCCGGTCGACCTCGGCCAGCACCCTCTTGCTCTTCGGCCCGGTCCCCACGACCTCGGAGACGATCTCCGGCAGCGGCACCAGGTTGACGAACCCGGCGGCCCCGTCCGGCCGGAACCCGGCGGCGCGGTCCGCCAGCTCCTCGACCCGGCTCGACACCCCCACCGTCACCGGCTTCCCGCACACCGGGCAGATCCCGCCCAGCGCCGCCGTCTCCGCGGGCTCCAGCCGCACACCGCACTTGCGGTGCCCGTCGACGTGGTACTTGCCCTCCTCGGGGAAGAACTCGATCGACCCCGCGTGCCCGACGCCGGTCTCCAGCGCGCGCCGCACCGAGTGGTAGTCCAGGTCGGTGTCGAACACCGTCGCCTCCCGGCCCAGCGCGGGCGGCGAGTGGGCGTCGGAGTTGCTGACCAGGCGGTAGCGGTCCAGGGACGAGACGCGCCAGTTCATCTCCGGGTCGCTGGACAGGCCCGTCTCCACCGCGAACACGTGGTCGGCCAGGTCGGCGTAGCAGTCCGCGACCGCGTCGAACCCCGATTTCGAGCCCAGCACGGCGAACCACGGCGTCCACACGTGCGCGGGCACCAGGTAGCCGCCGCACTCCAGGGTGATCTCCAGCAGGTCCCGCGAGTCAAGGCCGAGGATGGGCCGCCCGTCCGAGGCGATGTTGCCGATGCGCGCCAACCGCCGGTTGAACTCCGCCGCCGACTCCAGGTCGGGCAGGTAGACCAGGTGGTGGACCTTGCGGGTGCGGCCGTCGCGCTTGTAGATCGTGGAGATCTCCACGGACAGCATGAACCGCACGGTCCGCGCCCGCAGCGACGGCGGCAGGGTGCGGTCGATCTCGCGGTCCAGGTCGTCGCGCAGCCGGAACAGGCCCGGTTCGGCGGGCACCAGCGCGTCGCGCAGGTGGTCGTGCCACGCGGGGTGGGTGAAGTCGCCGGTGCCGACCAGCGTGATCCCCTTGCGGCGGGCCCACCAGGTCAGGTGTTCGAGGTCGCAGTCCCGGCTGCACGCCCGCGAGTACTTGGAGTGGATGTGGAGATCGGCCACGAATCGCACCGTGCGGATGGTAGTGGCACGGCTACCCGGTGAAGTCCGGCGGAGGGGTCCACGGGTCGCCGACCTCGAACACGCGTTGCCGGTACTGGCGGCCCATCACGTCGTCCCACGTGCCGGGCCCGAGCACCGGGTCGTGCGGCCGGTACGCCTGCCACACGGCGGTTTTCTCGTCCCGCCAGTACCCCCGCCAGTTCTCCGGCCGCTGCCGGACCACGTACGCGTCGTACTCGTCGCGCCGCACCCACGTCCGCCCGGCGCCGTCGAGGTCGGCCAGCGCGGCCAGGATCGCGCCCGCCACGTGGTCGACGTGGTCGCGGACGGTCTCGCGGTGCCCGACGGTGCTCAACGTGCGCACGTAGTCGGGCCGCGCGACCGCCAGGACGTCGTGCAGCACCGCGACGAACGACGACCGCGTGTACGGGGAGCGCCCGTCGATCGGGTGCGCCACGAAGTCCTCGTCCAGCACCATGCGCGCCAGGTCCCCGGTCCGGTCGCTGCCGCCGGCGGCGTGGACGAAGGTGAACAGCAGCCGCACCCGCGTCCCGTCGAGCGTGTTGGTGGCGACCTCGTGACCGGCCAGCCGCAACGGCTCGGACGTCCACCGGTCGGCCGCGTGCGCCGCCCGCGCGTACGCGGCCCGCGCGCCGTGGATCCGCATGTCCGCGTAGTCCTTGCCACAGGCCGGAAACCCCTCGCCGCACGGCAGGTCGCCGGCGGTCAGGTACACCACCCACACGTCGTAGCCGGCCTGCACGTCGGACAGGATGTCCGGGTTCATGAAGAGCAGGTCGTCGTCCGGATGGGCTACGAAGCTCACCGTGGTCGTCATCGAATCCCTCCCCTACGGGGGAAGGAGCCGCCCGACCCGCGCCGGATACCCCGGCAAGCGCGCGAACCGCCCGCGGGCGAACCAGGTCGCGCGAGAAGTATTCGGGCGGCGTCCCGAACCCGCCGGGCGCACGAATCCTGGCGAGCCCAGCGGCGGTGTTCTCGGGGAATTGCGACTCACGCGCCTTCGGCCGTCACCAAGCACCGGTCCGGCGCGGGACCTCGCGAAACTAAGGGCGGCACCGGTCAGCCCGGTACCGCCCTCGATGTTTGTGGAGCTGAGGGGAATCGAACCCCTGACCTACTCGATGCGAACGAGTCGCGCTACCAACTGCGCTACAGCCCCGTGTTCAGTTGTCCTTCTCGGTGGTGCGGCGAAAGCATATCAGGCGTCGGGGGGTGGTTTCGCCACCCCCCTCTACTCGCCCACCGCCCGCCGGTACGGCAGCGTCTCCGGGCCGTCCAGCTCGACGAACACCGGGTCCTCGTCGTCGGCGTCCACCACGACCGTGCCGGGGCGGACGTGGTGCTCGAAGCGCGGCTGCGGGGCCAGGCCGTGCTCCTCCTCCACCTGCTCGTCGCGCTCCTCCACGACCACCGGGCGCGGGGCCGGGCGGCGGCGGGACTGGGCCAGGCGGGCCAGTCGGCGGGCGCGGATGTCCTCTTCGATGCGCACCTGGCGGCGCAGGTACACCAGGTAGCCGACCAGGGTCAGGTCGACCGCCGCGTGCCCCCACCACACCAGCGGGTACAGCACGCCCGCGACCACGCCCGTGACCAGGGCGAGCAGCAGCAGCGTGCCGACCACCCGGCGCCGGAACGCGTACTTCGCCTGCGCCACGATCGCCGCGGTCTCCGGGTCGAAGCCGCCGCGACCGGGCCGGTAGGGCCGGTGGGCGACCTCCTCGAACTCGTCGGCCTCCGCGTCGGCGTAGTCGTCGTAGTCGTCGTACTCGGCGTCGGGCATGGCGTCGTACTCCTCCTCCATGCTGGTCCGCGCGTCGGCGCGCTTGCGCGCCACCATCGGGACGAGGACGACCAGCCAGGCCACCACCAGTCCCACGATGATCAGCGAACTCGGCACCCCCGTCACCTCCCCCTACCCGCGCGGACTTCGTACGCCACGTTAGTCACAACAGTCACACCTGTGCCGGAGGCTCGCCGACCGGCGTACGTACCAAAGTGTGGTCTATCACCCACTTTCGGGTGATCCGAATAAGCCGCTCGGCGCGCTGATCAGGCGGTTCGGGCGAACCCCGCCGCGACCAATCGGCGTACCAGGCCTTCCGGCGAGGCTTCTTCCGCGGTCATCGCGAAGCACAGGTGGTCCCGCCAGTCGCCGGCCACGTCGAGGTAGCGCAGGAACAGCCCCTCCTCGCGGAAACCGGCCTTCGCGAGCACGCGCAGGCTGGCCTTGTTCTCCGGCCGCACGGTCGCCTCCAGCCGGTGCAGGCCGGCCTCGCCGAAGCAGTGGTCCACCACCAGCGCCAGCGCCGCCGTCGCCACGCCGCCGCGGGCCCGGTCGGCGGCGACCCAGTACCCGACCCACGCCGACCGCAGCGACCCGCGCACGATGTTGCCGACGGTGATCTGCCCGGCCAGGTCGCCGTCGACGGTGATCACGAACGGCAGCGCCTGGCCGCGCCGGGCCAGGGCCTTGAGCGACGACCACTGCGCGGGCCACGACATGGCGGCGTTGCGCTCGGGCCAGCCGTCGACCGCGGTGGGCTCCCACTCCTCCAGGTAGGCCTGGTCACGCATCCGGATGCGCGACCACGCGGACGCGTCGAGCAGCTTGGGCGGGCGCAGCGCGACGACACCGGCCTCGACCCGCAGCGGACCGAGCCGCACGGGCCAGCCGGGATGCCTGCCGCCTTCCCACGCCAGACCCGCGCCCATCCCCCTCCGTCCGCTCAACCCTTTTGGGCCAGGAAGCTGACCTTCACTTCCTCGCCCGCCGCCACGTCCGTCACGTCCTCGTCGACCATGATCAAGCAGTTCGCCTCCGCCAGCGACGCCAGCAGGTGCGCACCGGAGGTACCCAACGGCTGCACGAGGTACTCGCCGTTGTCCGCGTCCCGCAGCAACTGGCCGCGCAGGAAGCCGTGCCGCCCCTTCGTGGAGGTCAGCGGCGACAGCAGCCGCGCGCCGACCGCCCGCCGGTACGGGTTGCGCTTGCCCAGCGCGGCCCGGATCAGCGGGCGGACCAGCACTTCGAAAACGACCAGGGCGCTCATCGGGTTCGCGGGCAGCAGGAACGTGGGCACCGCGTCCGGCCCGAGCCGGCCGAAGCCCTGCACCGAGCCGGGGTGCATGGCCACGCGCGTGCAGTCCACGTCCCCGAGGTCGGCCAGCGCGGCGCGGACCTCGTCGCCCACGACCCCGCCGACCCCGCCCGCGATGACCACGATCTCGGACAGCAGCAACCGTCCCTCGACCACTTCGCGCAGCTTGCGCGGGTCGACCGACATGATGCCGACCCGGCTGACCTCGGCGCCCGCGTCCCGCGCGGCGGCGGCCAGCGCGTAGGAGTTGACGTCGTAGACCTGGCCCTGGCCGGGGGTGCGGTCCACGTCGACCAGCTCCTCGCCGACGGAGATCACCGACACCCGCGGCCGGGGGTGGACCAGGACCTTGTTGCGCCCGACGGCGGCCAGCAGACCGACCTGGGCGGCGCCGATGGACGCGCCGCGGCGCACGGCGACGTCACCGGTCTGCACGTCCTCGCCGGTGCGCCGCACGAACGCCGCAGACGGCACCGGCCGGTGGACGGTCACCTTCGCCGCGTGCCCGTCGGTGAACCCGAGGGGCACGACGGCGTCGGCCAGCGTCGGCAGCGGCGCGCCGGTCGCGACCCGGACCGCCTGGCCCGGCTGCAACCGTCTGGGCTGGCGGGACCCGGCGGGGATCTCGCCGACCACCGGCAACACCACCGGTTCGGTGCCGGCGGCCTGCACGTCCACGCTGCGCACCGCGTAGCCGTCCACCGCCGCCTGGTCGAACCCGGGCAACGCGCGCTCCGCGACGACCTCCTCCGCGCAGAGCAGGCCCTGCGACTCGGAGATCGCCACGCGCACCGGGGCGGGCCGCACGGCGGCGGCGATCACCCGGGCGAGCTGCTCTTCCACTGACCTCATGTGCCGACCCTCGTTCAGGAGTTGCCGAGGCGTTCCCGCAACCACTCCCCCAGCTCGGGCCCGTAGTCCGGGTGCTCAAGTGCGAAGTCAACCGCAGCTTTGAGGAAACCGGCCGGATTGCCCAGGTCGTGTCGCCCACCCCGGTGGACCACGACATGCACCGGGTGGCCCTCGTTGATCAGCAGGGCGATGGCGTCGGTGAGCTGCAACTCGCCGCCCGCGCCGGGCGTGATGCGCTTGAGGGCGTCGAAGACGGCGCGGTCGAGCAGGTACCGGCCGGCCGCCGCGAACGTGGACGGGGCGTCCTCCGGCTTGGGCTTCTCGACCATGCCGACGACCTGCTTGACGTCGTCGTCGCCGGTGTCGCGGACGTCGAACACGCCGTAGGCGGAGATCTGGTCCTTGGGGATGTCGAACGCGCACAGCACGCTGCCGCCGAACCGCTCGCGCGCCTCGGCCATGCGGCTGAGCACACCCGTGGGCAGCACGAGGTCGTCGGGCAGGAGGACGGCGACGGCCTCGTCCTCGCCGGTCAGGTTGCCCTCGGCGCAGCCGACGGCGTGGCCGAGGCCCAGCGCCTTGTCCTGGATCGCGGTCTCGACCTTGATCAGGTTCGGCGCCCGCCGGACCTTCTCGACCAGGTCGGTCTTGCCGCGCTCTTCGAGCGTCCGCTCCAGCTCGGGCTGCGGCCGGAAGTACTCGGCCACCGCGTCCTTGCCGGGCGAGGTCACGATCACGAGCTTGGTCGCCCCGGCTTGCGCCGCCTCGGTGGCGACCAGTTCGATCCCGGGGGTGTCCACGACCGGCAGCAACTCCTTGGGCACCGCCTTGGTGGTGGGGAGGAAGCGCGTGCCCAGTCCCGCCGCGGGCACGATTGCTGTCTGGAAGGCGCTCATGGACAGCGAGCGTAACGGCGTGGTCAGGGGTGTTCGCGATGACGTCCGATGAACGTAACCGGAAGACGACGGAGCGCACACGGCTGCTCGCGGCGCGGCGGGTGGCCGGGGCCGCGCCGTTGACGTCGGTCGTCCTGCCCGCCGTGGAGGCTTTCGGGGTCGTGCCTGGTCAGGCCGTGTGCGCGTACCTGGCGGTGGGGGGTGAGCCGGGGTCGGTCGAGATGCTCGACGTGCTGCGGGACGCGGGGTACCGGGTGCTGCTGCCGGTCGTGGTGGGGGCGGCGCCGTTGGACTGGGCGGAGTACGACGGGGCGTTGCGGCCCGGTCCGCACGGGCTGCGGGAGCCCGCCGGGGCGGTGTTGGGGCCCTCGGCGATCGGGGCGGCGGCGTTGGTGCTGGTCCCGGCGTTGGCGGTGGACCACCGCGGGGTCCGGCTGGGGCGCGGGGGCGGGCACTACGACCGGTCGTTGCCGCTGGCCCGGGGGCCGAAGGTGGCGGTCGTGCGGGAGTCGGAGTTCGTGCCCTCGCTGCCCGCCGAGCCGCACGACGTGCTGATGGACGCGGTGCTGACGCCCGCGGGCTTGGTCAAGCTGCCCCTGTGACTTTCACCTGCGATGTTTGCGCGGGATATGCCGGCCGGCGCATCATCGTGGTTGGCACTCTGGCGGTCTGAGTGCCAACCAGGACCCGTGGAGGGGCGACCAGTGCCGACCTACCAGTACGCATGCACCGAGTGCGACCACCGGTTCGAAGCGGTGCAGTCCTTCTCCGACTCGGCGCTGACCGAGTGCCCGGAGTGCAAGGGCAAGCTGCGCAAGCTCTACGGCGCCGTGGGCGTCGTGTTCAAGGGCAGCGGCTTCTACCGGACCGACAGCCGGACGTCTTCCTCGTCCTCTTCGTCCTCTTCGTCCTCTTCCTCCTCTTCCGGCTCGTCGTCGAAGAGCGAGTCGAAGCCGGCGGCCTCGTCGTCGTCCTCCTCGGCCCCGGCCGCCGCGGCGTCGTAAGTCCGCTCGTTCCTCCGCCGCGGCCCGTTCGGCGGTCGCGGCATCCCCAAGTTATCCACAGCCCCCGAGTTGTCCACAGCTCGGGGGCTCGTGCTTTTCCGCCCCCTGATCCTTCCCTACCGTCGAACCCATGAACCTCATGCGGAAGATCTTGGCGGTCCTGTTCCTGCTGGTGGCGACCGGTGTCGCGGTGTGGCCCGCCCCTGCCGGGGTGGAGGTCGCGGTGGCGGCCCACGACCTGGCGGCCGGGGTACCGTTGACCCCTGGTGATGTGGTTGTCCACCGAATACCCCCAGAGTTGTCCCCAGGGGGTGCGGTGCCTGTGGAGCGTGCCGTCGGGCGGGCCCTGGTGTCGCCGGCGCGGGCCGGCGAGCCGCTGACGGACCTGCGGCTGTCGGCGGCGAACCCGGACACGGCGTCGGTGGCCGTGCGGCTGGGCGACCCGGCGGTGGCCGGCCTCCTGACAACCGGGGCGCGGGTCGACGTGGTGGCCCAGGACCGGGTGCTGGCGGAGGCGGCGTCGGTGGTGGCGGTGCGCGACGGCGAGGTGGCCGTGCTCAACCTCGACCGCGCGGCGGCGACCCGGGTGGCGTCCGAGTCGCTGGCCCAACCGGTGGCCCTCACCCTGCGCTGACCTGCGCCGACACCCCGCCCGAAAAAATCATCGCCGGACCGATGAGTGTTCGGGCGGGCCGACGTTCCACAGCATGTAAAACGCACGCACCGAGCGGAGGAGCGCACCGTGGACTGGAAGCTGGAAGTCGTCATCGTCCCCGTGACCGACGTGGACCGGGCGAAGGAGTTCTACGCCGACAAGCTGGGCTTCACCGTCGACACCGACCACAGCGCGGGCGACGCGTTCCGGGTCGTCCAGGTGACACCGCCGGGGTCGGGCTGCTCGATCGTGTTCGGCAAGGGCCTGGGCGGCGGCATGGAGCCGGGCTCGCTGAAGGGCAACCACCTGGTGGTCGCCGACATCGAGGCCGCCGCGACCCAGCTGGACGCGGCCGGGGTCAAGCACTCGGGCGTCCAGCACTTCGAGAACGGGGCGATGACACCGGGCCCCGACCCGCAGGCGGCGGACTACAACAGCTTCATCTTCTTCGAGGACCCGGACGGCAACACGTGGGCCGTCCAACAGGTCGCCAAGCCCGTCCGCTGACCATGCCCACCACCCCCGCCCCGGCCACCGGCCCCGACCCGACACCCACCCCGACCGCCGGTCCCACCCCGACCGCCGGCTTCGACCCCACCGCCGACCCCGACCCCACCCGGGCGGCCGGTCCCACCCCGGCACCCGACCCCGACCCAGCCGGCCAACTCTCCCCGGCAACCGCCGTCGACCCCGACCCCGACCTCGACGCCGACCCCGACCTCGACGCCGCCCACGACGCCGCCCTCGACCTGGACGAGGCGTTCCGTCGACACCGCCGTGAGCTGCACGTCCACTGCTACCGCATGCTCGCCTCCTACGACGAGGCCGAGGACGCGGTGCAGGAGACGCTGCTGCGGGCGTGGAAGGGCCGGGACACGTTCGACGGCGGCAACGTGCGGGCGTGGCTGTACCGGATCGCGACGACGACGTGCCTCGACGCGATCCGCTCCAAGGCGCGCAGACCGGTGACGACCCAACAGGAGGTGAGCTGGCTGACCCCGTACCCGGACACCCTGCTCGCCCCCGCGCACGACGAGCCGGACGTGGTGGCGGTGGCGAGGGAGACGGTCGAACTGGCCTTCCTCACCGCGCTCCAGGTGCTGCCACCACGCCAGCGGGCCGCGCTGCTGGCCAAGGAGGTGCTCGACATGTCGGCGAAGGAGACCGCCGACCTGCTGGACCTGAGCGTCGCCGCGACCAACAGCGCACTCCAGCGCGCCCGCGCCACGATGCGGCAGCACCTGCCGTCGCACCGCAACGACTGGTCGGCGCACGAGCCGGGTCCGGCGGAACGGGACCTGCTCGAACGGTTCATCGACGCGCACGAACGCTGCGACGCCGTCGCCGCGGTGGCGATCGCGGCGGAGGACCTGCGCGTCACCATGCCGCCGCTGCCGCTGTGCTTCGACGGCCTGGCCGCCATCGCGCCCCTGCTCGAACGGGCCCTGGGCCCGGACCGCGAGGGCGACTGGCGACTGCTCCCGACGAGCACGAACCGCATGCCGGCGGCGGCGAGCTACCTGCGCCGCCCAGGCGACACCCTGTTCCGCGCGTTCAAGCTCGACGTCCTGCGCGTCGAAGGCGACCGCATCGCCGAGATCACGACCTTCGGCACGGCCCTGTTCGACCTGCTCGGCCTGCCCCCGACCCTCACCCCAACAGACTGACACCGCTCGACACACGTACCCGCTGCGTCACAGGAAGGCGGGCAACCGGTTACCCTCCGCTAGCCCCCAAGTGTCCCCCCGAATGGAGGAGCCGGTCGTGATCAAAGGCTTCAAAGACTTCCTGATGCGCGGCAACGTGGTCGACCTCGCGGTCGCCGTCGTCATCGGCGCGGCGTTCGGCGCGATCGTCACGGCGTTCACGAACAACCTGATCAACCCGATCGTCGCGCTGTTCGGCGGCAACAACGTCAACGGCCTGGCGGTCCAGCTCGGCAGCAGCGACAAGACGATCATCGACTTCGGCGCGATCATCACCGCGGCGATCAACTTCGTGATCGTGGCGGCGGTCGTCTACTTCATCTTCGTGATGCCGATGAACAAGGTGAAGGAACGCCGCAAGCGCGGCGAGGAGCCGGGCCCGTCGGAGCCGACGGACGTGGAACTCCTCAAGGAGATCCGCGACCTCCTGGCCCAGCAGCAACGCCAGAACCAGAACTGACAGGAGCCGCCCCACCGCGCACGCCCCAGGCACCACCCAGCCGCCGCTCGGCCCCAGACACCCGCCGAGCGGCACCGCTGCGCCACCCGGCAGCCGCCGAACGGCACCGCTGCACACCCGCTGAACGGCTCCGCTGCGCCACTCGGCAGCTGCGGAACGCCACCGCCACCGCCACCGCTGCGCCACTCGGCAGCCGCCGAACGGCACCGCCACCGCTGCGCCACCCGGCAACCGCCGAACGGCACCGCCGCACCCGGCAACCCGGCCAGGCGGCAGCGGACAGGCGGCCGGTCCCGCGGCCTACTCGTGGTGCGGTGGGCGGTTCTCCCGGTACCACCGCTCGTCGCGGGCGGCGGCGGTCGGTTCATCGGGGGACTCCGGCAGCACGTCGCCGAAGACCTCCGCCAGCCGGCGACGACGCGCCGCCTCGGCGGCAGCCGCAGCCTCAGCCGCAACCTCAGTCGCAGCCGCTGCTGCTTCCGCTGCCGCCTCCGCCGCCGGGGCGGGTGCGTCGTCGGCCGGCTCGGTCACGCCTCGTCCAGACCCGAAAGCTGCTCGATCACGTACGGCACCAGGGCCGACAGGGTCGCCATGCCGTCGCGCACCGCCGACCGCGAACCCGCCAGGTTCACGACCAGGGTGCTGCCCGAGATCCCCACCAGGCCGCGCGAGATGCCCGCGTCCACCGCGCCCGCCGCCAGGCCGGACGCCCGCAGGGCCTCCGCGATGCCCGCGATCGGCCGGTCCAGCACGCCCTGCGTCGCGTCGGGTGTGACGTCGCGCGGCGACACGCCGGTGCCGCCCACGGTGACGACCAGGTCGACGCCACCGATGACGGCCGTGTTCAGCGCGGCGCGGATGCCCACGACCTCGCCCTCCACCGCGACGGTGCCGTCGACGATGAATCCCGCTTCCTCCAGCAGCTCGGTGACCAGCGGCCCCGTGCTGTCCTCGTGCTCACCGTGCGCTACCCGGTCGTCCACGATCACGACCAGGGCACGTCCCAGGCGCTGAGCGCTGCGTTCCATGCGGATCACCGTACCCAGTGACGGGCGAAGCGGTTCCGCGGACACGGCGTCACGCGGTGCGCAACGGCAGCCGGACTTCGAACCGGCAGCCCGCGCCGTGGTTGCGGGCGTCGATGGTGCCCCGGTGCGCCTCGACCAGGCCGCGCGCGATGGCCAGGCCCAACCCGCCGCCCACCGGCTGGCGGCTGGGCGTGCCGCGGAACGCCACCTCGAACACCCGCGGCAGGTCCGCCTCCGGGATGCCGCCGCACGCGTCGTCCACGCGCAGCAGCGCCTCCGAGCCCTCGACGTCCACCTGGACGGCGACCGTCCCGTCCGGCGGGGTGTGGCGGATCGCGTTGGCCAGCAGGTTGCGCACCACCCGCGCCAGCTCGGGGTCCGAGCCGAGCACGACCGGCCAGGTCACGGCGTCCGCCCGCAGCTCGACGCCCTTGCGCGCCGCGACCGCCCGTTCCGCCGCCACGACGTCGCTCACCACGTCCGCCAAGGGCACTTCGGACAACGTCAACCGCAACGCGCCCGCGGTGATCCGGGACAGCTCGAACAGGTCGTCCACCATCCCGGACAGCTGCCGCGCCTCCGCCGAGATCCGCCCCGCGTAGTCGGCGACCTCGGCGGGCCGCGTGACGACGCCGTCCGCCAACGCCTCCGCCATCGCCCGGATCCCGGCCAACGGCGTGCGCAGGTCGTGGCTGATCCACGCGACCAACTCGCGCCGCGACGCCTCCGCCGCCCGCTCCCGAGCCCGAGCCTCCCGCTCCCACACGCTGCGCCGCGCGACGGACCGCCCCAGCACGACCGCCGCCGGAACCGTCACCAGCGCCACCAGCACGCACACCAGCACGGTCGTGACCAGCATGGACGTGAACATGAACCCGGAGACCGCGAGGACGCCGCCGATCGTCGCGACCACCGGCACGATCGCCAGCACCGTCAGCGCCGCGGTCAACGACCCGTGCACGAACCGCCGCAACAGCAGCGCGCCCAACACCGCCAGCGGCAACGAGAACAGCACCGCGTACGGGAGGATGTGCGAGATCTCGACGAGCATTCAGGCGCTCCTGTCCCACCGGTAGCCGACGCCCCACACGGTGGCGATGCGCACCGGCCGAGCCGCGTCGAGTTCGACCTTCTCGCGCAGCCGTCGCACGTGGACGGTCACGGTGGACTGGTCCCCGAACTCCCACCCCCACACGCGCGCCAGCAGCTCGGCGCGTGAGAACGCCGTACCGGGGTGGGTCAGGAAGAACACGAGCAGGTCGAACTCGCGCGTGGTCAACGCCAGCTCGACCCCGTCCCGCCACGCGGTGTGCGCACCGACGTCGACCCGCAGGTCCCCGTCGACCAGCACCGACGGCGGCACGCTAGCCGCCACCCGCGACCGCCGCAGCACCGAGGTCACCCGCAACGCCAACTCGCGCGGGCTGAACGGCTTGGTCACGTAGTCGTCCGCGCCGAGCGTGAGCCCGGCGATGCGGTCCTCCTCCTGCCCCAACGCGGTCAACATGACCACCGGAACCGCACTGCGCCCACGAAGCCGCCGGCACACCTCCAGCCCGTCGATCCCCGGCAACATCAGGTCGAGCACGACGAGATCGGGCTCCCGCTCGGCGATCCGCCGCAACGCCTGCTCGCCGTCGCCGACCAACTCGACCTGGTGCCCGGCCAACTCAAGGTACCGCCGAACGACATCCCGCACGGTCACGTCGTCATCGACAACCAGAACCCGCCCAACCTCACCCACCCCCACAAGGTACGACCCACCCACCCGGCAATCCCGACCACGACGAACACCGTCACCGCCCCGTAAGACACCCGCCAGCCGCAGCGTGGGCAACCGGCCGCACTCAGGTGGCCACCACACCCGCCGCACTCGCGCACTCAGCCCGCACTTGGCCCGGCCGCCGCGCTCGCCCGCCCCCAGCCAACCGCCACCGGCCCCGGTGCACAGCCGGCCGCCGCACCCGCCGCACCCAACCCGGCTCCCGCACTCAGCCCGGCCACGGCACCCAGCCCGGCCACAGCACCCAGCCCGGCCACCGCACCCAGCCCGGCCACCGCACCCAGCCCGGCCACCGCACCCAGCCCGGCCACCGCACCCAGCCCGGCCACCGCCCCCAGCCCGCCGCCGCACGGGGTCCGCCCGAGCCTGAAGCCTGCCGTTGTCCCGCGCTCCTTGTTCACGGGACGCGCGACAGCGCAAAACGGCTCGGATCCTGTATGTCCCCGATCGGGTGATTCCCACCCAAGCTGAAAGAGCGCATCCCGGCAGGTGAGGGGAACCTGCCGGTATGCGGCCTTCGTCCGGCTCGGGGCACGTGAGCCGGAGTCCTCGGACCAGGCGTTACCTGGTTTCCACCGGTTGGCTGCCCAACGTCACCTCGACGGTTCGGCTGCCCACCGTGAGCTGCACCTTCTCGCCCGGAGCGCGGGAGCGGACCGCTGCCACCAGGGCGTCCGACGAGTCGATGGGGCGGTCTCCCAGGCGGGTGATCACGTCGCCCGGCTTCAGGCCCGCCTGCTCGGCCGCGCCGCCCGCCGTGACCTCGCGGACCAGGGCGCCGCCCTCCTGGTTGTCGGTCACCTGCACGCCCAGCACCGTCTGGGTGGCCTTGCCGGTCTCGCTCAGCTCCTTGGCCGTCCGCTTGGCCTGGTCGATCGGGATGGCGAAGCCGATGCCCACCGAACCCGCCTGCGAACCCTGCCGGTTGGGTGAGTAGATCGCGGAGTTCACGCCCACGACCCGACCCTGCATGTCGACCAGCGGGCCGCCGGAGTTGCCCGGGTTGATGGCCGCGTCCGTCTGGATGGCGTTCAGCACCGTCGCCTGGCTGCCGTCTTCCCCACCCGCCCGCACCGGGCGGTTCAGGGAGCTGACGATGCCCGACGTCACCGTGCCGTTCAGGTCGAACGGCGAACCGACCGCGACCACGTCCTGGCCGATGCGCAGGTCGCCCGAGCTGCCCAGTTCGGCGGTCGGGAGGCCGGACACGCCGTCCGCCTTCACCACCGCCAGGTCGGACGTCGGGTCACGGCCGACGATCTTGGCCGCTGCCCGCTTGCCGTCCTGGAACTGGACCCGGATCGCCCCACCGGCGGCGGCCGACTCGACCACGTGGTTGTTGGTCAGCACCAAGCCGTCCGAGCTGACCACGATCCCCGAACCGGCACCGCCGCTGACCTGCACCTGCACGACCGTCGGCAGCACCTTCTGCGCCACCTGCTCGATCGAACCGGCGGGTGCGCCGCCGGTCTGCTGCGCGGGCGGCGGGGCGTTCAGCGCGTTGGTCACCGGACCGGAGCTGTCCGCCGCCTGGTACCCGATGTAGCCGCCGACCCCGCCCGCCACGCCCCCGACGGCGAGGACCAGCGCGGTGACACCGGCGACCACCTTCCCGCGGCCCCGGTTCGGCGGTGGTGGCGCCTGGGTGACGACGGCTCCGGGCGCTGCGTAGTAGGGCCCCGGCCGGCCAGGCGTCCCCTGCTGAACGCCTGGCTGGCCGGGTGCTCCCGGCTGGGCACTCCCCCAGCCGGTGGATGGCTGCCCGGCGCTGCCCTGCACAGCACCCGGCGAGCCGAGCGGGCCCCCGATGACCGGGAACCCTGGCACCGGGGACGCGGCGCGCTCGTAAGAGGCGCTCGGCGTTCCGGCGTCCGATGGCGAGGTGCCCACGAAAGGGGCACCCGCGGCACCGGTGTCCGGCGGCGTGGCGCTGCCCTGCACAGCGCCCGCACCGCCGTGGTCCGGCGCGGCGGTGCTGCCCTGCACAGCACCGCCCGCACCGGTCTCGCTCGACGGCACGGAGCTGCCCTGCACAGCTCCGGGGCCGCCGTCCTCCGGCGTCCCGGCACCCTGCTGCCGGTCACCGGCGTCTTCACGACCGGGGCCGCTGGAAGCCCACGGGCTCCGCGGCTGCTGCGGCTCGTTCTCGGTCATGCCCACCACTCTGGGGTGTGCGCCTGAGAGGAGCCTTAAACAGACCTGGGCATCACTTATGAGTCCTCGGGGGAGAACTTCACCCGCGCAGGCGCTCGGCGATCTGCTCCGGCGTCGCGTCGTTCACCCAGACGCCCATGCCGGACTCGCTGCCGGCCAGGTACTTCAGCTTGTCGGCGGTGCGCAGCACGGAGAAGACCTCCAGGTGCAGCCACGCCAGGTCGCGCCCGACGCGCGCCGGGGCCTGGTGCCACGCCGCGATGTAGGGCAGGGGCCGCTGGTAGAGGGCGTCCAGCCGGTGCAGCACCGACAGGTAGAGGTGCGCGAAGTCGTCGCGTTCCGCGGCGGTCAGCGCCGGCAGGTCGGGGACCTGGCGGTGGGGCACGACGTGCACCTCGACCGGCCAGCGGGCGGCGGCGGGCACGTAGGCCGTCCAGTGTTCCGACGACCCCACGACCCGGGCGCCGGCGGCGCGTTCGGCGGCCAGCACGTCACCCATCAGGTGGGTGCCGTGCGCAGACAGGTGGTCGGCGGCGACGGCCAGCATGCGCTCGGTCCTGGGCGTCACGAACGGGTAGCCGTAGATCTGGCCGTGCGGGTGGTGCAGGGTGACGCCGATCTCCTCGCCCCGGTTCTCGAACGGGAAGACCTGCTCGACGCCGGGCACCGCGTTCAACGCGGTCGTGCGGTCGGCCCACGCGTCCACCACGGTGCGCACCCGCGACACCGGCAGCGAGCCGAACGACGTCGTGTGGTCGGAGGTGAAGCACACCACCTCGCACCGGCCGCGCCCGGCGGCCCGCGCCACCATCGGCATACCGTCCACAGTGGACGGAAGTTCGGGCACGTCCGGCGCGAAGGACGGGAACCGGTTCTCGAACACGACCACGTCGTAGTCGGCCTCGGGGACCTCGGTCGGCATGTCCGGCGTCGAGGGGCACAGCGGGCACAGGTCGGCGGGTGGCTTGTAGGTCCGGGTCTGGCGGTGGGCGGCCATCGCCACCCACTCGCCGGTCAGGGGATCGCGACGCACCTCGGACAGCGGTCGCGTCCGCGGGAGGTCCCGGGTGTCCACCGCCACGCGCGGCGGCGCGTCCGGGCTGTCGTCGAAGTAGATGATCTCCCGACCATCGGCAAGTTTCCCCGCCGTGCGCTTCACGCGAACTCTTCCTCTCCCCGTCCCGGCACGTGCGCCAGGACCAGCTCACCCACCTGCTCGCCGAGCACGCCCCGCGCGGCCTCGGGCAGTCCCTCGTCGGTCACCAGCACGTCCGCCTCGTCCAGCGCGGCGATGGTGGAGATGCCGACCGTGCCCCACTTGGTGTGGTCGGCCACCACCACGACCCGGCCGGCCGCGTCCACCAGGGCGCGGTCGGTCTCGCTCTCGTTGAGGTTCGGGGTGGTGAACCCGGACCGCTCGGCCATGCCGTGCACGCCGAGGAACACCACGTCCAGGTGCAGGGACCGCAGCGCCTGCACGGCGACCGGGCCGACCAGCGCGTCCGACGGGGTCCGCACGCCGCCGGTCAGCACGACCGTGCGGTCCGTGCGCCCGCTCTGCTGGAGCACGTCGGCGACCCGGATGGAGTTGGTGACCACGGTCAGGTCCGGGATGTCGTCCAGGAACCGGGCCAGCGTCCACGTGGTGGTGCCCGCGGACAGGCCGATCGCGGTGCCGGGGCGGACCAGGGTCGCGGCCTCGGCGGCGATCGCCTCCTTCTCCGGCAGCTGCCGCACCGACTTGGCCTCGAACCCGGGCTCGTCGGTGCTGCGCCCGACCACGGACGTCGCGCCGCCGTAGACCTTCTCCACCAGTCCGCGGGCGGCCAGCACGTCCAGGTCGCGGCGGACCGTCATGTCCGAGACGCCCAGCCGCACCACGAGGTCGCTCACCCGCACCGCGCCGGTCCGCTTGACCTCTTCCAGGATCACCGCTTGTCGTTGCCGCGCCAGCACGTCACACCTCTTCCCTGAGGACAACCACTCCTCCGGCGGGCACGGTGAGCGAGCCGGTCACGCGCGTGCCGGACAGCAGCTCCACCCCCGCCGCGGGCAGCTCGACGTCGCCGCCCCCGTGGTTGATCGCGACCAGCCACGATACGGGCGATCCGGCCACCGCACCCCGGCGACGCACCACCTCGACGCCCTCGTGACCGCGCGGCACGCCGGCGTCGAACAGCACGGCGTCCACCAGCTTGGCCAGGCCCTCCCCGGACAGCCCGCAGGCCAGGTACCAGGCCGCGCCGTCGCCGCGCTCGTTGCGGGTCACGGCGGGCACGCCGGGCAGCGGCCCGTCCGCGTAGGAGGCGACCGCCTTGGCCCCGTCCAGGTGCAGCAGCTCGGTCCACAGCGCCACCGGGCCGCCGTCGTCCAGGGTCGCGGTCTCGCCCCGGCCCAGCGGGAAGAACTCCTCGGTGCGCACGCCCAGCAGTTCCCGGAACGCGCCCGGGTAACCGCCCAGGTGGACGTGGCCCCGGGTGTCGGTGATGCCGGACAGGTAGGTGACCAGCAGCCGGCCGCCGTTCTCGACGTAGCGCTCGAACGGCTCGGCGGAGTCCAGGGCGTACAGCGCGGGCACCACGACCAGGGGGTACCCGGAGAAGTCGCCGTCAGGCGGCAGGAAGTCCACCGTCACACCGGCCCGCCAGAACGCCCGGTACAGCGCGAAGGCGTTCTCCTGGTAGGAGAAGTCCGAGTTCGGGTGCGCCGGCTGCTCCACGGCCCACCGCGACTGCCAGTCGTGGACGAACGCCACCTTGGCGTCCACAGTGGACCCGATCAGCTCGCGGATCTCCCGGTACTCCGAGCCGACCCGGCACACCTCGCGGAACACCTTGGTCTCGGCGCCGGCGTGCGGGACCATCGCCGAGTGGTAGCGCTCCGCGCCGGCGCGGGACTGCCGCCACTGGAAGAACAGCGTGCCGTCCGCGCCGCGGGCCAGGTGGGCGAAGGAGTTGCGGCGCAGCTCACCGGGCTGCTTGGCGATGTTGCGCGGCTGCCAGTTCACCGCGGACGTCGAGTGCTCCATCAGCAGCCATGGCCGCCCGGCCGCGAGCCCGCGGGTCAGGTCGGCGGCGAACGCCAGCTCGACGTGCCGCTCGGCGTCCTCGGCGGCGGTGTAGTGGTCGTTGGAGACGAAGTCGACCTCGCGCGCCCACGCCCAGTAGTCCAGCGCGGAGAACGTCCAGCCGACCATGAAGTTCGTGGTGACGGGCACGCCCGGGGTCACCTCGCGCAGCACGTCCCGCTCGGCCTTGAACAGCTCCAGCAGGGCGTCGGAGGAGAACCGGTCGAAGTCCAGCAGGTGGCCGGGGTTGCCGTAGGTCGGCGTGGCGCGCGGGGGCAGGACCTGGTCCCAGTCGGTGTGGTGCTGGCTCCAGAACGCCGTCGCCCACGCCTCGTTGAGCGCGTCCAGGGTCCCGTGCCTGGCCTTGAGCCACTCGCGGAACGCGGTCGCGCAGCGGTCGCAGTAGCAGCGGGACACGTGGCAGCCGTACTCGTTGCCGACGTGCCACGCCGCGAGCGCCGGGTGGTCGCGGTACCGCTCGGCCAGGGCGCGGGCCAGCGCCACGGCCTTGCGCCGGTAGACCGGTGAGCTGGGGCAGTACTCCTGGCGCGAGCCGTGCGCGAGCCGGACGCCGTCGGCGCGTTCGGGCAGCATCTCCGGGTGCGCGGTGGTCAGCCACGGCGGCGGGGACGCGGTGGCGGTCGCCAGGTCCACCCGGACGCCGCCGTCGTGCAGCAGGTCCAGCACCCGGTCCAGCCAGGCGAACTCGTAGCGGCCGTCCTCGGGCTCCAGCAGCGCCCAGGAGAAGATGCCGACGCTGACCAGGTTCACGCCCGCCTCGCGCATGAGGCGCACGTCCTCGGCCCACACCTCTTCGGGCCACTGCTCCGGGTTGTAGTCAGCGCCCCACGCGAGCCCCGGCATGCCCACCGGCCAATCGGTCATGCGGCAAGCCTGACCGACGAACCACGACAACGTCAACACAAGCGAACAGAAGCGATCGTTTAGGTCTGTTTGGCGGTAGACGATCACCGGGTTGGGCGGTTCCCCCTGCTCAGCGTCACTATCCGCAGCACAGGCGGGTTAACGGCTCTGTAACGAGGCTTGACAGGCGGTGTGCTGCGGACCACATTGTGCGCAACTTTGTTGAATCGTGTGTTCGGTCGTGCAGCCGTGTGTCACCCGAAGGAGCGAAGATGGCAAGGTTCGAGACCCCCCACCCGCTCATGGGCCGCCGGGCCCTGCTGAAGGCGCTCGTCGCGGGCGCGGGCCTCGCGGCCGTCCCCGGCCTGGCCGCGTGCGGCGGCTCCGACAGCGGCGGCGCGACCGACACCGTGTCGTTCGGCAACAACCTCTCCGACCAGGTCCCGAAGGACGCCATCACCGCCGCGCTCCAGGGCTTCGAGAAGGAGTCCGGCCTCAAGGTCGCCATCAACACCAAGCAGCACGAGCAGTACCAGGAGCAGATCAACAACTACCTCCAGGGCCGCCCGGACGACGTGCTCGCCTGGTTCGCCGGCTACCGGATGCGGTTCTTCGCGGGCAAGGGCCTCACCGGCGACCTGTCCGACGTGTGGGGCAAGGTGGGCGGCGGCTACGCCGGCGCGCTGAAGGAGGCCTCCACCGGGTCGGACGGCAAGCAGTACCTGATCCCGTTCACCCAGTACCCGTGGGGCATCTTCTACCGCAAGAGCGTCTGGCAGCAGCGCGGGTACGAAGTGCCCAGGACGCTGGACCAGATGGTCGCGCTGGCCACGAAGATGAAGGCCGAGGGACTGGTGCCCATCGCGTTCGCGCAGAAGCAGGGCTGGCCCGGCATGGGCACGTTCGACCAGCTCAACTTCCGCGTCAACGGCTACCAGTTCCACGTCGACCTCATGGCGGGCAAGGAGGACTGGCAGAGCCCGAAGGTCAAGGAGGTGTTCGACACCTGGAAGCGGCTGCTGCCGTTCCACCAGGAGAACGCCCTGGGCCGCGAGTGGCAGGAGGCCGCCCAGGCGCTCGGGCAGGGCAAGGCGGGCATGTTCCTGCTCGGGTCGTTCGTCGCCCAGCAGTTCAAGGGCCCCGACCTCGACGACCTCGACTTCTTCCCGTTCCCCGAGATCAACCCCGCCCACGGCCAGGACACCGTCGAGGCGCCCATCGACGGGTACATGATGGCCCGCAAGCCCGCCAACGAGGCCGGCGCGAAGAAGCTGCTGGAGTACCTGGCCTCGCCCGCCGCGCAGCTGGCCTACCTCAAGTCCGACCCGACCTCGATCGCCACGTCGAGCAACGCCGACACGGCCGGCTACAACGCGCTGCAGAAGAAGGCCGCGCAGGTCATCAGGGAAGCCAAGCACATCACGCAGTTCCTCGACCGCGACACCGACCCGCGCTTCGCCAGCGACGCGGCCACCAACGGGCTGAACTCGTTCATCCAGAACCCGAACGAGATCGACTCGATCCTCAAGGGCATGGCCGACCAGGCGAAGACGATCTTCACGGGGTGACCGGCGTGACCGCGGTGCAGGACCAGGCTCCCGACCACACAGACCCCGGCGGCGCGGCGGCGACCTCTCCCCCGCCGCACCGCCGGACCAGGCGCGCGACCGCGCTGCCGCCCGGGGACAAGCTCGTCCTCGGGCTCATGCTCGGCCTCCCCTCGCTGGTGCACGTCCTGTTCGTGTGGGTGCCGGCGCTCGGGTCGGTCGCGCTGTCGTTCAGCTCGTGGGACGGCATCGGCGGGTTCGAGGACATCCAGTGGATCGGGTTCCAGAACTACGTCGACATCTTCACCCGGTACCCGCGGTTCTGGCCCGCGTTGCGGCACAACCTCATCTGGTTGGCGTTCCTGCTCGTGCTGCCGACCGTCGCGGGGCTGTTCCTCGCCGTGCTGCTGGACCGCGAACTCCGCTTCGGACGGCTCTACCAGAGCGCGCTGTACCTGCCGATGGTGTTGTCGCTGGCGCTGGTCGGGTTCATCTGGCAGCTCATCTACCAGCCCGAGCAGGGGCTGCTGAACAACCTGCTCGGCACCGCCGACGACAACCCGACCAACTGGCTGGGCGACCCGGACATCAACCTGTACGCGGTGCTGGTGGCCGCGGCCTGGCGGCACACCGGGTACATCATGCTGCTGTACCTGGCCGGGCTGAAGTCGGTGGACCCGGCGTTGAAGGAGGCCGCCGCGCTGGACGGCGCGAACGCGTTCCAGACCTTCACCCGCGTCACGTTCCCGGTGCTCAAGCCGGTGAACATCGTGGTGCTGGTGGTGACGGTGATCGAGGCGCTGCGCGCGTTCGACATCGTCTACGTGGTCAACAAGGGCCGCAACGGGCTGGAACTGCTGTCCGTGCTGGTGACCGACAACATCATCGGCGAGTCCAGCCGGATCGGGTGGGGGTCCGCGCTCGCGGTGATCCTGCTGCTGATCTCGCTCGGGTTCATCGTCACCTACCTGTTCCAGGTGTTCCGGAAGGAGGAGCGGGCGTGACGATCCGACCCGGCCGAGTGGTCCTGCACGTCTTCCTCGCGCTGACATGCCTGGTGACGCTCGCCCCGCTGCTGTGGGCGCTGTACGCGTCGCTGCGCACCTACGACGACACCAGCCGCAACGGGTACTTCTCGTGGGCGGAAAGCCTGACCCTGGACAACTTCGGCAACGCCTGGACCCAGGCCGACCTGCCGCACTACTACCTCAACACGCTGCTGATCACCGTGCCCGCGCTGGTGTTCGTGCTGCTGCTCAGCTCGATGGTGGCGTACGGGGTCTCGCGGTTCAGCTTCAGGTTCAACATCGCGCTGCTGATGCTGTTCACGGCGGGCAACCTGTTGCCGCAACAGGTGGTCGTGACCCCGCTGTACCGGCTGTACCTGCTGATCGAGGTGCCGGAGTGGCTCTCGGAGTCCGGGCTGCTGCTGGACTCGCAGCTCGGGCTCGTGCTGATCCACGTGGCGTTCCAGTCCGGGTTCTGCGTGTTCGTGCTGAGCAACTACATGAAGACGATCCCGCACGAGCTGGGCGAGGCGGCCCGCGTGGACGGGGCCGGGGTGTTCCGGCAGTACTGGCAGGTCGTCCTGCCGCTGTGCCGGCCCGCGCTGGCCGCGTTGGCGACGCTGGAGTTCACCTGGATCTACAACGACTTCCTGTGGGCGCTGGTGCTGATCCAGACCGGCGACAAGATGCCCATCACGTCGGCGTTGCAGAACCTGAAGGGCACGTTCTTCACCGACAACAACCTGGTCGCGGCCGGATCGCTGCTGGTCGCCCTGCCGACGCTGGTGGTGTTCTTCGTGCTGCAACGGCAGTTCATCGGTGGTCTCACGCTCGGATCGACGAAGGGGTAGGCATGAGGATCGTCGCCGAGATCCCGGTGGACCCCCGGTGCGCGCGGGTGCACGAGCAGGGGTGGCAGTCGTGGTCACCGTCCACCGGCTACTCCCTGGCGCAGGCGCCGCACCGCTGGGTCGCGCCGGAGCACCGCATCGGCAACTACCGGGCCGAGTCGTTCCCGGCCGGGTTCTGGGGCGAGGGGCTGCTGGCGGTGGACCCGGGCGACGGCGCCCCGGTGACCGTGGTGGCCGCAGCGTCGCCCACCGAGGCGGTGCCGTCGATCAAGGCCACCTACGTGGACCAGCGCGTGGTCGTGTACGCGGACGGGCCGGTGGAGGTGCGGGTGGAGGCCGCGTCGGTGCCGCGGGCGTTCGCGCGGTGGGCCGACGACGTGGTGAAGGCGTTGGGGTTGGGCGCTCCGCGGCCCGCGCCGACGATCTGGTGCTCGTGGTACCAGTACTTCACCGAGGTGACGGAGTCCGACGTGGACCGGAACCTGGCGCTGCTGGACGCGCTGGACCTGCCGGTGGACGTGGTGCAGGTGGACGACGGGTACCAGGCGGAGATCGGCGACTGGCTGGCGCCGTCCGGGCGGTTCGCCAGTGTGCGCGGGGTCTTCGAGCGGATCACCGGGACCGGTCGGCGCGCCGGGGTCTGGACCGCGCCGTTCCTGGTCGGGCGGCGGTCGCGGGTCTTCGCCGAGCACCCGGAGTGGCTGGTGCGGGCCGGTGACGGGTCGTTCGTGTCGGCCGGGCGGAACTGGAACCAGCCGTTGTACGCGCTGGACACCACGCACCCCGGGGCGGTCGAGCACCTGCGGGAGGTGTTCACGGCGTTCCGGTCGTGGGGCATCTCGTTCCACAAGATCGACTTCGTGTACGCCGCCGCGCTGCCGGGTCGCCGGTACGAGGACGTGTCGCCGATCGAGGCCTACCGGCGCGGGGTGGAGCTGATCCGGTCGTTCATCGGGGACGCGTACCTGCTCGGGTGCGGCGCGCCGCAGTTGCCGTCGATCGGGTTGGTCGACGCGATGCGGGTCAGCCCGGACATCTCGCCCGAGTACGAGCCGGGCAACGGCGACGTCGCCCAGCCCTCCCAGCGCGGCGCGGTGCTCAACGGGGTGTCGCGGGCGTTCCAGCACGGCCGGTTCTGGGTCAACGACCCGGACTGCCTGATCGCGCGGCCCGAGGTCGAGCGGCGGGAGGAGTGGGCCGGGCACGTCTCGGCCTACGGCGGGCTGCGCGGGTCGTCGGACGGGTTGGACCGCCTCGACGCCTGGGGGCTCGACACGACCCGGCGGGTGTTGAGCGAGCCGGTGCCCGAGCGGTTCGTGGAGAGCTAGCCGGGGGGCGAGCGGTTCGAGGCGAGCCGGCGGGGAGCGGGTGCGGACCCGCTCCCCGGGCCCGTCACGCGACGGCGGTCCCCTCCAGTTCGACCACCAGGTCGGGGACCGCCAGGCGCGTCACGCCGAGCATCGTGGTGGTCGGGGCCACCCGCGCCGCGCCCAACCGGGCCGCCAGCACGCCGTAGTGCTGGAAGAGCAGGTCAACGTCGGTGGTGTAGACGTTGAGCCGGACCAGGTTCGCCAGGGACATGCCCGCCTCGGCGAGCACCGCCTCCAGGTTGTCCAGGCTCAGCGCGAGCTGCGCCCCCATGTCACCCACGTGCTCGGGCTTCCCCTCGGCGTTCATCGCGGTCTGCCCGGAGCAGTACAGGGTGCGCGTCTGGCCGGTGACGACCTCGCCCTGGTTGAACCCCATCTCCACCGACCAGTTCCACGGGTTGACCGCCGTTCGCTGCACAGCCACGAAAACTCCATTCGGTTCATCGACTGCGCCAAGCCTCGCAACGAATCACGACACCCTGTGTCGTGTATTGGTTAGGGTTTTCCCGTGCGTGCGGACCGGTTGGTGTCGCTGGTGCTGCTGCTGCGCCAGCGCGGCCGGCTGTCCGCGACGACGCTGGCCCGGGAGCTGGAGGTGTCCACCCGGACCGTGCTGCGCGACATCGAGGCGCTGTCCGCCGCGGGCGTCCCCGTGTACGCCGAGCGCGGGCGCAACGGCGGTTTCGCGTTGCTGCCGGGGTTCCAGACGCGGCTCACCGGGCTCAACCACGACGAGGCGCTCGCCCTGCTGGTCGCCGGGTCCCGCCGGGGCGCGCAGGTGTTCGGGCTCGGCTCCGCGCTCGCGTCGGCCGTGCTCAAGGTGGTCGACGCGCTGCCCGAGAGCCACCGGGACACCGCCGCCGGCGTGGCCGAGCGGCTGCTGGTCGACCCGGAGACCGACCTGCTGTCCCGCCGGGTGGTCGCCGACGAGGTGCCGGACGCGGTGGTGGCGCGGATCCGGCGGGCGGTGCTGGCCGGGAACCGGCTGCGCATCCGGTACGCGGCGGCGGGCGGCGCGCCGCGGTGGCGCACGGTGGACCCGATCGGGCTGGTCACCGTGCGGGACCAGGGCTACCTGCTGGCCACGCGGGACGGCGCGGACCGCACCTACCGGCTGTCCCGGGTGTCGGCCGCCGAGGAGCTGCCCGAACCGGCGCGGCGGCCCGAGCGGGTGGACCTCGACCGGGCGTGGCGCGAGCGCAGCACGCGGTTCCGGACCGGTGGCGACCAGGTCGCCGTGCTGGTGCGGCTCGACCCGGCCCGGCGCGAGGACCTCGTGGGCACCGCGCTGGCCGTGCTCTCCGAACACGTCGAGGCGGACGGCCAGCTGCGGATGGAGGTCACCTTCCAGGACCGGCGGCACGCCCAGTGGGCGCTGTGGCAGCTCGCCGTGCAGGCCGAAGCCCTCGAACCGCGGTGGTTGCGCACCTACCTGCACGACCGCGCCGCCGCGATCGTCGCCCGCTACGCCGTCACGGGCGACCCGGCAGCCTCAGGGTGAACAGCGCGCCGCCCTCGGGGGCCCGGCCCGCGTAGGCCGCGCCGCCGTGCCGTTCCGCCGCCTGCTTCACGATCGCCAGGCCCAGGCCGGACCCGGGCAGGGTGCGGGCCTCCGACGAGCGGTAGAAGCGCTCGAAGACGTGCGGCAGGTCGGCGTCCGCGATGCCCGGACCCGAGTCGGCCACCTCCAGCGCCACGCTGCCGTCGCCCACCTGCCGCAGCTCCAGGCGCACGACCCCGCCGGACGGGCTGAACTTCACCGCGTTGTCCAGGAGGTTGAGCACGGCCCGCTCCAGCGCGCTGGAGTCGCCCAGGAGCGTCCACGGCTGGAGACGCACGTCGAAGTGGACGTCCGAGGCGGCGCGGCGGCGGGCCCGGTCCAGGGCGCGTTCCACGACCTCCACCAGGTCCACCGGCTCGTGGACCACCTGCGGGGCGTCCTCGCGGGCCAGTTCGACCAGGTCGCCGATGAGCGTGGTCAGCTCGTCGAGCTGGGCGCGGACGTCGGCGTGGATCTCGGTCTTGTCCTCGTCGGAGAGGGTGGGGGCGTCCGGGCGTTCGGAGGCCAGCAGCAGTTCCAGGTTGGTGCGCATGGACGTCAGCGGGGTGCGCAGCTCGTGACCGGCGTCGGCGACGAGCCGGCGCTGGCGTTCCTGCGAGTCCGCCACCGCGGCCAGCATCGCGTTGAACCGCTGGGTGAGGCGGGCCAGCTCGTCGTCGCCGGTCACCGGGATCGGGCGCAGGTCACCGGTCATCGCGACGCGCTCGGTGGCCTCGGTCAGGCGTTGCACCGGGCGCAGGCCGGTGCGGGCCACGGCGGTGCCGGCCGCCGCCGCCACGAGCACGCCGATGCCGCTGATCACGAACAGGACCACGGACAGCTTGCCCAGGGTCTGGTTGAGCGGAGCCATCGACTGGGCGATCACCATCGCCCGGCCGTCCTCGTAGGGCACGGAGATGACCCGGAACCCGGTCCGGTGGTCGTCCCACATGTTCTCCAGCCGGGTGCCCCTGGCCACGTCCAGGTCGCCGGAGCTGGTCGGCGGCGCGATGGTGCCGGTCGGGTAGAGCATGCGGCCGTCCACGCCGAGCAGGCCGATGCGCACGTCGCCCGCCGCGAGGAACGCGCCGGGCAGCTCGGTGACGTCGGTGTTGACGCGGGGCGCGGTGACGGCGGCGCGGGCGCGTTGGCGCAGGTTGTCGTCGAGCTGCTCGTCGAGGTTGGTGCTGACGGTCATGTACGCGCCCAGCGACACCACGGCCACCACGCCCGCCACGCAGAACGCCGCCAGCAGGGTCACCCGGGCGCGCAGCGACACCCGCTGGAACCGCCCGTTGGCGGTACCGATCACGGAGGGGTCTCCCGCAGCACGTACCCGACGCCGCGCACGGTGTGCAGGAGGCGGGGCTCGCCGTCCGCCTCGGTCTTGCGGCGCAGGTAGCCGACGTAGACCTCCAGCGCGTTGCCGGAGGTGGGGAAGTCGTAGCCCCAGACGTCCTCCAGGATGCGGCCCCGGGTCAGCACCTGCTTGGGGTGCGCGAGGAACAGCTCCAGCAGGGCGAACTCGGTGCGGGTGAGGCTGATCGGCCGGTCGCCGCGCCGCACGTCGCGCGTGTTGGGGTCCAGTTCGAGGTCGCCGAACTTCAGCACGGCGCCCGCGGGTTCGGCGGCGTCGGCGGCGGCCCGGCGCAGCAGCGCCCGCAGCCGGGCGAGCAGCTCTTCGAGCGCGAACGGTTTGGGCAGGTAGTCGTCGGCGCCGGCGTCGAGGCCGGACACCCGGTCGGACACGGCGTCGCGCGCGGTGAGCACGAGGATCGGCAGGTCGTCACCGGTGCTGCGCAGCCGGCGGCACACCTCCAGCCCGTCCAGCCTGGGCATCATGACGTCCAGGACCATCGCATCGGGACGCTGCGCGACGACCGCTTCCAGGGCCTGCTGACCGTCACCGGCCAGGTCCACCTGGTAGCCGTTGAACTGCAGTGAGCGGCGGAGCGACTCACGCACGGCCCGGTCGTCGTCGACAACGAGGATGCGCATGGGATCAGTTTTGCCTCTCGTCCTGAGAGCGGCCTGAGAAGGGCATGTGAGCTAACCGTCAAGTTTCGGCGCGGTCGGGGCATTCCAACCACGCCAAAGTGCCAGTATGCGCAACCCCATGATGACCACCGACCCGGTGATCGTCACCGCCTCGGCCGGGAGGCCCGCGTAGTCACCCAGCGCGACGATCACCGCGCCGGCCAGGGCGGCCACGGCGTAGATCTCGCGGCGCAGGACCAGGGGGATCTCGCGCAGCAACACGTCCCGCAAGGCTCCGCCGCCGATGCCCGTGGTCATCCCGACCAGGCACGCGGCGTAGGGAGGAGCGCCCAACGCGAGGGCCGTCGAGGTGCCCGAAGTGACGAACAAGCCCAGGCCCACGGCGTCCAGCACCAACACGGACCGGCGAAGTTTGGCCACCGTCGGGTGAAACAGGAACACGACGAGTCCCGTGCCGCCCGCGACCGCCAGGTACGGCCACGTCACCAGGGCGGTGGGCGGGGTGACGTCCAGCAGCACGTCCCGGATGATCCCGCCGCCCAACGCGGTGGTCAGGGCGAGCACGATGACCCCGAACACGTCCAACCGGGACCGCACCGCGGCCAGCGCGCCCGAGGCGGCGAACGCGGCGATCCCGATCAGCTCCAGCGCGGTCAGCACCGGTGGAGGCTAGGCGACACCCCCGCGTCCGGTCACATCGGACGCGCTTCAGAAGAAGTCGGCGAGCCGGGGCACGCCGGGCGCGCCGGCCAGGCGGTCCAGCAGGGCCGCGTCGCCGCCGCCGTCGAGCAGGCCGGCCCGGCGCAGGGCGTGGGTGTCCTGCATGCCGCTGAACCACGGCCCCAGCGCGCGGGCGTGCAGCCGCACCGCACCCGTGCCGCCCGGCTCGACCCGGACCGCGCCGTCCTCCACCACGAGCCGCTGCCGGCCCGCGTGCCAGGGCGCGTGGTCGTCCACGACCTCCAGGTCCACGGCCGCGTCGCGCAACGCCGCCGCGGCGGGCCAACCCCGGGCGGCGACGGCGGCGGGCAGGTCCACGACCCGCAGCAGCCAGGCCGAGGTGGTGACCGTGTACCGGATGGCCTGGTTGGTCAGCAGGCCCGGGACGGCCGGGTCGGTCACCCGCAGGGACACCTGGTCCAGCAGGCCCGCCCAGCTGCCCAGCGCGCGCAGCAGCCCGAGCTGGGTGTCGCGGTCCCGGCCGACGAGGTCGAAGACCCGCAGGCCCTCGCGGTTGCGCTCGGCGGTGAGGAAGCCGCGCACCTCGCCGTCGTGGCCGGGCACCACCGTGACCACGTCGAGGGTGAGCACGTCGGCCACGTCCACGCCCGGCTTCGAGCGGTCCACCAGGCCGTTCACCGTGGACGCCAGGTCGACGTAGCAGGCGTGCAGCGCGTCCAGGTCGGCCTCGGTCGCGGGCCGGGTCGCCGCCGCCGGGCCGGTGGGCAGGCGGTCGATCGGGAAGTCGATCCACTCGAACACGCCGGCCCGCTCCCAGCCGCGCGACCGGTACAGCGCGGGCACCGTCGCGTAGAGGACGGACAACGGCTGCCCGTGCTCGCGCAGGTCGACCAGGGTCCTGTCGAGCAGTCCGCTCGCCACGCCCCGGCCGCGCGCCGACGGGTCGACGGCGACGCCGCCGATGCCGCCCATGGGCACCGGCGCGCCGCCGAAGAACTGGTGGAACCCGGTGATCGTGAGCACCGCCGCGGGCCGGCCGTCCACCTCGGCCAGCAGCCCGCGCCGGCCGGGGCGGACCGGGTCCTCCTCGGACGTGGCGCCGAAGGCGACCTTGCGCAGTCGGCGGACTTCGTCGGCGTCGGCCCCGGTGAGCTCTCGGATCAGCACACCGTCCTGCTTACCAGGTGAAGAAGCCCTGGCCGCTCTTGCGACCCAGCTCGCCGCGCGCGACCTTCTCGCGCAGCAGCGCTGGCGGCTCGAAGCGCGGTCCCAGCTCGGCGGCCAGGTGCTCGGCGATGGCCAGGCGGACGTCCAGCCCGACCAGGTCGGTGAGCTTGAGGGGACCCATCGGCCAGCCGTAGCCCAGGCGCATGCCGGTGTCGATGTCCTCAGCGCTGGCGACGCCCTCCTCCAGCATGCGGATGGCTTCCATGCCGACCGCCACGCCGAGGCGCGAGGTGGCGAAACCGGGCGCGTCGCGGACCTCGATGACCGTCTTGCCCAGCTCCTCGGCCCACTTGCGGGCGCTTTCGACGGTCGAGGGCGCGACGGCGTCGTGCACGACCAGTTCCACGAGCTGCTGCACGGGCACCGGGTTGAAGAAGTGCATGCCGATCACGCGTTCGGCGGGCAGGCCCCGCGCCAGCGCCGTGATCGACAGCGAGGACGTGTTGGAGGCCAGGACCGCGTCGGGGCAAGCGTTTGCGGCGATGCTCAGCACGCGCCGCTTCAGCTCGACGTCCTCGGGCACCGCCTCCACGACCAGGTCGGCCGGCACGGCGGCCAGCTGCTCGACCACGGTCAGGTTCTTGAGCAGCTCGTCGGGCGAGGTCGCCAGCTTGCCCCGGTCCGCCGCCTTGGCCAGCGACGCCGCCACGGCCGACCGCGCGGTCACCACCCGGTCCGCGGACGACTCGGCGAGCACCACCTCGTGCCCGCCCGCGAGCAGCAGGTGCGCGATCCCCGCGCCCATCGTGCCGCCACCGATCACGACCGCGATCATGCTTCGACGACCTCCGCCGCGAACATGGCGACCAGGTCCATCCCGCCGATCTCGGTCAGGTTCGCCCCGGAGGCCTGCCACTCGGGCGACTTGAACGCGGCCTTCATGTCCTGCTCGGACGCGAAGTACATCTCGGCCACCAGGTGCGGCTCGTGCTCGCCGAGGAAGCCGGGCACGAACACGCGGCCGACCTTGGCGACCTCGGCCCGGAGCAGGCCGGGCGTCTTGCTCACCAGCGGCAGGTGGGAGGCGAAGTAGGCCTCGTCGAAGGCCTCGGGGTCAGAGGGTTTCCGGTACAGCGCGATGTACTTGATCATGTGACACCTTCCGTCCGGTTTCGCCGCCGGACTGTAACACCGGCACGATGGCGGGGTGCGGATCATCCTGCTGCGCCACGGGCAGAGCCTGGGCAACGTCGACGAACTGGCGTACTGCCGTATACCCGACCACGCCCTCCCGCTCACCCCGCGGGGCGAACGGGAGGCGGCGGAGGCCGGTCCCAGGATCAAGGAACTGCTGGGCGGCGCGCCAGTGGCCGTCTACGTCAGCCCGTACGTCCGCACCCGGGCCACCCTGCGCGGCCTGGCCCTCGGCGAGCAGGCCGAACGCGTGGTCGCCGAACCCCGCCTGCGCGAGCAGGACTGGGGCAACCTCCAGGACCCCGTGCGACAGGAGGTCTTGAAGCACCAGCGCCACGCCTTCGGCCACTTCTTCTTCCGCCTGCCCAACGGCGAGTCCGGCGCGGACGTGGACGACCGGCTGGCCGCGTTCCTGGTGGACCTGGAGGCGCGCATGGCCCACCCGGACCACCCGGACACGGCCCTGATCGTCTCGCACGGCCTGACGATCCGGCTCCTGTGCCGGCGGCTGTTCGGCTGGAGCGTCGAGCTGTTCGAGTCCCTGTCCAACCTGGAGACCTGCGAACACCGGGTCCTGACCCACGACGGCGGGTGGACCCTGGACCGCCCCTTCGCCCAGTGGCGCGACTCCCCGGACGGCGAGACCCAGCTCCGGGGTCAGAGGAGTCCGCGCCGGTAGGCCGCGACCAGTCGCCGGGGCACGAGCAACTCCCGCCCGTCGAGCGTCTTCACCGGGACCAGGTCGGGCGCCGCCGCTTTCCACCGCGCACGCCGGTGCCGGGTGTTGCTCCGCGAGGTCTTCCGCTTCGGAACCGCCATCAGCGCGCCCTCTTCCCGTACCGCCGGTTGAACTTCTCCACGCGCCCCGCCGTGTCCACGACCCGCTGCGAGCCGGTCCAGAACGGGTGCGAGTCCGACGTCACGTCCACGACGATCAACGGGTACGTGCGGCCGTCCTCCCACTCCACCGTCCGCGACGACGTGGCCGTCGAACGGGTCAGGAACGCCTTGCCCGTGCCCGAGTCCTGGAACACCACGGGGTGGTAGTCCGGGTGGATGCCCTTCTTCACCTACAGCTCCTCCATCTCGTGCTCGGCGAACGGGTCCACGAAGTCCAGTTCGTCCGCCAACGCCCACTCCTCGTCGGTCACCAGCGCCTCGCGCAGGGCCGACACGATCTCGAACTCCGCCGCCTTCCACGTGATGGCGACGATCTCCTGCACGCCATCGGTCCGCCGCCCGATCTCCCCCATGTGCAGGCCGCCGCCCGCGGACTCCAGCCACAGCAGCGCGTCCGGCTGGCTCACCAGCCACAACCGGCCCCGGCCGCGCACGACGCCGTCCAGCAGCACGTCCAGCGCGACGTGCAACCGCATCGGGTGGAAGGGTCGCGACGCCACGAAGTGCACGACCCCGACGTCCCCGGCCGGGTCCAGCGGCGCGCCGCGCAGCAGCGACCCCGTGACCTGGTCGAACCGGGGCACCCGCCGCAACCCGGCCACCACGGCGGGCAGACCCTCAAGCGACACCCGCGGCACGCCGGGCGAGAGCCGGTCCAGCACGGCGTTCAGCGTGGGGTCCGGCTCGCCGACCACGACCAGCACGTCCGCGAACTCGGTCCGGCCCACCACGACCTGCGCCAACGTCCGCTCGTCGCCCGGCACGTCGGACACCAGCTCCTCGTCCCCGGTCGCCTCCGCCAACCAGGTCGCCGCGTCCACCGCCGTCACCACGGCCGCCACCCGCACCGGGCGGTCGGTCAGCGCCAGGCAGACCGCCTCCGGTTCCAGCGCGGGGTCGAGGTCCACGATCACGTGCCCGCCCAACGCGTCCAGCAGCGGCAGCAGGTCGTGGCGCAGGGTGCAGGACACGCAGCCGTGCTCCAGCTCCAGCACTTCCAGCGACCCGTCCACCCACCGCCGCACGACGCCCGAGCGCAGGCCCGCCAGGTCGTACCGGACGAGCACGGCGCCCGGCGAGGCGCACCACAGGGACGTGGCCACGCCGTGCCCGCCGGCCACCAGAACGACAACGGTTTCCATTTGCGCTACAGTAGATGAAAACCGTTGTCGTTTCAAAGAGAGGTGCCGCGTGTCCCACCGCCACTGCCAGTTGACCGGGCGCAAACCCGGCTACGGCAAGCAGGTCTCCCACTCGCACCGGCGCACGAACCGCCGCTGGCTGCCCAACACCCAGCGCCGCCGGTACTTCCTGCCCAGCGAGAACCGGTTCGTCGTGCTGACGCTGTCGGCGAAGGGGATCAAGACCGTCGACCGGCGCGGCATCGAGTCCGTGGTGGCCGAGCTGCGCGCCCGGGGGGAGAAGGTCTGATGGCCAAGAGCACCGACGTCCGGCCGATCATCAAGCTCCGCTCCACCGCCGGCACCGGCTACACCTACGTCACCCGCAAGAACCGCCGCAACGACCCGGACCGGCTGGTGCTGCGCAAGTTCGACCCGGTGGTGCGCCGGCACGTCGACTTCAAGGAGGAGCGCTGATGGCGAAGAAGTCCAAGATCGCCCGTGACCGGCAGCGCCGCGAGGTCGTCGCCCGGTACGCCGAGCGCCGGGCGCAGCTCAAGGAGGTCGTGCGCACCGATCCTTCGCGGCGCGCCGAGGCCCAGCTCGCGCTCCAGCGCCTGCCCCGCGACGCCAGTCCGACCCGGCTGCGCAACCGCGACGCCGTGGACGGCCGGCCGCGCGCCTACTTCCGGGCGTTCGGGCTGTCCCGCCTCCGGTTGCGGGAGATGGCGCACAAAGGTGAGCTACCGGGTGTCACCAAGTCGAGCTGGTAGGGGAGGACGCACGTGCCCAGGACCGAACGCACGCCCAAGAAGCGGGTCAACCTCCTGCGCAAGGAGGGCGTGACCACCGTCGACTGGAAGGACGTCGCGCTGCTGCGCAAGTTCATCTCCGACCGCGGCAAGATCCGCTCGCGCCGCGTGACCGGGTTGACGCCGCAGCAACAGCGCCAGGTCGCGACGGCGATCAAGAACGCGCGGGAGATGGCACTGCTGCCCTACCCCTCGCAAGGCCGCTGAGCGAGGCGGTGCCGGCCGCCGCCAGCACCGCCAGCGCGGGCCAGTCGGGCGCGAAGTGCCCCTCCGCCCCCACCACGAAGCTCCCGTACAGGCCCCAGCACTGGAGGGCGGTCAACGCCGCCCCCAACGGCGTGGTCACCAACGACACCGCCACCACCACGGCCACCAGCGCGACCAGCGCCGGCAGCGGCCAGTTGCCCGCGACCACGGTCGCGACGACACCGCCGGCGAAGCCCAGCGCGGACCCGGGTGCGCTTCCGATCCTCGGCATGACCCGCCATTCAACGCGCGGTGGAGACGCACGCCACCGCACGACGGCGGAGTTCACCTGATCGCGTGGGCAGATTCCGCCGACCGAGTGGGGTGGCGGGGGTGAGCCGGCGGGGCGACAAAGCGGCAAGGCGGCGCGGCGGCAGGCCAACGGGGCAGCGAGGGTGGGGGCGGCAGGCTGGCAGGGCGGCAGGCTGGCAGGGCGGCAGGCTGGCGGCGTGGAGGCGGACGTTTCGTGGGGGCGGATGTTTCGTGGGGCGGCCTCCGGCCCCCGACACCATTTTCCCACGCGGGTACGACAGTCGGCCGAGCAGCCGCCCGGCCGCGGACCCCGCGTCGGCACGCACGTGAGACGCACGCCACCGCCTCAACGCACGGTTCGCCTGATCGCGTGAGGCACGATCCTCCGAATGAGCTTCTACGACGTACTGCACCGCCGCCGGGACACCAGGGGCGAGTTCACCGGCGCCCCCATCCCGGACGACGTGCTGCGCCGGGTGCTCACGGCCGCCCACGCGGCGCCGAGCGTGGGCCTCTCGCAGCCGTGGGACTTCATCGTCGTGCGCGACCGGGACACCCGGCGGGCGTTCCGCGACCACGTCCAGGCCGAGCGCAGCGTGTTCGCCACCGAACTCGACGGCGAGCGGGCCGAGACGTTCGCCCGGATCAAGGTCGAGGGGATCATGGAGTCCTCCCTCGGGATCGTCGTCACCTACGACCCCGAGCGCGGGTCGCCCGCCGTGCTGGGCCGGCACGCCATCGCCGACGCCGGGCTGTACTCGGTGTGCCTGGCCATCCAGAACCTGTGGCTCGCCGCGACCGCCGAGGGCCTGGGCGTGGGCTGGGTGAGCTTCTACCGCGAGGACGAGCTGCGCCGCCTGCTGGACATCCCGGCCACCGTCCGCCCGGTCGCGTGGCTGTGCGTCGGCCCGGTCGCGTGCCTGCCCGACACCCCCGACCTGGAGCGCCACGGGTGGCGGAACCGGCTGCCGCTGGACGACGTCCTGCACCAGGAGCGGTACACACGGCGTCCGTCCCGGTAGCCTGTCTAAGCCGTACCGCTGGTGGGCGGTCCCGCGTACCCGCCCACCGAGCCGGAATGGAGTGTCGACACGGGTGGAGCAGCGAGATCCGCTGGTAGCGGTGCCACAGCTGGACCTTGAGGTCAAGGCGTTGCTGAACGCTGGCCGCCTGCCGGAGGCCAACACGCTGTTCGACCAGGTCGTCAGCCGCATCCCGCCGGGCGCCGACCGGTGGACGCGCTCGGCCGTGCTGGTCAACCGGGCGAAGCTGGCGTGGCGGCTGGGCCGCATCCCGCTGGCCCTGGAGCTGGCCGCCGAGGGCTGGACCGACCTGGACGGCGAGAACGCCGACAACCCCGCCGCCGCGCAGGCCATGCACGCCCTGGCCTACCTGCTTGAGGGCATCGGCAACCGGCGCGCGGCGGTGGACATGCTGCGGCTGTCCGTGCAGGTGGCGCGCCGGGCGGAGGTCCCCGAGGTGCTCGGCCACTGCCTCCAGGGCCTGGGCGGCACGCTGAACTTCCGCGCCATCTCCTCCCCGCCCGACCGCGCCCCGGCGATCTTCGCCGAGGCCCGCGAGTACCTGCGCGAAGGCCTGGAGCTGACCACCGACGAGCAGATGCGCCGCGCCCTCCTCGGGGCCTACAGCCGGTCGCTGGCAGGCGTCGGCGAGCTGATCGAGGCCGAGCAGGCGGCCCGGGAGACGCTGCGCCAGGCCACCGAGGCGGGCGACCGCTGGTCCCAGGCGGTGGCCAACTGGGTCCTCGCGGTCGTGCGCCGCGACCAGGACGACCTGGTCGAGGCCCGCACCCTGGCCAGCCGCGCGGTCGCGGCGGCCGAGGCGATCAACGACGCGTCCCTGCTGCTCAGGTTCTCCCTGGACCTGGCCGACATCTGCGCGAAGATGAACGACCACGTGGGCGAGGCCGCGGCCCTGCGCTGCTCGGTCGCGGCGAGCAAGACCGCGACAGAGACGTTGCAGGAAGGCCTGGCCCAGGCGCTGGAGCAGCGGCGGGTGGCGGTGCAGGCGCAGCGGCTGGCGGTGGCGGCCCAGGAGGCGGCGGCCCGCGACCCCCTGACCGGGCTCGCCAACCGCCTCGGCCTGGAGCGCGCCGCCGCGGGCCTGCTCGAATCGACCGCCGCCCGGGGCCGGGTGCCGTGGCTGGTGCTGGTCGACGTGGACTGGTTCAAGGGCGTGAACGACGACGCCGGCCACGCCGCCGGGGACGCGGCCCTCCGGGAGATCGCCCAGCTGCTCAGGCGCGAGTGCCGGGCGGACGACCTGGTCGCCCGGTGGGCCGGCGACGAGTTCGTGGTGCTGCTGGGCGACACGGACAGCAACGCCCGCGACGTGGGACCGGTGGTGGCCGAGCGCATCCGGGCGGCCGTGGACTGCCACGACTGGACGATGGTCCTGGGCACGACCCGCCGCCCGACGGTCAGCATCGGCGTCGCCGCCGGGCCGGCCAAGCTGGACCAGCTCTTCGCCGCCGCCGACATGGCGCTCTACCGGGCCAAGCGCCACGGGCGCAACCGGGTCGAGGTGGAACCCAGCGTCGCCGAGATCGTCGGCGGCACCTGACGCCGACAGGCGCGGGCCGACAGACAGGCGCGGGTCGGCGGCAAAAAGCCGGCACTCCCCCGCGGCCCCACACCGCGGAGAAACACCGGCTCTTCGAAAAGCGCTAGGCGATCAGTCCACCCCGGAACGCGACCAGGGCGGCCTGCACCCGGTTCACCGCGCCGATCTTGCCCAGGACCGAGGACACGTACCCCTTCACGGTCGCCTCGGACAGGTGCAGCGTCCCGCCGATCTCCGCGTTGGACATGCCCTGCCCGATCAGGACGAGCACCTCGCGCTCCCGCTCCGACAGCGACGCGAGCAGGCGGCGCGCGGGCTCGGCGGCCCGCTCACCGTCGGCCACCGCCGCCAGGACCCTGGCCGCCACGCCCGGGTCCAGGACCGCGCCGCCCGAGGCCAGGTCGCGGACCGCCCGGACCAGTTGCTCGGGTTCGGTGTCCTTGAGCAGGAAGCCCGACGCGCCCAACCGCAGCGCCTCGGACACGTACTCGTCCACGTCGAACGTGGTCAGCATGGCGATCCGGGGCGCGTCCGGGAGCGAGCGCAACCGCCGCAGGGCGGTCAGGCCGTCCGAGGACCGCATCCGGATGTCGAGCAGCACGACGTGCGGGCGGTGCTGGCGGGCCAGGTCGGCCACCAGGTGCCCGTCGTCGCATTCAGCCACGACCTCGATGTCGCCTGCGCTGTTGAGGATCATGCGAAGGCCGGACCGGACGAGGTCTTCGTCATCGGCCAGCATCACCTTGATCACGACGCCTCCCCGCGTTGGCGTTTCGTGTTCGTACCCGCTCAGCCTCGCGCACGAACACGCAAGCTGACGTTAATTCCCCGTTATCTCACCACGGATGAGCCTCGGAACAGCCTGTTCACAGTTGCCAGGAAATCCCGGAGATCAGCCGAGAACGCGCGCAACTTCCTGGCGCAGACGTGGCAGGAGGGCGTAGAGCTTGTCGCCCGGGCAGAGCGTGTCGCGGTAGTCGCGGTGGCCGAAGATCTCACTGGGCGGGATGGCGTACTGCTCACATGTGTGCACGCAGAACGAGACCAGCGAGTCCCACAGCAGGACCGGCGGCTCGACCGCCATGTAATTGCCCTCGTTCTCGATGCCGATGGCCGCGCTGTTCTGGCCGGGGCAGTGCGCGCCCACGACGACCCGGTCCCCGGACCGCAGCGCGGCGAGGCTGCCGTGCCTGCCCTCCATCAGGAAACCGCCGCGGCTGTTGGTGAAGTGCTGCCCCGAGTCGATCCAGCCGTTGGTGTCCATGTGGAGGTCCTGGATCCACCGGGCGTGGGCGTAGGCGTGCTCCTGGCTGACGTCGGAGGTGTTCTCGGTGGCGGTGTGGTGGACCAGGATGCGGACGGGGCGCTGGGCGAGCACGGTCGGCGCGGCGGCGGGCGGCCGGGCCGACCAGTCGGCGCAACCGCGGATGGGCAGGACGGGCGTCGCGTGCGCCGGGGTGGCGGTCAGGAAGCCGGCGCCGACGACGCCGGCGAGCAGGGTTCGTCGACGCATCACGTGGAACGTTTTCCCACTATCGGGACTTCCTGGCAACGACCGACACCCGTTCGATGGAGTGACGCGAAAACGCGAAGCACTTTCGCGAATCTTTACTTGTGAGTAACGTGCGTCACACGAACCCTGCCTGGAAGGAGCTTCGCGCCATGCGGAGAGCCGCCCGATCCCTGGCCGTGGTCGCACTCCTCGCCACGGCCGTCACCGTCCCCGCCGTCACCGTCCCCGCCGCCCAGGCCTCGCCTCGCACCACCGCCTTCGCCCCGGACGACTACTGCCTGGGCCAGTGCCACGACGTCTTACCGCCCGGCCAGAACGGCAACGCCACCCTCGCCGAGATCCTGGCCCACAAGGCGCTGGGCACCCGGCCCGCGCACTCCGCCGACCAGCTCGGCAAGTACGACGCGCTGGTCTCCGGCTACGCCGGCCTGACCAACGACCAGCTCGCCACCTTCTTCAACGACGCCTCCTTCGGCGTGCCGGCCGACCAGGTCGCGAGCACGATCAAGCCCCGCGCGGACGTGACGATCATCCGCGACAAGCGCATCGGGATGCCGCACATCTACGGCACCACCCGGTCCGGCACCGAGTTCGGCGCGGGTTACGCCGCCGCGCAGGACCGGCTGTGGCTGATGGACCTGTTCCGCCACCTCGGGCGCGGGCAGCTGACCGGGTTCGCCGGCGGCGCCGAGGGCAACCGGGCGCTGGAGCAGAGCTTCTTCAACCAGATCCCGTACACCGAGGCCGACCTCCAGCGGCAGATCGACCAGGTCGCGACGCAGGGTCCGCGCGGGCAGCAGGCGTTGCAGGACGTGCGCGACTACGTGGCCGGCATCAACGCCTACATCACGGCGTCGGTCAACGGCCGGTACTTCCCCGGCGAGTACGTCCTGACCGGGCACGCCGACGCCATCACCAACTGGAACGACATCCGGCCGTTCCAGCCGACCGACCTGGTCGCCATCGCGGCCGTGGTGGGCGGCCTGTTCGGCGCGGGCGGCGGTGGCGAGGTGCAGAACGCCCTGGTCAAGCTGGCCGCGCAGAACCGCTACGGCGCGGCCGTGGGCGACCAGGTGTGGCGGTCGTTCCGCGAGCAGAACGACCCCGAGTCGGTGCTGACCCTGCACGACGGGCAGCGGTTCCCCTACGCCACAACGCCTTCCGCGCCGCAGGGCGTGGCGCTGCCGGACGGCGGGGTCGTGACGCCGGAGCGGATGGTGTACGACCAGGCGGTCGCCGCGCAGTCCACTGTGGAGGTTCCGGCCGAGTTGCAGGCCGTGCGCGGCATCTTCAAGGACGGCGTGCTGCCCAAGGACCTGTTGAGCAGGAAGCAGGGCATGTCCAACGCGCTGGCGGTGTCCGGCGCGCACACCGACACCGGCAACCCGATCGCCGTGTGGGGGCCGCAGACCGGGTACTTCGCGCCGCAGTTGCTGATGCTGCAGGAGCTGAACGGTCCGGGCCTGCGGGCGCGGGGCGTGTCGTTCGCGGGCGTGAGCATGTACGTGCAGCTCGGGCGGGGCATCGACTACTCGTGGAGCGCGACGTCGGCGGGGCAGGACATCACCGACACCTACGCCGTGGAGCTGTGCGAACCCGACGGGCGGCCGGCGTCGGCGGCGTCACTGCACTACCGGTTCCGGGCGCAGTGCCTGCCCATGGAACGCATCGAGCGCAAGAACTCGTGGAAGTCCACGGTCGCCGACCCGACGCCGGCGGGCTCGTACACGCTGGTCATGCACCGCACGAAGTACGGGCTGGTGCAGAGCCGGGCGCAGGTCGGCGGCAAGCACGTGGCGTACACGTCGCTGCGCTCGACCTACCTGCACGAGGTGGACTCGATCATCGGGTTCCAGGAGTTCAACGACCCGGACGCGGTGCGGTCGGCGCAGGACTTCCAGCGCGCCGCCGAGCACATCGGGTACGCGTTCAACTGGTTCTACGTCGACGCGCGGGACACGGCGTACTTCAACTCCGGCGCGAACCCGGTGCGCAAGGCCCACGTGGACCCGCACCTGCCCGTGCACGCGGTGCAGGCCAACGAGTGGGAGGGCTGGGACCCCGACCGCAACACGGCCGCCTACACGCCGTTCGCGCAGCACCCGAACTCGGTCAACCAGGACTACTACATCTCGTGGAACAACAAGCAGGCGCTGGACTACTCGGCTTCGGGCTACGGCAACGGGTCCGTGCACCGCGGCGACCTGCTCGACGACCGGGTCAAGGCGCTGCTGTCGAGCGGGCGCAAGGTGACGCGGACGTCGTTGACCCAGGCCATGGCCGAGGCGGGCGTGGCGGACCTGCGGGCCGAGCAGGTGCTGCCGGACGTCCTGCGGGTCCTCGACGCCGCCGCGATCACCGACCCGGCGCTGGCGTCCGCCGTGACGAAACTGCGGGACTGGCAGCGGTCCGGGTCGCTGCGCAAGGAGACCGCGCGCGGCAGCAAGACCTACGCGCACGCCGAGGCGATCCGCATCCTGGACGCGTGGTGGCCGTTGCTGGTGAAGGCGGAGTTCCAGCCGGGGCTCGGCGAACCGCTCTACACGCAGCTCACCCGCGCGATCTCGGTGGACGAACCGCCGTCGGACAAGCACGGGGCCGCGCCGCACAAGGGTTCGGCGTTCCAGTACGGCTGGTGGAGCTACGTGGACAAGGACCTGCGGGCGGTGCTGGGTGACGGCGTGGCCGGTCCGCTGGGCGCGAAGTACTGCGGCGGCGGGGTCCTGGCGACGTGCCGGCAGGTGCTGCTGGACTCGTTGGCGCAGGCCGTGGCGGTGCCGGCGGCGACGGTGTACCCCGCGGACGGCGACTGCGCGGCGGGCGACCAGTGGTGCGCCGACACCATCATCCACCGGGCGATGGGCGGCATCACGCACGACAAGGTCCACTGGCAGAACCGGCCCACCTACCAGCAGGTCGTGCAGTTCCCGGCGCGGCGGGGCGCGGCGGTGACCAACCTGGCCGCGGGGTCCTCGGCGTCGGCGAGCAGCTACGAGCGCGGCTGGTACCACTCGCCGCCGGCCCACGCGGTCGACGGCAAGCCGGACACGCGGTGGGCCAGCGACTGGAGCGACGCCCAGTGGCTGCGGGTGGACCTGGGGTCGTCGCGCGTGGTCGGGCGGGTGGTGCTGTCCTGGGAGGCGGCGCACGCCAGGTCGTACCGAATCGACGTGTCACCCGATGGCACCAACTGGCGCGAGGTATTCACGACAAGTGCGGGAAACGGTGGACAGGACGTGGTGTCGTTCACCCCAACTGCCGCACGATTCGTACGAATGACCGGTATCCAACGCGCCACGGGTTACGGATACTCACTGTACGAACTTGAGGTCTACGGCTCGTAGACCGGTCCGCAGGAAGACCCCGGTCCACCCCCAGGGACCGGGGTCTTCCGCCTTTCAGTGGGCCGTGAACAGGTAATTGCGCAGGTCGCGGTGGACGCGGTGGACCTGCCGCCAGGCGCCGCGCTGCCAGGTGTGCATGCGGTAGCCGCGTTCCGCGAGCCAGTCCGCGACATCCTCCGCGCGGTATCCGAACCGTTCCACGTGCCGTTCCTCGATCTCCAGGAGAAGTTTTGGTCGAAACTTCTCGATGGTCTCGGTTCCGCCTTGCAGGACGCGCAGTTCGGCGCCTTCCACGTCGGCCTTGACGAAATCCAGCCGTTCAATGCCGTTGGCCGCGACGAACCGGTCGAGGGTGTCGGTGCGGACGACGACCTCCAGGTGCTCGGCGAACTCGGTGTTGGACCCGAGCCCGTCCGCGCCCGCGGTGAGGAACGACCGGCCGGTGACGGGGAGGCCGTGGCGCACCGGGACGCTCATCACGTCCTTGCCCTCGCGGGTGCCCAGCGCCACCGAGTGCCGGACGATGTTGCGGCCCTCGCGCGGGCGCAGCAGGTAGGACAGCGCGGGGTGCGCGAAGACCAGCGGCTCGACGCTGTGGACTGTCCCTTGTGGACCGACGAGGCGGGACAGCGACACCGTGTAGAGGCCCAGGGCGGCGCCGATGTCGAGGCACGTGTCGCCGGTCTTGACGATGTCGCGCAGGCCGATCAGCTCGGGCTCGACGAACGGCGTGACACGGGCGAGCACGCGCAACGCGCCCGCCACCGCCGCGCCGCGCGCCTCGGTCAGGTTCTGGTTCACGGAACCACAGTAGAGAAATCAGGGCAGCGGTTTGGCCCCGTTGTTCTGGGTCAGGCCGGGGGCGTTGTGGTGCGGCAGCCCGGGTGCGTCGTGGTGGGGCAGCCCAGGGGCGTCGTGGTGGGGCAGCCCGGGGGCGCTGTGGTGTGGCAGGCCGACCTGCTCGGCGAACTCCTCGGCGACCGTCGTGCCGCCGTAGATGCCCAGGGCCTTGGCGAGGTGCTGCTTGAGCTCGGTGCGGTGGCCGTCGGACAGGCGGGGCAGGGCGGTCTCGAAGCTGGTGACGAGGGTGTCGGCCCAGTGCTGGTCGCGGCGTTGGGCGGCGATGCGGACCAGTTCGCCGAGGTGCTGGGAGAGGGCGACGGCCTGCTCGACCTGGTAGCCGTTGCGGTGCAGCCACCAGATGGTCGCGGTGGACAGGTCGGTCAGGACTTCGTCACGCAGGTACCGGATCTCGGCCCGTTCGGCGTCCCGCTCGGCCTGGCGGACGGTGGTCGAGCGCAGCAGCTCGATGTGCTTGCGCGCGGATTCGAGGTCGCCTTCGTCCACGCTCAGCTCGACGCCTTCGGCGCGGGCCCAGACGTGCGTGCCCTCCACCTGCCGTTCGGCGGCGAGTTCGTCCCCGAGCTGGAACTGGAGGGGAGCGTGGTGCACCAGCATGGCGCGCTCGGTGATCTGCCGGGCGCGCTTGACGATGTCGTTGATCGCGGCGCTGCGCGGCGAGTTGTGCCGGGCCCCGGTGGTCAGGTCGAGGCGCCAGTGCACGGTGAACTTCGCCCGGAAGTCCAACCCGTAGACGGCGCTGGGCAGCGGCGTCTCGAAGACGTGCTGGTGCGAGGAGGAAGGAGGGACGAATGTGAAGTCCTCCCCCCGCCGCTCCTGCCGCCGCCGCCACCAGGCCCCCACGGCCCCGAGGGGCCCGGGCCGGAAGTCGGGCCAAGGTCTACCACTCATCAGCGTCTTCTCCCGCCGGCAACCACAACCGCCCCCTGACTACCCGACCAACCCGTGGAGGAGAAGCCACCCACCCCCACTTCCCCCCAACAGCCCACCACACTCCTCCGCCCCCGGTCACCCGCGGTGCATACTCACCCGACCCAGGTGTCCACCCGGGTGACGCCCCACCTCCGACCCCGGCGGCGAGGACCCGGTACGCTGCCCCGTGCGCCCTCGTAGCTCAGGGGATAGAGCATCGGTTTCCTAAACCGTGTGTCGCAGGTTCGAATCCTGCCGGGGGCACTCACCTTTCGCCGGGTGAATCAGGCCCTGAGCAGCGGCAACGCGCTCGGGGCTTGATCTTTATGGTCAGTCGCTGTCAGCGGGAATCTGCCCCTGTTTGCCGCCATCCACGGACTCACGACGGACTGATCTTGAACACGGCAAAGGCCCCCGAGGTGGTCCCCGAGGGCCTTCCGCCTGAGTCGCGCGTCACGCTTCGAACAGACCTTCGATGGTCTTGTTCACGGTCTCCCGCTGCCCGTCGATGCACTTCGCGTAGACCTTCAGGAGCACGTCCACCGAGTGACCCGCACGCTCCGCGACTTCGGTAGCCGGGACGCCTCCGTTCAGCCAGAGCGACACTGCGGCGTGCCTCAGGTCGTACGGCCGTGCTGCCAGCGGAGACGCCACCTGAGCAGGTGTCAGGGCGTACTGACGGGCCTCCTCCCACACCCGGTAGTAGGTGGACGACGACACCACCCCGCCACCCAGCGACCGGAACAGCCGCCCGTCCGGGCCGACCCCATACCGGTCGAGGTGCTCACGCAGGATGCGGACGAGAACCGGCGGGATCGGCACCGGCCGCACCTCCTTCCGCCCCCGGTGCTTCAGCCCACGCCGGTCGTGAACCTCCCCGGAGTCCGTCCACCGCTTCCCAGCCGCCGGCCGCGACTCACCGAGCATCAGGAGGCCCCACCCGTCCTGAGGCAGGGTGCAGTCATCCTCTCGGAGCGCCAGGCCCTCAGCGGGCCGAGCAGCGGCGTAGTAGCCGGTGGCGAAGAAGGCCGCCAGGTGCGCGCCCCGGTCCAGGTTCCGCCGCCCGACGTAGGTCACCGCCGTCAACAGCCGCGCCACCTGACCAGGGTTCGCCACCACTCGGGGGTCAACCTGTTCGACCACCTTCGCGGCCTTCCGCTTCACCCTGGTCAGCGGGTTGTCCGGGATCAACTCCCGCTCGACCGCGTAAGACAGCAGGTTGAACAGCACAGCCCGTTTCCGCTGGTAGACCGTGGCCGCAGCCGCCTTGCCGTCCAGCTTCGACGCCAGCGCGTCCAGCAGCCCCCGCAACAGGACAGCGTCCGTCACCTCGAACAACGGCCGCGAGTTCCGCACGAGCCAGTCAACGATCTCCCGCTCCTCCCCCGACAACTCAAGATCACGAGTCGTCGGAGGCAACAGGTTCCGCGACAGCACACCCCGCAGCTCCGTGACCGCAGGCCGCCCGACGCCGTCCTTCACGAACGCAGCAGCCGCAGTCGCCAGCGCTTCCACGGTGCTACCCCGAGTCGTAGCGGCAGAATCCGGCCACTTCAGATCCATGTAGGACTGCGAGAACTCCAAGAACGACAACGAGTTTCGCCGTCGAAGCTCCGAGACGGGAAGCCCTGTCTCCACATCGAACGGTTCGCCCGCACGCGCAGCACGCATCAACTCGGACAGCCGTCCAGTGGCCAACGGCTTGTTGGCGTACCACTCGGAGTGTTCCTGCTTGTCCGTGAGCCACCGGACTCCCCACGGCCGCTTGCGCCCAGCCCGCTTCTTGATCTCCCAGAAGGTGACCTTGAACGTCGTTGTCATGCCGCCGCCCCGTACAGCGACTCCAGCCAGGCCACGAAGTCCACTCGTCGGCACCGCAGCTCCCCGTTCGGGAGCGAGAAGCAGCGCGGCCCCTTCCCGGTCTGCCGCCACTTGTAGAACGTGTCCCGCGAGACCCCACCTAGGGCCTCCAACATCTCCGGAACGGTCATCAACTGCCCCAGCTCACGCCCCTTGCCGTTCATCCCATCCCCCTGTTTACGCAGCTTGCGGAGTCGCCGAACGATCTGGCGGATTGGCCGAGGCGAGCAGCGCCGCCGTGTATTCGGCCTTCCATCGACGCCTCTCCGCGACCGCCCGCAACAGCAGGTGTGGCCTTGTGGGCACGTTCGGGTCACCGGGCTGCACGTTGTTCCAGACGACCCGTTTGGGCTGGTCGTCCCCGGTGATCCCCACGTCGGCAAGCAGTTGCCGAACGAATTCCTTGCGGTCGTGCTTGTGGTCCGCCAGCGACTTCCCGGACCACTTCCGCGACACCAACACCCGCCGCCCAGCAACGCCGAGCGTGGACCGCTTGTGCGCCTTCCCCTTGCACTTCCCAGGCTCCATCGAGACCCGAGCCCCACGCGGCTGAACCCCGTAGAGCAGCCACACCGGGCACTGCGGCGAGCACGGCGTGACAGCCAGCTCCGCACAGAGCCGCTCGGCGTGCTCCTCCTGCCGGGCCGTCTGGGCGTCGAAGCACTCGCCGATGCTCTTGGTCAGGTACTTCGTCAGGTACCCGATGTGCCGGCCAGCCTCGTCAGTCCCACCGAGGATGCCCTTGGAGTGCACCTGCACCCCGAACCTCGCGACGTGAGCGGGCGCATCCACCTGGTCCAACGCCTGCTCCCACGTGGGCAACGGCTCCCTCGTGGCCGGGTCCACGAACCCCTTGACCCGTGCATCCCACATCGGCAGCCGATCCCCGCCGTACTTCATCTCGTCGTGGCGGGGCCACCACACCTGGTGGTACGTGGCCTCAGCGACCGCCCGCAGCTCCGCCCGCGAGATGGACCCCCGGATAGCCGCGTGCCAGTGCGGCGCCAGCCGACGCTGAGGCTCGACGGTGGAGAAGTACTGGACATCCCACCCGACGCACCGCCGCAGGTTCTGCACGAACCGGTCCAGCAGCGCCGCGAAGTGCACCGCATCCCGAGCCGCCCGCCGGTAGTCGTAGGTCTTCGGGTCAACCGGCGTGCCATCGCTGCGCACCTTGCCGTAGCTGTCCAGCGTTAGCGTGAGGAAGGTCGAGGGCTGGTACTTGCCCCCGAACACCCGCCCGACCGTGCGCTTCTGCACGGGCCGCCGAGGCAGGTTCGGCGCATCCTGCCGCCGCCGAGTAGACCGCTTCCGCACAGCCCGAGGCCGAGCATCCAGCGCCGGAAGCTTCCCGCGGACTCCCATCAGCCGCAGCTCAGCATCAACCCCGGCAACCTCCTCCCGAACCTCCTCCGCTCCGACTTCGTCGTCCTCTTCGACGGCCTGGCGGTACGCCTTGACCAAGTCGGCCCGATAGGCCGTCATCGCCCGCTGATCCTCGCTGGGAGCATCCGGCGTGAAGTCGGGTTCCTCGGTGAGGTGCCAGCCCTCCCGACACTGGGCCATCCGCAGCCGCCGGTTCTTCTCCGCGCACGTGGGGCACACGCTGGCCACGGTCGAGCCGCACGCGACGGGCACGATGTCCACCCGCCCCGTGTCCAGGTCAACCCGCTCCTTGGCCAACGGCCGGACACACACGCCGTGCTCCTCAGCCACGGCCCGAGCCACATCCAGCGCCGCCGGCTGCTTCATGCGGTCCGCACGAGTCAGGTACTCACTCATGCCGCCGCCTCCCCCGCACCGTCCGGCCGAGTCGGGAAGTCGTGCACGGTCGCCGGGGCGAGGAACAAGCCCAGCTCGACCAGGTCCGCGTCCGTGACGTGGAAGGCCCGAGCCCGGTCCGGCTCCCGCTGCCCATCCACTTTGACCCAGGCCACACCGGGCGTGTTCTCGCTGATCTCGTGCGCCGCCGCGCCACGCTGCCGAACGCCGTCCCCCAGCACCATGTCCACCTGTTGCGGCTCGTCCAGCCGCAGCGCCACCCGAGTGGTGAACAGGTGCCGGAAGCTCACGACCTCCTTGCGCGGGTCTTGCACCAGCCCCACGACCGCGTATCCCGGTGCACGGCCCTGCGAGGTGATCGTCTGGATAGCCCGAGCCGCCCGCTCCCGGAGCTGCTTGTCGGGCTGGTAGGCGATCAGGTCCGCCAGCTCGTCCACCACCAGGACCGTGAACGGCTCCCCGGTGGACCGTGCCCACAAGCGTCGGATGCCCCGGTAGCGGGTGGCTCGTTCCTTGACCTCAGCGGCGATCTCTTCCAGCAGGGCGACGGCGTCCGGTCCGTTGTCGTAGACGACCCGGTCGAAGGCGTCCGGGCACTGCCCGAGTTCCATCCCGCCCTTGGGGTCAATCCCGACGAGTCGCACCAGCCCGGCCCTGACCGCCGGGGCGAGCTGCCACACCAGCGACCACAACACCGAGCCCTTGCCCGCGCCCGGCACTCCGACCACGAGCACCTGCGAGCCGAGCAGCCGCAGCCGCCACGGCTTGCCATTCTCCGTCCGGCCGACCGTGACGCGCCGAAGGTCCACGTCCGCCGAGTCCGCCAAGGCCGGGACCGGCAGGGGCCGCAGCAGCGGGTCACGGTGGACAAAGTCCAGCTCAACGACCCTCGGACGCAGCACCCGCACCCGGCACGACCGAGCCCCGAACGAGTGCGCCAACCCGTCCCGCCGCAGCTCCCACGCTTCCGGCGACTGGGCCGGGATCATCCGCACCCGAACCCGGTCCCGCCACCCCTCCGACCGCACCCGCCGCAGCGCCGGGCGGTGCTCACGACCCCTCGCGTCCTTGGACAGCTCAGCCAGCCGCACCACGGTCCGCCAACGAGGCACGTACACGGTCGCCCGCCGCCACTCGGTGAGCAGCCGATACCAGCAGTGCCGCAGGAACGACTCCCGCGCCAGCCCGTACCACACCGTCAGGGCACAGACCAGCGACAACAACGCCAGCACCAGCGGCGAGAGCCCGAACCGCAACCAGCACCAGGCCGCCAACCCCGGCACCAATGTGGCCACCGGGTACCGGACGACGACGAGCACCAGGCGCACGACCAACGCGACCGCCAGCCACACCAGCGCCAGCACGCCCGCGAGCCACTTCACCCTGCCCGGCAACAACATCCACCACGGCACCCGAGGCCGAGCACCCTCGAACGGAGCCGGGTCCACCCACTTCCCGCCGTTCATCGGACACCGCCGAAGTCCAGCTCCAGCGCCCCGACACAGCGGTCGCACTCCGTCTGCCCCACCAGCAACCGCGCGAACCTCTTGCACTTCGCGCACCGCATACGGGTGACCCACTCTGGCGCACGCTTGCGCCCATGCTTTACCGTCATCGCTGTTCACTCCGAGTCGGTGTGGACAACGCAGGAGCGGCAAGGTTGGTAGCCGGTGTCCGCTCCTGCGCCTCACGAAACCATTGCGCCGCAACAAGACGTGCGGCATCGCCACGTGACCCAGCAAGATCACGCGTGGTGTCCAAATAGGACTAGAGAACGTCACTCAGTCGGGAGCGCTTCCCCCTTCTCACGCTCACGCTTCGCCCAGTACAACGCCTCGTGGTGATGCCCCCGGTCGATCTCCGCGACCTGCCGGTACACCTCCGCCGACCGCAGGTAGAAGACCCGCCACCGCGACAGCGCAGCATCCGGCGCAGGCATGACCTTCCCCAACGCCTCGTGCGCGTCCTTGAGCGTCCGTACCGCGAAGGCGGCTTCCCAGGCGTCAGACTTCTTCCGCTGCTTCATCACCCGTCCCCTCCGCCAGTGCGTGACGCCCACCAGCCGACTCCAACCGATCGGCCACCTTCCACGCCTCCCGCGACAGCTCCCGACAGAGCCGCGCCAGAACCTCCCGCCCGCCGGGAAACGGCGGAATCTGCACCGTCAGGTTCACCGGGTCGAGGTAGATCACCAGGGCAGGGAGGTCCCCAACCGTGACGAGGGCAGCCGCGGCTTCCCTACCGGGGGTGCACGTCATGTTGAGCCCCATCAGCGAGCACCCCCACGGCGAGGAGCCGCGTCGAGCGCAGCTTGTCCTTCCGCGATCGCTTCGGCCAGGCGAGGCAGCGCCTCGCCATCCACCACCAGCACGGCCGGGAAGGCATTGCCAAGCCGGAACTCGACCCGCCCCGCGAATGCCAACGGCTCGACTCGGATTGGCAGGTCAGCGGTCACATGGAGCCGCACCATGTCCGCCACCTGGTCACGCGGCCTTGGTCGTCGCCTTGGCGACAACCGGCTTCATGCTCGACGCCCGCAGGCTGTAGCCGAGCTTCGCCCGGCACCGGTGGCGCTCACCCCCGTGGCTGCCCCGGCACGCCTTGTCGTCGATCCACGGCGTGACCGTCAGCCCCTCGAATACGACCGGCCGGACGTCCGTCCCCGGAATCGCCTCCGGTGGAACCGGCTGGTGCGGAGCCGCGATCTTCACCGTGACCACCGCGTCAGCCTTCCGCTCCGCCGCCTGGTCGATCACCAGCACCGACCACACCAACAGCCCGGACTCCTTGTCGGTCTCCTGCTGCACCGGCAAGCCCTTGGCCCGGTCCTCGGCCGACTGGAACTTGAGCACCGGCTCAACGCCCATCACCAGCGCGCCACGCGGGAAGACGAAGTCGTGCGACGTGGGGAGCCTGCTCCCGCCCGTGATCGCCATTGCCGTTCTCCTGTCGTCAGCGTCGGTCGGACGGTTCGTCCGACATCTCGACACCAACCACTTTCGGCAAAAAGCGGGGACGTCAGCACCGCATGGCCGGACATCTGAAGACGTCCTTGGTACCGTGAAGACGTCCCCAGTTGTACCGAAAGGGTGAACCATGCCGAACCAGCGCCTACGAGAGTCGTTGCTGCGCAACGGTTTTGACTTCACACAGGTGGCCAAGGCGACCGGCGTGGACCCGAAGACGGTCGAGCGCTGGATTACGCAGAACCGGACGCCGTACCCGCGCCACCGCCGAGCCATCGCGGCGATGGTGCGCGAGGACGAGAGCTACCTGTGGCCGGACGCGCTAGCCCCGGACACCAAGAAGGAGATCACCAAGTCCGAGGTGGTGCAGGTCTACCCGCACCGCCACTCGGTGCCCCAGGAGGTGTGGGCACACCTACTCGACCAGGCCCGGCTGAACATCTCGATCCTGGTCTACGCGGGCATGTTCCTCACCGACAACCCGAGCCTTATCAAGCTCCTGCGCAGAAAGGCCGAGGACGGCGTGAAGATCCGCCTGCTCCTGGGCGATCCCGCCAGTCGGGAGGTAGCCCGCCGCAGCGAGGAGGAGGGTATTGGCAAGGGCACCCTCGCGGCCAAAGTCCGCAACGCCCTGGCGTTCTTCAAGCCGCTAGCGGACGGCTCACATGCCGAGATCCGCTGCCACAAGACCACGCTCTACAACTCGATCTACAGGTTCGATGACGAGATGCTGGTCAACACGCACGTACACGGCTTCATGGCAGCTCACGCCCCGGTGTTGCACCTACGCCGCTTGTCCGGCGGAGACCTGTTCGAGACGTACGCGGAGAGCTTCCAGGGCGTGTGGGACGACGCCAAGCCACCCAAGTGGTAGGCAAGTAGTCATGGCGCGTACCGACCACTACAACGACCCCAACGCCCCGAAGGCGACCAACATCGTGGTCGCGGTGACCGCGTTCGTGCAGGACGAACAAGGCCGGCTACTCATGATCCGGCGGACCGACAACGACCTGTACTCCATCCCGGGCGGCGCTCAGGACGTAGGCGAGACGATCGGTCACACGGTGGTGCGCGAGGTCAAGGAGGAGACCGGGATCGACGTCGAACCGACCGATGTCATCGGCATCTACTCCGATCCTGCCCACGTCATCGCGTACACAGACGGCGAGGTGCGCCAGGAGTTCTCCATCTGCTTCCGCGCTCGACTCATCGGGGGCAAACTCCGTACAAGCAACGAGTCCAGCGAAGTTCACTGGGTTGCTCAGGAAGATCTCGCAACACTTCGAATCCATCCGTCGATCAGGCTCCGGATCGAGCATGGCTTTAGCGTGCTGCCAACGCCTTACTTCTCCAAGTGACTCACACCGGCTGCACGCATCCGCGCCTGCGTGCGCTCGACCGCTGCAACAAGCTCAGGCTCCGCCCTTTGGATAAACATCGTTACCAGATCGTCAGGCCCGTACCGCTGCTGGATCTCTGTTACCCGATCGTGGATGTTCGTCGGCTGCCCGTCGGGTGTCGTGGTCATGTCAGCCCACCACAAGGCGTCGCGCAGCTCGGTGGCTTCGTCATCCCACTCGGCAAGCTCCACAGACAGGCAGCGAAGTTCCGCCTCGATACGCGCACACGAGTGATGAGCAACCAGAGCACACAGACGTTCCGGGACACCCACGGTGCGGAGGTAGCGAGCACCGTCGAGGGAGTGGAAGCCCGTGAGCCTGACCCCAGGCGCGTAACCGATGTCATGAAGGAGTGCAGCAGCGATCAGGAGCTTGCCCTCTGGCGGGGGCAACAGCTTCGCGGCCTGTGAAGCGCGCGCTGCAACCCCCTGCACGTGGGACCACCGACGCGGTATCGCAGAGCTTAGCGTTGCTCGCGCCAGGTCCCACGCCGCAGTCGAGAGGTCCACAAGGAGACCTTAACCACCGAACGCACCATGTAGCACAGTGTCGGCCGGGCTACACTCGCCCGGTGTGGGCGGCCCAGATCCTTGATGCAGTCGAGAAGCGACTTCGCCGGAGTCACCGAGGTCGTAAGACGGTCTACCGGCGTGAGTGGCCCATCGCATCTGGTGCCACACGAGTCGACTTCGCGGCTATCAATGGAAAGATTATGGGCTGCGAGATCAAGAGTTCCCGCGACAACTTCTCCCGCCTAGCCTCACAAGTTTCCCTTTACAGCGCCGTGCTCGACGTTGCAGTGCTCGTGGTAGAAGGAGACTCCGCCACGCGTCGAGCCGAGTCAGCAGTTCCGGGATGGTGGGGGATATGGCAGGCAGCAGAATCGGGACAGGGTGTTGACTTGCATGTCGTTCGAACCCCAAGCGCAAACCCGTGCCCCGACCCACTTTCCCTGGCTCAATTGGTTCTGCGAGATGAAGCCTACGCGATTCTGAAGAAGCACAATCTCGCCACCGGCCTCCGCACCGCCACCAGATGGCAGCTATGGAATAGGCTTGCGGATGAAATTCCACTTCAAAGGCTTCAGTACGATATCAGGGAAGCTATCAAGGCTCGCCAAGGGTCGTGAGCCGACGCACGACGAAGTCGAGGTGATGAGTCGTGCCCATCTCACGCCACGTTGCACCGTTCCCAGGACCACCGAATGAGCGGGGATCAGCAATCCGCGCATCTGCAGCACCCAACGCTGCACCTGCAAACTGCGGGTGGCTGGCGATTTTCTCGCACACTTCGTAGAACTGCTCGTTACCTCGTGGATCGCTTCGCTTTCCCTTTAGCACAAGCCAACTGTCGGAGACAGTGTAACGCAACTGCGGGGCAGGCGGGAACGGAGGCCCGCTCGACAACAGAGGGTAGGACACAGCGTAATCTCCGAAAACCGGCAGGCGCGGTAGGCGACGACGCCCTCTCACTGCATCCCACAAAGCAGCATCGTATCGAGGAAAATCACCAATGGTGCGAGGGGCAATCGTGGACAGGTCCACCGGGAAAGCCCCCGCAGTGACGACGACATGTCGCCACTCATCGACCCCGTCCGTGTCCCTGAGCACGTCAGCGACCATACGTGCACCGGCCCTGACGGCAATATCCCCCTGAACCACAGCAAGGTCCAAGATCAACACGGCGTCTGGCCGGGCGATATTCAGATCACCGAGGAGCGCGGAAACCGCATCGTTGACATCGTCCGGATCCTCATCCATGTCTTCGACATTGAGCCGGATAGCTATCCCGCTCCCATAATTCAGGTGCGTATCACGCGCGTCCGCACGAGCCAGCTCGCCATCCGCGAGTCGGACAACCGGAATAGCGCCGATTCCAAGCTCGCGCACCTTAGAGAGGGCATAGGCGACCACACCTTGGTCGCCCTGGACAGGGCCTGCAGCACCAAGCAGGCCAGTATCGACCATAAGCCTTTCCCCACCCCAAGGAGTCAGCTTCTTCGCAGTGCGTTCGATGGTGCGTTGGATCGCGTCAGGATCATCGGGTTCCGAGGGGACTATCTCAAGCAAGGGGAGCACGGAGGCCCGCGTAATAGGTTGAATCTTCCCGAGGGCTGACAACTCGCCCTGCCGCGCCTTTAGCACCGGCACGTACAAGGACTCAGGCACGACGCCTCCCGCCCTTCACCCTTTTCCTCGGCAGTGAAACTACGTCATCGATGAATCTAGACTGCCTTGCGGGACCGAGCCTCACTTCTCCAGGAGCGAGTGAGTCCGCTCCCATACGAAAAACCGGAGCCGAATCAGAAACCGCAGAATCCTTAGCCGCGTCCAGCTTCTCTATAACCCACTGCCTAATCAAGGCACTAGGTGGCACGTCCAAGCTTTCAGCAAGCTCTCGCAATTCGTTGATACGGGACACCGGAATGCGCACTGCGTACACTTGGGAAGGGTCTTCAGCTCGCTTACGGCCACGCTGTCCCCGAGGAGGAGCGACTTCCCCTCGCTCCTCCGCTTCTGCTTGCGCCTTGGCCTCGGCGGCCTCACGCGCCAGCATGTCTCGCACGCTCTCGCTCATCCGCCCTCCTCGTACTGCTCCACGTCCTTCGCGCCAGCCTTCCAGGCCGTCGCACCCCACCACCTGGTGCCGGGCGGGCTGTCTTTCGGTGCAACCACGACCGTCACAAGAAACCCAGCCGAGGCCGATCGGCCAGTGACCTTGACGGTCATCCCAGACTGACTGCCAGCCGAGCGCACCCACCGGCGTGGATCTTGACACGCCTCGGTCGCCCACTCCACGCGAACGTCCTGCTCTGACGTGCCCTTCCTCGCTGAACGTCGCGCCGGGTCATGATCACCCACCTCCGACCAGTCCACATCCTCGAAGACAAGATCGCCATAGGGCACACCGTCGTAGTCGTCTTCACCAGCCGGCACACCGACAGTCTAGATATCCGTAATACGGAAAACAAGTCACCCGCCCAGGCGTATTACACGGAGTCACCTCCTGCGCGAGCAGCGGTGGACCGTGCAGCCTCTGCCGAATTGAGCTCTACGGGATCAAGGCGTGCCGCCTGCGGCGGCGCGCGGCTGGGCAGTCCTCGCGTTGGCACCGACTCCCCGCATCACGGCACGCCGGGCTCCCGCTTCGCTCCGCCCGTCGGCCGTGCGCGGAGTCGGTGCACGTGGACCGGAGGCGGCGCGTGAGGGTGGCGAGCTGGATGCCGAAGAGGCTCGGAGGTCAACCGGTCGGGACGATCGCGCGGTTACCCGGCTAGCGTGGGCTGGGCACGGCGATCGGCTGCCGCGACGGCTTCGCCGCCTTGCCAACGGAACATGCGACTGGCCGGGGTGAGGTCGCCGGAAGCGGCCCGGTGCGGACTACGGACTCCTGGCGGACTCAGAGCGCGGAGCAGTGACGGCCGAAAGGTCGTCTGCGCTGGTCACGGGGTACGGGACACCGTGTGTCCCACGAGCCTTCCTAAACCGTGTGTCGCAGGTTCGAATCCTGCCGGGGGCACTCACCTTTCGCCGGGTGAATCAGGCCCTGAGCAGCGGAAACGCGCTCGGGGCTTGATCTTTACCATCAGTCGCCGTCGGCTGGGATCTGACGACTCGTCATCTCCAAGTCCCAGACCAGCCGCGCGTCGGTGAGCCGCCGACCGACCAGGGCACGCATGCGCGCCGCGTGCGTCATGGCGTCAGCGACGCCGTTGCCCCAGGCGCCTTCTGGGGAGTGGCGTCGGGCGGGGTTTGGTCCTCAGTGGTGGGTGGGGTGGTGTGGAGGATGGCTCTGGCTTGTTCGGCGGCTCTGGTGATGCTTTCCGAGACGAAGTCCACGAAGCGGGCGATGTTTTGCAGGCGGGTGCCGGCTGGGGTGGTTTGGCCTAGAACATGGACGCCTTGGCGGGCTGTTTCCGCCAGGCGCGTGGTGGCTTGGGCGCTGGCGATCATGGATTGGTACCAGACGTCGTCGTCCACCACGTAGCGTTCTCGGCGGCGGTCGTCGCGTTCTCGTCTCACCAAGCCTTGTTCTTCCAGGAAGGCGATGGCCTTGGAGATGGACGCCGGGCTGACCTGTAGGCGCCGCACCAGGTCCGCGGCGGTCAGGCTGCCGGCGTCGGTCATGTAGAGGCAGGTCATGACCCTGGCCATCATCTTCGGCGTGCCGGTCTGGATCAGGACCGTGGTGAACAGGTCCTCGTACTCGCGCATCGCCTCCGGGTCGCGACCGTGCTCCAAGGGCACCTGGCGCGGACCCCTCGGGGACGCCTGCTTGCGGCGGCGGGCTCGGCGTTCTGTGGCGTGGTGGGCCAGGTCCGCTCGGTAGGCGGTGGGGCCGCCGTTGCGCATCACCTCTCGGGTGACGGTCGAGGTCGGACGGTCGAGGCTGCGCGCGATCTCCGCGTAGGCCAAGCCGTCGGCCAAGCCCAGCGCGATCTGCTGGCGCTCCCGTTGGGTGAGCCGTCCTCCTGGCATCCGAGCCTCCGGGCCTCGCGGGTGTCCTGTGACTGCCCCACCATAGCGTTCGTTCGGATCTCATTGCAACGTAGCGGTGGTGCCTGTTGCGTTCTATGACAGAGTCGTTGCAATGATTCGTGTGGCTTGAGCTGCTGAAATCGTGCCAGAGTGCAAAGTTGGTGTTGTTCGGAGGTGCGAACGCAACGTAGCGTTTGCTGTGTCAGAAACAGCCGGTCGAACGCCAGGAGTGAGAACGATGCAGACCTTCGCCACCCCCGCCCCCATCTCCGCCCTCCTCGACATCCCCGCCGGCCAGGTCCGGTTCATCGCCGCCGACCGGGACGACACCACCGTCGAAGTCCGGCCGGCCGACCCCGCCAAGAGCCGTGACGTCAAGGTCGCCGAGCAGACCGTGGTCGAGTACGGCGACGGCGTCCTCCAGATCACCGCCGAGGCCAAGAACCAGCTCTTCGGCGCCTCCGGGTACATCGAGGTGACCGTCCAACTGCCCGCGGGCTCCCGCGTCGAGGCCAAGGCCGCCAGTGCCGACGTCCGCGGCGTCGGGCGGCTCGGCGAGGTCGCCTTCGAGGGTTCGCACGGGTCGGTCAAGCTGGACGAAGCCGCCGGCGTCCGGCTCGCCACGCACGCCGGCGACGTCACCGTCGGCCGCCTCACCGGTCCGGCCGAGATCAGCACCGGCAAGGGCGACATCCGGATCGCCGAGGCCGTCCGCGGCACGCTCGACCTCACCACCCGGGCCGGCGACGTGACGGTGGACGCCGCCACCGGGGTCTCCGCCTCCCTGGACGCCGGCACCTCCTACGGCCGCATCCACAACGCCCTCAAGAACAGCGACGGCACGGCGGCACTGGCCATCCGCGCGACCACCTCGTACGGCGACATCACCGCCCGCAGCCTCTGACCTCGCAGCGTTCTAGAGGGCGGAACGCGCGGCCTGCCGGACCTCCTCCGCGTGGGCGATCGCCTCGGGCAACTCGTCCTCCGGGTCGTCCACGTGGTCGGTCGAGTTCTCCAGGAGGTCCATCGCGTACTCCGACAACGCGAGCGCGGTTTCCGGGAAACCCGTGTCGATCAGGTCGTCCACGTCTTCCAGCGTGTGGTGGATGTGGCTGAAATAGGCGTCTTCCGGGTTCGTCTCGACGGCGCGGCGCAGCCGGTCGCGGAGGCCTTCGGCGTTGGCGTTCATCGCGGCCACCAGTTGGTCCACGAGCCAGTTCTTCTCCTGCGCCAGGAGGAAAGTGCGCCACCGGTCGTCCGGTGGCGGTTCGGGGCTCGACTCGCGGAGCCAGTGCAGGGCGGTGGCCACGCGGTGGGCGCAGAAGGTGGCCGTGACGCCTTCCGGGCAGGTGCACCGGCCGGTCAGGCCGGAACGGGTCACCGTCAGGTCGACCCGGGTGCCACCCACGGTCGCCCGCACGGCCGTCCCCTCCACGGCCAAGTGCTCGACCCGCTCGACCAACCCCGTGCCCGTCTCGAACGACCCCGCGCCGGCCAGGGCTCGGATGGAAGCCTCGCTCACCTCTACCGCGACCATGCCCGCGGATCCTGCCAGGCCGGACCACCGCCCGAGCACATTCGATCCCGCATTCCGCAGAACTGCGGCGGAGAAACCCGGACAAGTGAGCAAGGTGCAGTTGCTCCATTTGTGGGGGTCGGTGGAACGTCGTCGTCCCGGCATCCGATCCACCGGACGTGGTCGGACCGGACCAGTGCCGGCGGGCCGTCCGGCGGGCGCGGGGAACCCACGCCCGCCGGGGTCGGGGCCGTCACTTGCTGTCGTCGCCGTTGCCGCCACCGTTCATCGCCGATCACCTCCACCCCGGTATGGCGGCCCGGAGGTGGAGCGGGCGGGTCCGTCAGGTACCGGGTGAGGGGGTGAGCAGGGTGGTCAGGCGGGATCTCAGGGCGGCGACCGCGGGGTGGTACGCCGACTCCCTGCCGTCGGTGGTCTCCTTCAGCCAGCGTTCCACCAGGCGGATCAGCTCGTCGGCCTGCGACAGCACCGGCTCGCGGTCCGGGGCCACGCCGGTTTCCACCGCCAGCAGGAGCACGGGGGCGGCGCGCAGGGCGAACAGGCAGTCGTCCAGGCGGGGGTGCAGGCGGCCGGGGGTGAAGCGCGGGTCGGCCATGACCTGTCGGACCCACGCGAACGCCTGCCCGGCCCACTCCTCCGCCTCGGCCGGCACCAGCCGCGCCAACGCGGCTGCGGCGTCCGCGGCCAGGTACAGGCTGCGCGCCAACGGGCGGAAGTCGCGGTCCCGGTTGAACAGGCGCGTCCGGCCCGGGATCACCGAGTGGGTGAACAGGTGCAGCGCCGCCCGCAGGTCCGGCTCCGAATCCTTGTTGCCGCCCAGGAAGGCGGCGTAGTTGTGCAACGGGAAGCTGATGGCGCTGTGGTCCGCGTCCGGGGCGAACAGGTCCACCTCGATGGCCTCCGCGAACGCCGCCCAGTACCGGCGCAGCGGGTCGGTCGGCTCGGCGGCGGTGAAGGCGCGCGACAGGTTCAGCTCCATGCACGTCACCGCCAGCACGTCCGCGAGGGTGCCGCGGTCGAGGGAGCCGGACGCCAGGCACGCGTCGGCGGCCTCCCGGAGCGCGGTCACGGTGGACGCGTCGGCGGTGCCGGCGTGGCGCCGCACGCCCGCCCGCTGGACGGCCAGGCGCAGGCGGGTCTCCGGGACCAGCGGGTCCGCGGGATCGACCGTCGACAGGAGCGCTTCCACCGCGTCGAGCAGGGCGGCGAACTCCGGGCCGGTCACCCACGACGACGGCGCGAGCAGACCCATCTGCCGCACGATCCCCATGGCCGCCAACACGACCGCTCTTCGCGCCAGCACGGGCAGCACGGCCACGTGAGCGGGCGAGGGCAGGCGGACCGGACGGGCGATCGCGTCGGCCAGGGCGTCGGCGAACTCGTCGGCCCGCGCCAGCAGGCCCGGTCCGTGCGCCCACGTCTCGACCAGCTCCCGCACCAGGCCGGACGACGGCACCATCGCCTCGACCACCGCCTGGCCCGGCTCGCGCTCGCTCACCCACACGTACCCGGCGCTGTCCGGCGCGCCCATGTCCACCATGAGGCTGATCAGCAGCTCCACCAACCGGTCGCCGACACCCGCGCCGCCCGCGCTCGCGCGGCCCTCGGCGGAGGGCAGGGCGCCGGTCGCGTTCAGCCGGGCCACCGCGACGCCGTCGAGGAAGTCCAGGTCGCGCGGCCTGGTCACCGGATCGCCGGACCCGGGCGGCGCGGCGCCGATCTCGCAGCGCGCCTTCGGCCGGGACGCCAGGCGGTCGGCCCACGGGAACAGCGGCGCGCTGAGCGACTCGCGCTGGATCGCCCGCGCCTTGATCGCCGCGACGACCAGCGCCGGCTGCGACCGGTAGACCTCCACGGCGGTGGCGGCCCACGCCGCGATCCACTGCACGGTCGGCAGCTCGCCGCCGTCGCCCGCGCGCAGCAGCGGCAGGGCGGTCGTGATGGCCTCGGTGACCGGCGCGAGCAGGACGTTGGTCGCGGTCAGCACCACGGCGGCCTTGGTGTCCGGCCCGAACCGGTTGACCGTCGCCGGGACGATCTCGTTGGGCAGCGCCCGGCCCGACGTCGGCACCACCGCCCGGTCGTGCACGACCCACTCGCCGTCGTGCTCCCGCTCGCGCAGCTCGGCCTGGGCCGCCCGGGTGGGCAGCGGCGCGCCGCGGGCGATCTCCGACGCGGTGATCGTGGTGAAGTCGCAGACCCAGGTCAGCGGCCGGAACGGGTTCTGCTCGGACGGCACGCCGAACAGCGGGGCCACCTTCCGGGCCAGCCGCGCGGGCACCAGCTCCGACCGCTTCTCGACCACCAGGGGCACGACCGCGGGCAGCAACGCCATCCGTCCCTCCAACTCCAGTGCCGACTACATCACGGTTCCATATCGCACTCACATAAGATCCTATGTAAGAGTAGAAAACTACCTATGAGTCTGCGGCAGAACTCACTCCTCTCGCCCGAAGTCGTCACCGCCGCCCTGGCCGAGCTGCGCGGGTCCAGGGCCGCCCTCCACCGCAGCCACCTGGTCGCCCGCTGCGACCTGGGGCTCGCCATGCCCGGCCTGCGGTTCGGGCACGCCGCGCCGGCGTCCGGGTTCGTGCTCTCCGGTGACTGCGTCTGCCGCGACCTGGTGGCCGACGTCCTGCACATCGTCTCGGTGTTCCTGACGGAGCACGGGACGGACCGCACCAACCCGGCGGGAGCCGTCCGCGCGCACGTCCGCAAGCGGGTCGTCGACGTGTTCCGCGCCTACCGGGCCGACCGCGGCGCGCAGGTCAAGCCCAAGCAGGTCCGGCAGAACCGCTTCGGCCGCGCCTTACCCGACGAGGAGCACCGCGCCGTGCTCGGCCACCTGGCCGACGAGGCGGGCTACTCCGCGCCCCTGCCCGGCCACGGGTACCTCCTGCGCAGGCTCGCCGAGCGCTGTGCCGCCGAGTTCGGCGAGCCGGTGCCGTACTACCTCGAACGCATGCCGAACATCCTGCGCACCGTCAAGCAGGTGTGCAGCGCCGGGACCCGGGTCAACGTCGGCACCCGGACCGCCCCCGAGTACGTGACCTGGTACGACGCGTACATCGAACGGCCGCTGGGCCGCCGGCCGGACGCCGCCGCCCGCAGCCTGTCCGACGACGCCGCCTGGGCCGCCGTCGCCGACCCGGGCGCGGCCCGCGCGTTCGACGCCGTCACCGAGGCCGAGCCGGACCCCGACGCCGCCGTGGTCGCCACCGTCGTGGACCGGGTCGCGGCCGTCGCGCCCGCCGACCAGCCCCGGACCGTCCGCACGGCCGTCCGCGTCCTGGCCGACCGGGGGCTGCTGCCGCCGGACCGGGCCGCCGCCCTGCTGGCCGACCCGGACCGCCTGGACGACGTGCTGTCCCGGGCCCGCGAGGTCGTCGTCGCCGGAGGCCGTCGTGGCTGACCGGGACCCCGCGGCGGACGAGGCGCTGCACGAGCGCGCGCTGTACCTGGCCGGCGCGATCGAGGTGCACGCCGACCGCGTGGACCCCGCCGAGGCCGGCTCGACCGGGTTCGCCCACCTCGACCGGTTCACCGGGGGCGGCGCCACGCCCGAGGCCGCCGAACTGGGCGTGCTGCTGCTGGAGTTCGCCCTCGACCGCCTCCCCGACCACCCGGAGGCCGCCCACTGGCACTACCGCGCCGGCGACGCGCTGAGCTTCCTGGCCGAGGAGACCGACTCGACCGCCCGGCTGGACGCGGCCCTGGTCCACCTGACCGCCGCCGCGACGACCGCGACCGGCGACCTGGCCGGGTGGGCCGCCGCCGAGACCGCCGCGCTGACCGCGACCCGGCTGGCCGCCGCCGCGCGCGACGAGGACCTGTCCCCCGAGGAGGTCCGCCGGCTGACCGACGTCCTGGACGCGCTGGACCCCGGCGAGGCCGACCGCGTCGACTTCCTGCTCGAACGCGCGCACGCCCACCGCTGGGCCTACGTGCGCACCCTCGACCCCGCTGACCTCGACCACGTGGTGACCGGGATGGCCGCCGCGCTGCCCGGGATCGAGGACGTCGTGGCACGCGTGGAGGCGTTGGAGTCGCTCATCGCCGTGCACGAGGAGCGCTTCCTGCTGACCCGGTCGCTCGACGCGCTGGAGGAGGCCCTCGCGGCGGCCGTCGAGGCCCGGGCGCTGGTCGCCGACGACCCGGACCGGTCGCCGTGGGCGCGGGTCGCCGTCGCCGCGCTGAAGTCCGCCCGCTACTGGAACACCGAGGACAAGGACGACGCCGACCGCGACGAGGCCATCGCCGAGTACACCGCCGTGGACGCCGACGTCGGCCTGGAGGACCGGCACGCCCGCGACTACGGGTTCCTGCTGTGCTTCCGCGGCGGCGTCACGGGCGACGCCGAGGACATCAAGGCGGGCATCGACGTCCTGGGCAGCGTGCCCGAGGACTGGACGGTCGCCGGCGCCATCGCCGAGGCGCACGAGTTCCTCGTGCCGCTGGACGGGACGCACCACCTGTGGGACGCGATCGACTGGTGCACGCGCGCCCTGGCGCACCCCGAACCGGACACCGACGACGTGCTGGACGTCCGGACCCGGCGGCTGGAGGCGGTCGAGGTCGCGGCCCGCGAGTTCGGCATCGGCGCGGTGCTGCAACGCGACGACGTCCGCGCCATGCTCGCCGACGCCGAGACCGCCGTGCGCACCGCGCCCGCCGACGTGAGCCCGCGGGCCCGCGCGCGGCTGGCGATGCGGACGGTCGTGGTGCGGACGCAGTGGATGGCCGAGTTCCTGCCGGTCGGCGACACCGACGGGCTGCGGGCGGCCGTCGAGGCGCAGATCGACCTGCTGGACGGGGTCAAGGCGGCGGTCCCGGCGGCGGACCACGGTGTCGTGGAGGCGCTGTCGAGCCTGATCGGCATGATGCGGCACGCGTTCATCGGCGGGTCCGGCGGTCTCGCGGGCGACTTCGACAGCCTGGTGGACACGATGCTGCCGAAGTCGGACCCGGCCGCCCCGCCGACGCCCGAGGCCGCGGCGGAGCAGGCCATGACCGCCTACCTGCGCCGGACCTACGAGCGGGTCGCGGCGGGCCGGGACCCGCGGGAACTGGTCGGCGACCTCACCGCGCTGGTGTGGCAGGTCGACGCGCTGCCGCCGTCGGAGCAGCGGGACACGATGGAGCAGATCCTGCGGACGCTGACCCGCGTCGCCGGGCCGCAGGGCTTCGCCGACCCGGCGCTGCCCCGGCTCGGCGACTCCGAGGACGGCGAGGTGGCCCGGCTGTTCGGGACGGCCACCGACTGGCGGGCGGCGCTGGACGCCGGGGACCCGCGGCAGGCGCTGTGGGCGTACGAAGCGGTCGAACGGGCCGCCGCCGGGGTGCGGCCGAACGCGGTGATGGAGTTCGCGGCGCAGATGGTGCGCGGGATGACCAAGGCGCGGCTGTCCGCCGTGGTGCCGACCGACCCGGCCGCGCTGGACGCCTCGATCGCCGAGCTGGAGACGGCCTGGCGGGACGGGGGCGGGCTGGGCGCGGCGGCCGACCTGGGGTCGCGGCTGCGGTTGCGCGACCGGGAGGGGGACCGGGCGGCGAGCCGGAGGACGGCGGCGGAAGCCCTGGTCGCGGAGGTCGGCCGGGTCGCCGCGCGGTTCGGCACGGACGGCGCGGGGTCCGCGGGCGGTGCTGGCTCGGCGGGCGGGGCGGGCTCTGGGCAGGGGTCGGACGAGTCGCTGGTGGTCGCGGAGCACCTGACCGCCTGGTGCCTGGACGACGACGCGCCCGACGACCTGGTGCGGGTGCTCGAAGGGCGGCGGGCGCTGGCCCTGGCGGCCGGGGGTGGGCGGGACGACGCGGTCGTCACCGGGCCGGACGACGTGCGGCAGGCGTTGCGGGCGGCGGGTGCGGGCGTGCTCGTCTACCTGGTGCCGGAGTGCGCGGCGCACCGCGGGGTGGCGGTGGTGGTGCCGGTGGACGGGCCGGTCCGGGTGGTCGCCCTGCCGGAGTTGACGACCGGTCCACTCGCCCGGTTCGCGGCCACCCGCGACGCCCGGTACGCCAACCCCACGCCGACGACCGTGCGGGCCTGGCGGGCATCGCTGGCCGACGTCTGCGCGTGGGCGTGGCGGGCCGCCGGCGCGGAACTGGTCGAGGCGGCCGGCGCCGAACGGCTGGTGCTCGTGCCGGTGGGACCGCTGGGCCTGGTGCCGTGGGTGGCCGCGTGGCGCGAGGTCGACGGGCGGCGGCGGTACCTCGTCGAGGACGTGGACGTGTCGTTGGCGCCGTCCGGCCGGGTGCTGGCGTCGGCCGCCGCACGGCCCGCCGGCTCGGGAACGGTGTTCGTCGGCAACCCGGACCGGGACGACGCGTCGGCCGCGGTGGTCGCGGAAGGGCTGCGGGACACGTTCCACCCGGATGGCCGGTTCCTCGGCGGGCACGGGCAGCCGCCCCGGCCGTGGCGGGTGTCCGACGACGGCGCGGGCACGCCGGCCGAGATCCGCGCGGCGCTGGCCGACGGGCTCTCCGTGCTGCACCTGGGGTGCCGCGCGGTGTCGGACGTCGAGGCGCCGCACCGGTCCCGCGTCACCCTGCACGACGGCGCGCCGCTGCCGCTCACCGAACCGGTCGACGCCGACCTGGTCACCCTGGCCGGCCACACGGCCACCGACGGGTCGCACGACGACGCCCGGACACTGCCGTCGGTGTTCCTGACGCTCGGGGCGCGGTCCGTGCTGGCCACCCGGTGGCCCGCGCCGACCGCCCACCTCGTGCACCTGGTCCACCAGCACTGGCACGGCTCCCCCGGCACCGCCCTGCGCGCCGCGCAGCTGCGCGTGCTGGACCCGCGGTTCGACCGGACGCACCTGCCCGCGCACCTGTGGGACCTGGTCCCGACCGACCCGGCCGAGATCGAGAACTGGGCGGCGCTCGCCCACTTCGGGCGGTGACTCGTGAGTCCACTGTGGACCGTGAGGGCCGGCCGTCCGTCAAGTACGGGTGTGGTGGGGAACGTGCTGTGGGCGCTCGCGGGGGCGTTGGCCGTCGCGCTGGCGGTCACCGCGTGGACGTGGCCGGTCGCGGTCCGGCGCAGGCGGGCGCACGCGGCGCTGGTGCGCGACGCCGTGGCCCGGATGTGCGCGCAGGGCGACCGGCCCACCCGGTTGGGCCGGCTCGCCCGGGACGTCGTGGACGTGCTGCTGCGCCAGGACGAGGGCGCGGCGGTGCTCGGGCGGACGCCGGGCGCGGACGTGGACCGGCTGGCCGACCGGCCGGAGGACGCGGCGCTGCTGGTGTCGGCCGAGGCCGTCACCGCGCCGCACCCGTTGGGGCGCCGGGACGAGCCGGTGGACGACAGCGCGTGGCGGGTGCCCGGCCGGGCGCCGCGGGTCGCCGACCACCCCGAGCCCGCCGACCTGTGCGCGCGGGCGCGGCGGACGGCGCAGCGGCGGATCGCGCGGGCCCGGCTCGTGCTCGCGCAGGCCGACCGGCTCGGCGACGACGCGGAGCGGGAGTGCCGGGAGCGGTTGCGCGCGGCGTTCGACCGCGCCGAGGACCAGGTCCGGGCCGCCGGTGCGCAGGCGGACGCGCTCGCCGCGCTGCGGGCGCTGACGCGGGTGGAGCTGCCGGTGCCGGAGGACGGCGTGCCGGGGCAGGCCGACGCGCCGGACCTGCGGGCGCAGGTGAACGCGCTGGCCCGGCTCGCGCTGCGGCACCGGGCGGCGGTCGCGGCCCACCGCGGCACCCCGCAGGTGATCACCGGCCACGCCACACCAGCCGGCGGAACCGACCGCGCCACACCGGCCGGCGGGGAGGAGGGGGCGTGAGCGACGTCGACGAGCTGCCCTACCGGCGGCGGGAGCGGTTCGTGGACCGGTGGCGGGGGCGGCGGGACGGGCGGCGGCGGCAGCCGGCGTTCGGGGACCTCGTCGAGGCGACCGCCGACGGCGGCATGGTCACCGCCCAGCACCCGGAGAACCTGATCTGGCAGTCCGTCGGCCGCATCGAGCAGGAGAAGCTGCGGTTCGAGGCCCGCACCGCCGCGGACCGCGCCGCGCTGGCCCGGTTGCGCGAGGAGTTGGACGCCGCCGTCGTCGGGCTGGACCGAAGCACCGCCGCCCTCGCCGCCGCCGAGGCCGAGCTGGACGAAGCCGAGCTGCGGCCACGCAACCACGCCGAGCTGCTGCCGGAGAACCGGGCCGTCCTCCTGAGCCGGCGCGACGACATGCGCAACCGGCGCATCGCGGCGGCCCGCGGCGACGAGGCCGCCCAGTTCGCCGCCGTCAACGCCGTCACCAGCCGGATCGCCGCGGTCAAGGAGCAGATCCGGACCGAGTTCGTCCGCACCCAGGACCTCGCCCGGCGGGAAGGCGCGCGTTGCGCCGTCCGGGTCGCGACCTACTGGGAGAACGTCGTCCTGGTGCACCCCGAGGGCACGCACCTCGCGCCGGTGCTGCGGTTCGCCGCGCAGGCCCTGCCCTCCTGGGTGACCGACCCGCCCGACGGCGACCCCGCCGAACTGGGGCGCGGCCCGGTGGACCTGCACCGCGTCGCCCAGAACCTGGAGCGCCTGCCCAGCCGCGACCACCGCCGCAGCCGACCGGCCACGCACGCCCGCCCCGAGCACACCCAGAACACCGAGCACACCCAGAACACCGAGCGCACCGAGGACACCGCATGAAATCGCTGCACATGCTGCGGGCGTCCCTCGCCCTGCGCAAGGTCCGAGCCCGCCTGCCGCGGCTGCGCGGCACGCCCGAACCCGAGCTGGACCTCACCCCCGTGCGCGCCCGGCTGGACGAGATGCTCGCCCGGGTCACCCCCGCCACCGCCTGGCAGGCCGGCCGCGTCCTGGAGTCCTATGTGGACAACCACCTCACGGAGTGGCTCGCGAAGGTCGCGCTGCACCACGAGACCGTGGCCACCGAGGTGGACCTGCTCGCCGCCCGCGTCGCCGAGGTGCGCGCGCTCTACGAGGTCCACCACGACCACCAGTCCGGCGTGCTGGACCACCTGGAGGGCGCGGTGTCGCACGCGCTGGAGCGGGTCAGCGACCCCGACTCCCCCTACTACCAACCCGAACCCCGCCTCCGGCGCAGGAAGGGGAACCGATGACGACACCGGGCGTGGTCCGGCGCCGGCCGGTGATCCACGGCGACCCGTCGCAGATCGTCGGCCCGCCGTGGACCGCCGGGCTGTACTACTTCGTCCTGCTCGCCGCCGCCGGCGTGGACGTCGTGACCTTCCACCAGGTGCTGATGGCGGCCGTGGACGAGGAGGAAGTGTTCCTCTGGGTCATGGTCGTCGGGTTCACCGTGGTGTGCCTGGCCCTGTCGCACACGGTCGGCCAGCAGGCCCGGCAGGCCGTCGCGACCCGGCACGTGGTGGGCGCGCGCACGACCGCGTTGCTGTGCCTGGTGGGCTGGGTGGCGCTGGGCCTGGCCGCGTTCGTGTTCCGGTGGAACTACGCGGGCGCGGACGTCGCCTCCTCGATCCCGATCGTGATCGACGGCCGGGAGTCCGTCGGGGACGCGGACGCCGGCGCGCGGGAGCGGCACCTGTCCGCGATGTTGTTCCTCAGCCTGTACGTGGCCACCGGGCTGGTGTCCGGCGTCGCCGGCTACCTGCGGCACAACCCGGCCGCCCGCCAGTACGCGCGGGCGCTGTCGCGGCGGTCCAAGGCGGCGGCCAAGCAGGCCCGGATCGAGTCCCGGCTCACCGCGGCCACCGAGCTGGCCGAGGCCGTCGAGCGCGTCCGGCGGCAACGCGAGGCCGACTGGGCCGCGCTGGAGGGGCGCTGCCGGTCGGCGGTCGAGAAGTTGAAGAACGAGACCAGGCTCGCGCTGCTGGAGAAGGCCGGACCGCCGCGGCTCCCGGCGCCGGACCGGGGAGAGGACCCGCGATGACCCACCGCCTGACCCGTGCGCTGGCCGGCTGCCTGACCCTGGCCGCGCTCGCCGCGTGCTCGGCCACCGAGACGCCCGCCCCGAAGCTGCCCGACGGCGGCTGCCCGGCCGACGGCGGGCAGGCGTTGACGCTCGTCGTCGGCGCGCGCATGGGCAGCCCGCGCCCGACCCTGCCCGGCGAGGTCGAGGGCCTGGTGCGGACGGCCGCCCGCGACAACCGCAAGGTGCAGGTCGTGCGCGTGGACGGGCAGCCGACCGTGGCGCTGGCCGCGGACGTCCAGATCACCGGCAAGAACGAGACCCAGCGCGAGAAGCAGGTCGCGGAGCTGGTCGGCCGGGTCAAGACCTTCGTCGAGCAGTTGGAGCCCAAGCAGGCGGAGGCCGACGTGCTGGGCGCGCTGTCCGAGGCGGCGCGGGTGACGCCGGAGGGCGGGACGCTGGTCCTGGTGGACTCCGGGCTGGCGACGGCCGGCGCGGTGTCGTTCCGCGAGGCGGGCATGTGGGGCGCGAACCCCGGCGAGGTGGCCGACTTCCTCGCCGCCCAGCGGCTGCTGCCCGCGCTGACCGGGCGGTCGGTGCTGCTGGTGGGCCTCGGCGGCACCGCCGACCCGCAGCCCGCGCTGAACGAGGACCTGCGCGGGCGGGTCGGCAGGCTGTGGGAGGCGGTGGTGAAGAAGGCCGGCGCGGCGTGCGCGGGCGTGCTGGCCGTCGCGTCGCGGCGCGACGCGTTCCCGACGACCGTGCCGGTGACCGTGGTGGCGTTGCCCGAGGAGCCCAAGCCCGTCCCGTGCGGCACGACCAAGCTGGAGGACAGCGGGTCGGTCGGGTTCGTGCCGGACACCGCCGACCTGCGCGACCCGGCCGCCGCGGACCGGACCCTCCAGGCGCTGGCCGGGGTGGTCGCGGGCGGGGCGCAGCGGGTGACGCTGGTCGGCAACACCGCGGGCGGCGGACCGGCCGCGGGCCACGTCGAGCTGTCCACGCGGCGGGCCGAGGCGGTGAAGTCGATCCTGGTGCGGCTGGGCGTGCCGGCCGACCGGATCGCGACCCGCGGCGACGGCAACTCCGGGCCGTACCACGAGAACGACCTCGGGCCGGACGGGGTGCTGATCCCGGCGGCGGCGGCGCGCAACCGGTCGGTCGTGGTCGAGCTGAGCTGCCCGCGGTGACCCGGGCCGCCGCGTGACCGCGCCCGCCGACCTGCCCACCGCGCTCGACCCCGGCCGGGCGCGGCACGACGACGAGCCCGACACCGTCCTCGACCCGGGCCGCACGCCCATCGGCACCGGGTGGGCGCGCGTGCTGCCCGCCCGGCTGGCCGAGCGGTTCGAGGTGGTGCGGGACCTGACCGGGTCCGGGCGGCAGGGCGACGTCTACCTGGTCCGGGTCCGCGACAGCGACGAGCAGGTGGTGCTCAAGGCGCACCGGCCCGGCTGGCGGCTGGACGACCGGGTGGTGGACCTGCTGGTGCACGGCCGCCCGAGCCGGCACGTCGTGGCGGTGCACGAGGTCGGCGAGGAGGAGGGCCGCTGGTACGAGGTCATGGAGCACCTCGCCGGCGGGACGCTGGCCGAGTGGCGGCGGCGGCAACCGTCCGGTGTGGACGGCGCGGTGCTGGTGGAGGTGGTGCGGCAGCTCGCCGAGGGCCTCGACGCGCTGCACCGGGCGGGCGTGGTGCACCGGGACGTAAAGCCCGCCAACCTGCTGATCCGCGCGCTGGGCCCGTTGGAGGTGGTGATCGCCGACCTGGGCATCAGCCGGCACCTGCCCGACGGCGAGGCGTTCACCGCGACCAACGAGGTCGGGACCGTGCCGTACGTGCCGCCGGAGTTCATCAGCGGCGGGCGGGTCCTGCCCGCGTTCGACTGGTGGTCCCTGGGCGTCACCGTGCTGGAGCTGGCGACCGGGCAGCGGCTGTTCGAGGGCATCGACGACGTGCCGCTGCTGCGGTCGCGCATCGGCACCCGGCCGATCCGGGTGGACGTGCCCGACGAGCGGGTGCGGCTGCTGTGCTCGGGCCTGCTGGCGATGGCGCCGGAGGACCGGTGGGGCGCCGAGCAGGTCGGCGAGTGGCTGCGCGGCGGGTCGCCGCCGGTCGCGGCGTTGCCCGCGGTGGGCGAGGAGGAGGTCGCCGAGCCGTACGTGTTCCTGGGCGCGGAGTACCGGGCGCGGGACCTGCTGGCCGCCACCATGACCGAGAACTGGGGCGCCGCGCGGGCGTGGCTGTTCGCCGAGGACCACCGGCCGCTGCGCCGGCTGCACCGGTGGCTGGAGCAGTTCCCGGGGCTGCCGCCACGCCGGCGGGCGGGCCGCCGGGAGACCGACGACGTCAAGCTGCTGCACGAGTTGCGCGCCGTGGACCCGGCCCACCCGCCGTGGTACCGGGGCTGGAACATCACCCCGGCGCGGCTGCCCGAGCTGGCCGACGAGGGCGTGCGGGGCGTGGGCGCGGCGGGCGAGGTGGTGACCGACCTGTGGCGGGCGGACCTGCTGCCGCTGCTGGCCACCGGGCGGCCGGGGTCGGGCGCGGGCGGCGGCGACGGGCTGGCCGGGGTGCGGGAGCGGTGGCGCCGCGAGGAGGGCCGGCTGCGGGCGCTGGCGGCGTCGTTGCCGGACCCGGGCGCGCGGGAGGAGGCGCAGCGGATCCTGCGCCAGGACCGGGACTACGCGCTGTCGTTGGCGTTGTTGGCCGCCACCGCGACCGGCGCGCACCGGCTGGAGCTGCGCCGCACGTTGGACGAGCGGGACCGTGCGCTGCGGCTGCCCTGGTTCTCCGACCTGGTGGCGCGCACCGAGTACCAGTGGCTCGCGTTCGCGCTCGTCCCGCACGCGACGCGGGAGGCGGCGCGGGTCGAAGCCGAGGAACGGGCCCGCCGGGCGCACGAGGCGTGGCTGCGGCGCACCGAGCGGCAGCGGGAGTGGTCGCGGCGGCAGAACCGGCCCCAGGCGCTGGGGTACGCGGTGACCGGCGTGGCGGTGGTCGCGGTGGCGTTGTTCGCGCTGGTCGGGTTGAGCGACGCGGCCGGGGTGGCGACCGACGCGCAGGTGTTCGACGCGTGGTTCGCGGTGGTGGCGGCGTTGGCGGTGGTGCTGACGGCGGAGTCGCTGCTGGCGTGGTCCGCCGGGGGCCGGTTCCACCCGGCGTACTCGTTGCTGGGGGCGGGGGCGATCGTGCTCGGACGGGTGGCGCGGAACCTGCTCGCGCGGCGGGTCGCGGTGCCGGTGGTGTTGGCGTGCCTGGTGGCGTTGGGCGTGGCGGCCGTGGTGTCGCCGGTGGTGGTGCCGTGCGCGGTGGCGGCGGTGACGGCGGCGTGGGCGGTCGGGCGGCACCTGGCGTGGCGGGCGCAGGACCGGCGGGAGCGCGAGATCGCCGCGGCGCCCGGGTGAGCCGGGTGCGGCCCGGGTGGAGGCGTGCCCGGGTGAGCGCGGGTTGGTCCGTCAGTAGTCGGCGAGGGAGGAAGCGATGAGTTCAGGTGGGATCGTCCTCGCGCCGGTCGCGTTGCCCGTCGTGGCGGCGGGGGCGGTCGTGGTGGTCGGCGCGGTGGCGGTGGGCGCGGGGGCCGTGCTGCTGGCGCGGGCCGCGAACGCCGCCGTCGAGGGGTCGGTGCGCGCCCTCGGTGAGCACGGCGCGCGGCTGGAGGCGGAGGTCGCGGGGCTGGAGGCCGCGGCGGCCGACGCGCGCCGCTGGGAGGTGGCCGCCGCCGACGTGGTGGCCGTCAACGCCCGCATCCGCCTGCTGCGCGACCGGGCCGCGACCGCCGGCGCGACCGTCGCCGTCCCCGCCCCGCTCACGTTGACCGCCGGTCGCGACCCGGCCGAGCTGGCCCGCTGGGTCCGGCAGGCCCAAGTGGACCTGGCCCGCGCCCAGGAAGCGCTGGACGCGCGGGTCCCCGCGCCGGCGCTCGCGATCGGCAAGTCCACTGTGGACACGAAGATGGCCGACGCGCTCGCGGGCCACCGGGAAGCCCTGCGCCGCCGGTACGCCACGGCCGTCGCCGCCGCGCCCGAACCGGTCTCCCCCGGCGAGGTGGAACGGGTCCTGGCCCTGCTCGACCCGGACGCGACCACCGACGAACGGGCCGCCGCGCTGACCGCCGCCGCCCTGGTCGCCGCGCACCCCGAGGAGAAGCACGTCTACCTGGCCGCCCTGCGCCGCCGGATCACCGCCGAGATCAACCCGCGCGCCGCGCGCCGCCGGCTGGCCGCGAGCTGGGTGCAGGTGCTGGAGGACGGCCCGCTGACCGAGGCGCTGGCCGGCGCCCAACCGCCGCCCGACCTCGCCGACACCGCCGACCGGCTGCGCGCGGTCGTCGCCGGGACGCACGACCTGACCGCGCGGCTGCGCACCGAGGCCGCCCGGTTGCTGGAGTGGGCCGAGGAGACCGCCCAGCGGTTCTTCGTGTGCGAACTGGTCAAGCACCACCTCACCGACCTGGGCTACCGGGTCGAGGACACCTTCGACGCGGGCGGCTCCGCCGGCCTGCGGCTGGCCCGCGCGGACTGGTCCGGCGAGCACACCGCCGACGTGTGGGTGGACGCGCACGCCACCGTCCACGGCCGGGTCGTCCGCGAGGTCGCCGCCGCCGGCGACGACGCCCGGATCACCGACCTGGAGCGCTGCGACACCTTCGCCGACGACCTCGCGGCCGTGGCCGCGCTGATGCCCGAGGCCCAGGCCGTCGTGGACCGCACGGCCGCGCCGGAGGTCCGCGCGGCGGCCGACGACCGGTCCGGCACGGCCACGACCGACCGGCGGCGGGAGCGGCGATGACCCGGGACACCGCCCCGCGCTCCGGCCGCTTCCTGCCGGAGTTCCCCGCGTTCGTCAACGAGGTCGCCGGGACGCTCGCCGTGCACGCCCAGTACGTCCTGCACGGCAACCTGCGCGACCAGTTCCTGGTGACCCCGCCCGGCGGGCACCCGGAGATCGTCACGCTGCTGCCCCTGCTGTGGCGGGCGTTGCGCCCCTTGGGGTTCGAGGCGCTGATCACCTACGACCAGGTGGCCGGCGTGGGCGTTTTCCCCGACGAACCCGCCGCGCACCAGGCCGTCGAACGGGTCCTGGGCGGCGGCGTGGTCGGGCGGCGGCCGTCGCTGGAACGCCTGCGCACCCACCTGGCCAAGGTGGTCGGCGTGCCCGAGCAACCGCCGGCGGAGGGCGACGGCTCCCGCGCGCACCGGCCGCCGGCGGAGGGCGACAGCTCACGCGCGCACCGGCCCCCGGCGGAGAGCGAGGGGTCCCGCGCGCACCGGTCCGCGGCGACCAAGCCCGCCGCCCGGGTCGCCGTGGTCGTCGACCACGCCTCCCGGCTGACCCGCGTGCCCGGCCAGCTCGACCCGAACGAGCTGGGCTTCTTCCTGTACTGCCAGAAGCTCGCGCTCACCGCCCAGCCGCTGTCGTTCGGCGGCGACCGCCCGGCGGAGCTGCACAACCCGGTGCTCTGGCTGGTCGAGGGCGAACGCGACCTGCCCGCCTGGCTCACCGCGGGCGTCGAGCCGGTGCGCACGGTCGCCGTCGGCCTGCCCACCCTGGACAACCGGCTGGACATGGCCCGGCTCCTGGTCCCCGTCTTCCCGCCGGCCGCGGTGGACGGGCCGACCCGGGTGGACCCGGCCGAGGAGTTCGCCAACCGCACCGACGGCCTGACCCTGGAGTCCATGCTGCGCATCGCCCGCCTGGCCCGCGACCGCGGGCTGGGCCTGGACCGGATCGCCGACGCCACCCGCGTCTACAAGCTGGGCGTGGACGACAACCTGTGGCGGCGCGGCAGCGTCCGGGCGCAGATCACCAAGGGCGAGGCGGTGATCGCCACCCGGATCAAGGGCCAGGAGCGGGCGGTGGCCAAGACCCTGGACATCCTCAAGCGCGCCGCGCTGGGCCTGTCCGGCGCGCAGGCGAGCACCCCCGGGTCCCGGCCGCGTGGCGTGCTGTTCTTCGCCGGGCCCACCGGCGTCGGCAAGACCGAGCTGGCCAAGCAGGTCGCCGAGGTGCTGTTCGGCGACGCCGGCGCCTACCTGCGGTTCGACATGAGCGAGTTCGCCGCCGAGCAGGCCGCCGACCGGCTCATCGGCGCGCCGCCCGGCTACGTCGGGTTCGAGGCGGGCGGCGAGCTGACCGGCGCGGTGCGCCGCCGGCCGTTCCAGGTGGTGCTGTTCGACGAGATCGAGAAGGCGCACCCGCTGGTGCTGGACAAGTTCCTGCAGATCCTGGAGGACGGCCGGCTCACCGACGGGCAGGGCGTGACCACGTACTTCTCCGAGTGCGTCCTGATCTTCACGTCCAACCTGGGCATCATCGTCACCGACCCGGAGACCGGCGCGCGGCGGCGGATCGTGGACCCCGGCATGCCGTACGCCGAGCTGGAGGCGACGGTCAAGGCGGCCATCCGCGACCACTTCACCACCAGGCTGGCCCGACCCGAGCTGCTCAACCGGTTCGGCGACAACATCGTGGTGTTCGACTTCATCGGCCCGGAGACCGCCGCCGGGATCTTCGCCGCGCAGCTGGACAACATCGCCGCCCGCGTCCACTCGGAACTGGGGCTGCGGCTGGAGTTCACCGACACCGCCCGCGCGCAGCTGGCCGCCGCGTGCACCGCCGACCCGGAGAACGGGGGCCGCGGCATCGGCAACCTGCTGGAGAGCAACCTGGTCAACCCGCTGGCGCGGGTGCTGTTCGACCAGGACGTCCAGCCCGGCGCGCGGGTCGAGGTCACCGGGCTGCGCACCGGGGACCGGGGTCCGGAGCTGTCCGCCCGGGTCGGTGCGCCGTGACCAAGCGGTGCCCGGTCGACCCGGACGAGGTGTTCGAGGACGCGGAAACCCTGTGCCGGGCGCACATCCGGCCGCTGGTGGTGGTCGCGGACGAGCCCGAGCCGGTCGTCGCCGCCCCGGCCGGGGCGCAGCCGCGCGAGCCGTGGTCGCTGGACGCGTGCTGGCACTGCGGGACGCCCTCGCCGCACCCGGACAACCGGTCGTGCCTGCGCCCGGACTGCCGCCGCGCGCTGACCCCGCCCGCGCTGCACGTCCGGTTCCGCGACGGCGAGGTGGAGCTGGACCCGGGCGAGCGCGCCGAGCTGGGGCGGCACGGCCCGCACGGGCGGGCGTTCCGCGGGTTCCCCAACGTGTCGCGCCGGCACGCCGTGGTCGGCGTGGACCCCGACGGGCGGGCGTGGATCGAGCCGCTGCCCACGCCCAACGGGACGTTCCTCAACGGCGTCGAGCTGCCCGAGTCGGTCGGCCGGACGCTGTTGTCCGGCGACACCGTCCGGCTCGCGCTGCACGCCGAGGGCGCGGTCACGTTGTACGACCGCACGACGGGAGGACCGCGGTGAGCGTCCTGTCCACGTGGCTGCGGGCCCGCACGCCGGTCGGCCCGGAACTCCCCCGGCCGGTCGTGGAGCCCCGCACGCCCGCCGCCCTGCTCATCACGCAGGCCGAGGCCCAGGGCGCCGCCGACGCGCGGCGGCACGTCCGGGACGGCTGGTCGTTCGGCGGTCCCGACGACGGGCCGTCGGAGGCGTTCGACCCCGAGTACGTGAAGGGCCTGCGGCGGCTGTGCGACGCGGCCGTGCACTCGGCGCTGGAGCGGCACGCCCTGGCCCGCGAGCGGACGGCGCACCTGCGGGCGCGGGCCGACGAGGCGAACCGGTCGATGGTGGCCGCGCGGTCCCAGATGGACCGGCTCGCCACCGACGCCGCCCGGCGGGTGACCGCCGGCGAGACCCCGGCGGAGGACGTTGCCGACGACGACCCGGTGTGGGAGGGCGAGACCGTCGCGCTGCCCCCGGTGTGGCGGCTGGTGATCCTGCTCGGGCTGGTGGTCGCGCAGGTCCCGGTGCACTACCTGGTGTTCCGGCACTTCCTGGCGGGCCGCGTGGAGGCCGGCGCGATCTGGGCGGTGTGCGGGTCGATGGCGGTGTTCCTGGTGGCCGCGCCGCACGTCGCCGCGCTGCTGGTGCGGGCGCGGCAGGCCACCGGCACCGAGCGCCGGCTGACCGCCGTCGTGCTGGTGACCGGGGTGTTCTGGGCGTTGGTGGTGGGGGTGCTGGGCGTGCTGTGCGGAGGCGTGCTGGAGCTGAGCCGGGAGCGGTTGGCGCCGCTGAACCTCACGTCCACGACGTTGGTGCTGATGTTCGTCGGCGGGCTGGTGGTGGCCGGGGCGATGGCGTTCATGCTCGGCCTGTCCCGGCGGCACCCGTTCCAGGAGGCCTACGCCCGGCACCGGCGGCGGCGCGACCGGGCGGAGGCCGCCCGGCGGGCGCTGGTGGACCGGCTCAACCCCGAGCACGTCGAGGACGGCGGGCCGGAGGCGCTGGTCCAGGCCGTGCGGGCGGCCTACGCGGCGGCGGAGGAGGCGTACTTCGCGGCGTTGACGCAGGCGGTCGGGGACCCGGCCTTCACCGAGGCCGTGCAGCACCGGCGCGGCCTGCGCCCGGCGGGTGCGCCGTGAGCGTGTTGCGGGTCAGCCGGACGCACTTCCCCGTCACGGCGTTGGGTCCGGGGGCGCGGCTGGGCGTGTGGGTGCAGGGGTGTTCGTTGGCGTGCAAGGGGTGCATGTCGCAGGACACGTGGAGTCCGGGCGGTGGCGTGGACGTCCCGGTCGCGGACCTGGTCGCGCTGTGGCGGGAGGCGGCCGGGCGGGGCGCGGACGGCGTGACGGTGAGCGGCGGCGAACCATTGCAGCAGCCCGAGGCCCTGCGCGAGTTCCTCGCCGGGGTGCACGCCGAACGCGGCGCGGCCGACATCCTCGTCTACACCGGGTACGAGGAATCGGAACTCGACGAGCGGCGCCGGAACGCGGTCGAATTCGCCGACGTGCTGGTGACCGGCCGTTTCGACATCACCCGGCCGACGGCCTTGATCTGGCGCGGGTCGGCGAACCAGCGGATGGTCCCGCGAACGGACCTGGGCCGCCGCCGGTACGCACAGCACGTGGACCACGAGCCCGAGCGCCCACCGCTCCAGGTGCGGGCCGACGGCAGCGGGATCTGGCTGATCGGGACGCCCCGACAAGGCGGTTTGGCCGCGTTGGAGCGCGGGCTGCGGGCGAGCGGACTGCCGGTCGAGAGCGCCACCTGGCGGTTGAGATCACCGGGTCAAAGCGGTTGAGATGGCCGGTTCAGGCCATTTCCCCTAGTCACTGTCAATGAGATCCGAGTCTATTAATAGGCTTTACCCCGTGTGCGCTCATAGCTTCGGGCACATCCAATTCAGATGTGCACGGGGGTGGCGCGATGGACGTTCGGGAAATGGCCCGCAGCGGCGAGTTGGCCGCTTATGCGGGCGCTGTGACCGGGGAGGCGCGGCGGCGGCTGCGGGCCGCGACCTACGAGGTCGTGCAGCCGGTGGTGTTCCACCAGTTGACCCGCCGGCTGGAGCTCAACCGCGGCCACCGGGCGTGCGCGGTCGCGGTGTCCCGGCTGGAGGACCCCTGCCTGGACCGGTTCCACGACGACATGGACGCGGTGATCGAGGACGTGTTCCGCAACGCCCGCGTCCCCGTCCACAACCTGGAGGGCTGGGTGAGCAGGCGGCTCACGCTCGCGACCGTCAACGGCTACCGCCGCCGGCGGGGCGAGCGCGGCGCGTTGCAGCGGCCCCGGGTGCCCCGGTGGCTGGCCGCCCGGCTCGGCGGGGACCCGGCGCTGACCGCGCTGGCCGTGGAGGTGCTGGAGTTCGTCGGCAACGACGCGACCGCCGGGCCGCGGGTGTGGCCCACCGAGCGCTGGGCGGAGCGCCGGGCGGCCGGCGACGGGTGGGAGGCCGCGCACCGGGCGGTGCTGCGCGACCTGGACACCGTGCTGGGCGCGATGCGCGCCCGGCCGGCCTGGTTCGAGGCCTACGTGGAGCGTCCGCTGGGGCGCAAGCCGCACGCGGCGGCGCCGTTGCCGCCCGGCGAGGTCCCCCTGCCGGTGGTCGCGGAGACCGACGGGCTGCTGGTGGAGTTGGCGGGGCTCGCCGTGGACTCCATCGAGGACCGCCTCGCCCGCGGCGAGAACCCGCGGCGCGCGGTGGTGGACGTGGTGACCGCGGTCTTCGGCCCCGGCGCGGCGCCGTCCGGGCCCGCCGTCGAACGGGTCCTCGCGGTGCTGGGAACCCGCGGCTGAGCCGTCCGTCAGAAAGGGGCGGGACGGCGTGACGAGGAGGGGCTGGATGGGGATCGAGGACGTCCTCGCGCGGTGCCGGGCGACCGCGGACCGCGCGGCGGCCGGCGGCGTCGGGCCGGCGGAGGTGGCGACGCTGGTCGCGGACCTGGCGACGCTGCCCGCGGACCACCCGGAACGCAGCCGGCTCGCGGTCACCGCGGTCCTCGCGCTCACCAAGGGCGGCGGCGCGGCCCCCGCGCAGGTGGGCGGTTACCTCAACGACCTCCTGGAGCTGGTGGACCACGTGCCGGCGACACTGGTGGCGTGGCCGCAGGTGCGCGCCTCGGCCCGTGCCCAGCACTTCATGCACTCCGCCGTCCACGGCATACCGATCGACCTGCCCGCCGCCGAACGGGAACTCGCCGAGCTGGCCGAGGCCATGTGGGACGTGCCCAGGGTCAAGTTGCTGGTGGAGTCGGCCAAGCGGGTGATCGGCACGGTGGCCGCCGGGCACGAGGGCGACGGGCGGGCCATGGCGCAGATGCTCGACTCGCTGGGCCCCCAGTTCGACAAGCTCGGCGACGACCCGGGCGTGCGCGGCATGCGCTCGTTCATGGAGGTCGCCCAGCGGGCCATGGTGGCCCAGCAGTCCGGCGACCTGGACGAGGTCATGGCGGCGTTCCGCGAGATGCAGCGGGTCAGCGCCGACCTGCCCGCCGACACCGGGATCCACGAGGTGCTCGCGCAGACGTCCGCCGAGCTGGACGTGCTGATGTCGTCGTTGCGGGGCCAGGCGCCCGGCGGCGACGACCCAGTGGCGACCGCCGACGACATCGCGCGGTCGCTGGCCGACGACGACGCCCCGCTCGCCGAACGGGTGCGCGCCCGGCTGCTCGCGGCCTCCGCGCTGATGCGGGGCGGCGAGGAGACCGACCTGGCCCGGGTGGACGCGGCGGTGGACCAGTACCGCGCGGCGCTGGCGATGGGCCGCGACCACGCGCAGTACGAGTTCGCCCTGACCGGGCTGGCCGTGGCGCTGTACCGGCGGTCGGAGGTCGCGGGCACCACCGACGGGCTGGACGAGGCCGAGGAGCTCCTGACGCGGGCGCTGGAGCTGTTCGGCGGGCCGCGGCACCGGCAGTGGTCGATGGCCAACGGGTTGCTCGCGAACATCCGGCAGCGGCTGGGCGACCTCGCGGCGTCGGGCGAGTTCGGGCTGGCGGCGCAGCGCAGCTACGCGTGGCGGGCGCTGTTGGAGCCCGACCCGGCCGACGCCCGGCTGGCCATCAAGGACGCCGTGCACGACGCGGTCGAGCTGGCCCGGACCTGCCTGCGCGCCAACAACATCGCCGACGCCCTGCGCGCGTTGGACACGTGCCGCGGCCTGATGCTGTTCGCCGAGGTCGAGCTGCGGGACGTGCGCGAGAAGCTCGTCGCGGCGGGTCGGGCGGACCTGGCGGAGCGGTGGGTGCACGAGGGCCGCGACTCCGAGGGGCTGCGGCGCGAGGTGGTGGCCGCCCTGGTGGACGCCGGCGCCACCCGCAACCTGCTCGACCCGCCCAGCCTGGCCGACATCCGGCGCGCGCTGGCGGACTCCGGGGCCGACGCGCTGGTGTACCTGGTGCCGGGCAGCGGCCTCGCGCCCGGGGTGGCGGTGATCGCGCCGCGCGAGGGGCCGCCGGCGTACATGGCGTTGCAGCACCTGGTGGTCGAGGGCGACGCGGACATCGAGCGGTACCTGACGGCCCTGGCCCACCGGTCCCGCGCGGGCGAACCGAACCGCACGATGCCGACCCTGGAGACCGAGACCGAGACCGAGACCGGGACTGGGGCCGGGGCCGCCTCCGCCGAGCCGGGGAGCGCCGGGGCCGGGTCGGGCAGCGCTGGGGCCGGGTCGGGCAGCGCCGGGGCCGAGGGGTTCGCGCGGGAGATCGCGGCCGAGAGCGGGCCGTCGTTCGGCGACAGCGTCGACGCGTTGTGCGGGTGGGCGTGGCGCGCGGCGATGGGGCCGTTGCTGGAGCGGTACTTCGCGCGGACCGCCGCCGGGCGGGTGCCGCGGATCGTGCTGATCCCGATGGGCGACCTCGCGCGCGTCCCGTGGCAGGCCGCGCGGCGGCCCGACGGCACGTACGCCGTGGAGCTCGCCGCGTTCTCGCAGGCCGTCTCCGCCCGGCTGTTCTGCGACAACGCCGCCCGGCGTCCGGTGCGGCCCGGCTCGACCGGGCTGGTCGTGGGCGACCCGGACACCGAGGGCGCGGCCGTCGCCCTGCACGCCGCCCGCGAGGAGGCCCACGCGGTGCGGCAGGCGTTCTACCGCAGCGCGCGGTACGTCGGGCGGCGGCCGGACGGGTCGACCAGCCCGTCCGGCCGGGGCACCGCCGCGGAGGTCCGGGAGTGGCTCGCCGACACCGCGCCGCACGCGGGCGGCACGCTGCACCTGGCCTGCCACGGCTCCTACACCACCAAGGACGGCAAGGCGACCGCCGCGCTGCTGCTCGCGCCCGACGAGCCCGGCGGCGCGCCCGGCGAGCTGGGCACCGACGAGATCGTGCGCGTGCTGCGGGCCGTGCCGGAGCGCCGGATCGGCCTGGTGGTCATGGCCGCCTGCCACACCGGCCGGTCCATCCACGGCTACGACGAGGCCTACAGCCTGGGCACCGCGTTCCTCGCGGGCGGGGTGCGGACCGTGCTGTCCACGCACTGGGCCATCCCCGACAAGGCGACCTCGGCGCTGATGTACGTGTTCCACCACCACCTGCGCGAGGACCGCATGGCGCCGTGGGAGGCGTTGCGCGCGGCGCAGATGTGGATGCTGCGGCCCGACCGGGAGCCGCCGCCGGGGATGCCCGAGCGGCTGCGGTCGGTGACCGCGGGCCACGACCACGCGCACGTCGTCGCGTGGGCCGGGTTCGTGCATGGTGGTCGGTGAAGACCTGTCGGGAGAGGGAGACCGGATGTCCTCGGTGGACGACGTCATCGCGCGGCTGCGCGCCGAAGCGGCGGGCCTGACCGGGACCGCGCGCGTGGAGCCGCTCAGCCGCCTGGGGCAGGCGCTGCTACAGCGGTTCTCGCAGCTGGGCCCGGGCGCGCCGACCGCCCTGGCCGACCTCAACGGCGCGGTCGACGCGTTCGAGGAGGTGCTGGGCCACGTCGGCGAGGGCGACCCGCTGCGGGTGAACGTGGCGCTGTTGCTCGGTTTCGCGCTCAGCGCCCGCAACAACTACATGACCGACGACAAGGACATCTCCGCGTCGATCGAGCACCTGTCCGCGGCGCTGGAGTCCGACCGCGTCCCGCCCGCCTCCGCGGCCGGCGCGCGGATGATGCTGGGCCAGCAGTACCTGACGCGGGCCATGTCCCGGGTCGCGCTGGGCCAGTCGGCGATCGGCATGCTGACCGCCACCTCGAACCAGAGCGAGGTCCCCGAGGTCGACCGCGCGGTCGAGTGCTTCCGGGCGGTCGTGGACGGGCCGTTCATCAGCGACGACTTCCGGGACATGGCGCAGATGTCGCTGGAGATGAGCGAAGCCGTGCGGGCGGTCCTGGGCGGGTCGCCGGGCGGGTTCAACTTCCAGAACATGATGGCCGCCATGGCGAAGCTCCAGGAGATGCAGCAGCGGTACGCGTCCGGGGAGAAGCCGGGCTACGGGCCGTTCAAGTTCACCGACGTGTTCAACTTCGCCAACGTGGGCCAACTGGTCAACATGGACCCGATGGACCACCCGGTGGCGGTCGTGCACGGCGAGGTGGACGACGCGCCGGCGACGGCGCTGCCGGTCGAGCCGGAGCCCGAGCCCGTGGACCTGCGCGGGTCGCTGCGCAAGCGGCTGGGGCTGGCCGAGCCGGTGTGGGAGTCGGCGGCGCGGTTGCTGGTCGCCGACCCGCCGGCGGTGGCCGTGGTGGACGAGGTCGTCGCGATGGCGGGGACGGTGGTGGACGAGGACGAGGACGCCGACGTGGTGGACTGGTTCCTGGTGGCCGTCACGCTGCACCTGCGGCACCGGCTGGACCCCGGCGGCGACGACCGGCGGGCCGGCGCGGACGCGTTGCTGACCGCCGCCCGCAGGTCGCCCGTGGACCACCCCGCGCTGCCGGTGGTGCTGCGGTCGCTGGGCGCGTTCCTCGCCGTGGACGAGCCGTTGGGCGGGGTGTTGGACGCGGTGGCGGCGGGGTTCGCGGGGCGGTTCGACGCGGTGCTGGCCGGCGGCGGGGTGACCGACCCGGACGAGTGGGCGGACCTGCACGCGCTGCGGTGCGTGTGCCGGGCGGCTTGGGCGGTGGCGGAGGCCGGGCGGGCGGTCGAGCGGCTGTCGGCGGACTACCCGTGGCCCGGCCCGCTCAAGGCCGCGGCGCGGCCGTGACATGGCGTCGTTCATCGGGCGCGACACCGAGATGGCGGTGCTGACCGGGCTCCTGGCGCAGGTCGCCGAGCACCGGCCGGCGGTGGTCGTGCTGGACGGCGAGGCCGGGGTCGGCAAGACCCGGCTGGTGGCGGAGTTCTCGGCGGCGGCGCGGGCGGCGGGCGCGGAGGTGCTGTCCGGCGGGTGCCTGGAGCTGGCGGGCGGGGCGATCCCGTACGGGCCGCTGATCGAGGCGTTGCGGCGGCTGGTGCGGCAGCACGGCGAGGCGGAGGCACGCCTGCTGGCGGGCCCGGCGTGGGCGGAGCTGTCCGGCCTCATCGCGGACTTCACCGGCACCCCTGCCCACGCCACCCCGCCAACCCACGCCACCCCGCCAACCCACGCCGCGCCGCCAACCCACGCCGCGCCCCACCACGCCCCGCCCGCCCACGCCGCGCCCCACCACGCCCCGCCCGCCCACGCCGCGCCCCACCACGCCCCGCTCGCCCAAGCCCCGCCCGCCCTGGGCGCGCAGACCCGGGTGTTCGGCGCGGTGTCGCGGTTGTTGGACCACATCGGCGAGCACCAGCCGCTCGTGCTGGTCTTCGAGGACGTGCACTGGGCCGACACCGCGACCCTCGACCTCATCGCCTACCTCGCCCTCACCGCGACCGACCAGCGGCTGATGCTGCTGTGCAGCTACCGGTCCGGGCTGCGGCTCGGCCACCCGCTGCGCGCCCGCCTCGCCGAACCCGAGTTCACCCGCCGCACGCACCGGATCAGCCTCGCCCCCTTCACCACCCGCGAGCTGCGCGCGTTCGTCGCCGCGCTGACCGGCGCGGACGTCAGCCCCGAGCGCGCCGACCGGTACTTCGCGCTGTCCGAGGGCAACCCGTACTTCACCGAGCAGCTCGTCGCCGCCGGGCCCGACCCGCGCGTCCCCGACTCGATCGGCGACCTCATGCTCGCCCGCCTCGCCCAGCTCGGCCCGGACGCGGCGACCGTCGTGCGGGTCGCGGCGGTGGCCGGGCGGCGGGTGTCCGACGCCCTGCTGGCCCGGGTCGCCGGGCTGGACGAGCCCGCGCTGGACGCCGCGCTCACCGAGTGCCTGGCCCACCGGGTGCTGGTCGAGGACCGGGTGGACGAGTCCTACAGCTTCCAGCACGCGCTGCTGCGCGAGACCGCCTACGAGACGGTCCGGCCGCGTGAACGGCGGCGGCTGCACGGGGTGCTGGCCGAGGCGTTGGCCGAGGAGGTCGACGGCAACCCGCACGTGCTGCCCGAGCTGGCCCACCACTGGACCGCGGCGGACCGGGTGCCCGAGGCGCTGTGGGCGGCGATCGGGGCGGGCGACCTCGCGGTGCGGGTGCGGGCGTTCCCGGAGGCGGAGGTCCAGTACCGGACCGCCCTCGACCTGTGGTCGCGCGTGCCGGGGACCGACGACGCGGCGCGGGTCCGGGTGCTGACCGCCGCCGCCGACGCCGCTCGCTGGGCCGGGCACCTGCGGCAGGCCGTGGCGTGGGCGGAGGAGGCCGTGGCCCGCGCCGGGACCGCCGACCCCGCGCTGCTGGGCGAGCTGCACGAACGGCTGGGCAGCTACCGGTGGGAGGCCGGGTTCGACGACGACGCCGTGGCCGCCTACCGCGCCGCCCGCGCGCTGCTCGACACCGCGCCGCCCAGCGCCGCCGGCGCCCGCACGAGCGCCGCTCTGTCCACAGTGGACATCAAACGCGGCGACTACACCGGGGCGCTCGCCCTGGCCCGCGCGGCCGAGGACGAGGCGCGGGCCGCCGGCGCGACCGCCGAGATCGGCCGGGCCCGCAACAGCTCCGGCCTGGCCCTGACCCTGCTCGGCAAGCACGCCGAGGGCATCGCCGACCTGCGCGAGGCGCTGCGCGTCGCCACCGAGGTGGACCACCTGGAGGACATGCTGCGCGCCTACGGCAACCTGGGCGTGTGCCTGGAGCGCGCGGGCCGGGTCGCCGAGGCCGTCGAGGTCTTCCAGCGGGGCCTGGACAAGAGCCGCGAACTGGGCCTGCTCGGCGCGCGGCAGGCCGGGCTGCTGGCCAACAACGCCTGCGCCACGCTGTTCCTGCTGGGCCGGTGGGCCGAGGCGGACGTCCTGATCACCGAGGTCCTGCGGTACTACCCGGCGCGCGAGACCACGTTCCAGCGGCTCACCAAGGCCGAGATCGACCTCGCCACCGGCCGCCTGGACGACGCCGAGCACCTGCTGGAGAGCGTCCGCACCCAGCCCAGCGCGCAGCCGCGCTTCCTCAGCCCGCTCTACCGGTGCCTGGCCGAACTCGCCGCCCACCGCGGCGACGCGGAGGCCGCGCTGGACACCGTGCGGCACGGCGTGAAGGCCATCGCCGACGCCGAGGACCACCTGCTGGTGCTGCAACTGTGCGCGTTCGGCCTGCGGGTCGCCGCCGACCACGCCACCCCGGCCCCCGACCTGGTCGAGTGGGCCCGGACGGCGGGTCGCGGCGCGGACGACGCCGAGTCCGCCGTGCTGGCCGCGCAGAGCGACACCGAGCACCACCGGGTCACCGGCGCCGACACCGCCGCCGAGTGGGACGCCGTCGCGCGGGCGTGGCGCTCCCTCGACCGGCCCTACCCGGTGGCCTACGCGTTGTCCCGGCTGGCCGCCGCCGCCGCCCGCGAGGGTGACCGGGGAGCCGCGTCGGCCGCCGCCGCGGAGGCCGCCGACATCGCCGAACGGCTGGGCGCCGCGCCGCTGCTGGACGCCGTGACCCGGCTCGCCCGCTCCCACCGGCTGTCCCGGCGGGTCGAGCCGAGGGGCGGGGTCCCGTTCCACCTCACCGCCCGCGAACTGGAGGTACTGCGCGAACTCGCGGGCGGCCTCACCAACCGGCAGATCGGGACCCGGCTGTCGATCACCAAGGAGACCGTCGGCACCCACCTGTCCAACGCCTACCGCAAGCTCGGCGTGGACAACAAGGTCTCCGCCCTGGCGAAGGCGCGCGACGCCGGACTGCTCCGCTAGCTCAACCCTGGAGGACCCCATGGCCCGCAAGGCCCTGCTCATCGGCGCGCAGACCGGTGGCCTGACCGGCGTCGCCAACGACGTCGCCGCGATGGCGGACGCCCTGACCCCCTGGGGCTTCCAGAGCACCCGGTGCGAACGGCAGAACGCGAGCCGCGCGGGCATCCTGGACGCCTACGAGCGGCTCATCGCCCAGGCCCGGCCGGACGACGCGGTGGTCGTCTACTACAGCGGCCACGGCGCCTACTCCCCCGACCCGGACCGCGGCTGGGGCACACCCGGCCACCGCGTGCTCCAGCTGATCGAGCCCACCGACTTCGCCGCCTCGACCGAGGAGGACTTCCGCGGCATCACCGCGCTGGAGCTGTCCGTGCTGCTGGCGCGGCTGACCGAGCGGACCCGCAACGTCACCGTGGTGCTGGACTGCTGCCACGCCTCCCACATGTCCCGCGACCGCGACCCGGTCGTGAAGGCCCGGTCCCGCCCGGTCCCGGCCAGGCTCATCCGCGCGCACCTCGACACGTTGCGCCGCGAGGGCCTCCCGGTGGACCTGTGGGAGCCGACCGGCAACCCGCACGCCGTGCGGATCGCGGCGTGCGGCCCGGAGCAGCTGGCCGGCGAGGCGGCCAACGCCGACGGCGTGCGGATGGGCTACCTCACCGACGCGCTCACCCGGTCGCTGGCCGAGCTGCGGGACAGCGGCCTGGCGCTGTCGTGGGCGACCGTCGTGGACCGGGTGCGGCAGCGGGTCCTCGCCGCGTGGCCCGCGCAGCGGCCGGAGGTCGAGGGCCCGGCGCGCCGGGTCGTGTTCGACACCGCCGAGGCCGACCCGGTGGCCACCTTCCCGGTGAGCCCGGTGCGCGACCGGGTGCGGATCGCGGGCGCGCCGCTGTTCGGGGTGCGGCCCGGCGACGAGTTCGTGGTGATGCCCGACGACTCGCCGGAGGCCGACGACGACCGCAAGCTCGGCGACGTGCTGGTGGAGAAGATCGACGCCCAGGCCGCGTACGGCGTGCTGTCCAGCGGCAAGGCGGTGCCGTTGGGCGCTCGGGCGCACCTGGTGCGCGCCGCGCTGCCCGCGCTGCCGGTGCGGATCACCGGTGACGACCCGCGCCTGTCCGCGGTGGCCCGGCTGGTGGAGCCGGTCCCGATCGTGCGGGCGGTCGAGGACGCGGAGGTCCGCGTCGAGGCCGAGGCGGGTGGCCTGGTGGTCCACGACGCGTTCGGGCCCCTGCACGTCCCGCAGGGCGTCGACGCCGTGGTGGCCAACCTCAAGCGGGTGGCGCAGGCGAGGGCGCTGCGGTGCCTGACCGAGGACCCGTGGCTGGCGCTGCCGACGCCGGTGACCATCGGGTTCGCCCGGGTGGTGGACGGGGAGGCGGTGCCAATGCCCCGGTCCGGCGCGGTGGTGCACTCCGGGGAGTCGATCTGCGTGGAGGTGCGCAACGAGGGCGCCCAGACCGTGTACGTGTCGCTGCTGGACATCGGGGTGTCCCAGAAGATCTCGGTGCTCAACCCGTCCGCGCCCAGCGGGGTGCGGCTGGACGCGGGCCGCTCCTACACGTTCGGCGGCAACGACTACACGGGCGCGCTGGCGGGCCTCGCGGTGAGCTGGCCGTCGTCGGTGCCCGCCGGGGAGCCCCGCCCGGAGACCATCGTGGTGCTGGTCAGCGCCGAACCCACCGACACCAGGGTGCTGGAGCAGTCTGGGGTGCGCGGCGGCGGTCTGTCCCGCTTGGAGCGCCACCTCGGGCAACTGGGCGCGGCGGGCGTGCGGGAGACCGCGCCGGAGGCCGCCCGCCCGGTGCGCTTCGCCGTGCACACCATCGACTTCGACCTGGTCCCGACGCCCGCGCCGGCGCCGGAGACGGCCGTGTTCCAGGTGGACGACCGCCCGGCGACGCCGCCGTGGACCAGGTCCGCCAGGTCCTCGGAGGTGTCGGTGCGCCTGTCGGACCTGGTGGTCCACCACAACCGCCGCTTCCGCCGGTCCGCCGTGCGCCTGGACGCCCTGGTCGTCACCGACGGCGAGTTCCACGTGCACACCGAGACGTTCACCGACATCAAGGACGGCGAACGCCTGCCGTTGTCGGCCTGCGCTTTCAAGGGCACCGCCCGGTCCGCCTTGGACATCGCGGTCTGGGTGTCCCCGGCCGGGGGCCTCGACCTCGCGGACCGGTTGCGGTGGCCGGGCAGCGTCGCCCGGCTGGTCGACACCGCCGACGCGGTCCTGCGCCGGGAGTTGGGCGAGGCCATCGGCCTGTACCGGACGACCCTGACCGCGGCGGAGCACTTCGGACTGAGCCGCACCGCGGGCGATTGTGCCGTGCGGGCACAGGACTTCTCATTCCGCTGCGCGGTGGTCGAGCCGTCCGTCAGGGTTGGGTAGAGGGTCCGGCAGCGAAAGGGGAGAGCGGGATGAAACGAGTGATCATCGGCGACCAGTCGTGGGGCCTGGCCGACGCCGACGCGGCCCGGGTGGTGTCCGACATCGAGCAGGCGATGACGGACGGGACCGTGGTCCGGCTGCCGTTGCTGGCCGAGGGCCGGCCGGTGACCGTGTTCTTCAACGGCAAACTGGCCCTGACCGCGGTGGTGGACGACGACTCCGGCACCCGTCCCACCGAGATCTCCGGCTGACCCCGCGGCCCGGTCACGAGCGGGTGCCGGTGAAGGCGTAGTCCGGCAGGTCGATGTCCGTGGCGAACCAGTCCGTGGACTTCAGCAGCAGCTTCACCAGCACCCGCGACCGGAACACCGCGTTGCGCAGGGCGATCCGTCGACGCGTGGGCGGGGCCAGGAACGGTCCCGCGTTGGCCTTCGCCGCCACCTTCGCGTAACCGCGCATCAGGGATTCGTACCGCGCGAACGCCCGCGTGTGGTCGCCGCGGGCCGCGACCAGCTCGCCCGCCAGCACGTACGCGCCGACCACGGCCAGGCCGCTGCCGAAACCGCTCAACGTGTTGCCGCACGCGGAGTCGCCGAGCAGCGCCACGCGACCGGTCGAGTACGTCGGCACGTGGACGCGGCTGATGCTGTCCAGGTACAGGTTCCCGGCGTGCGGCAGGCGTTCGACCAGCTCGGGGACGCGCCAGCCGCCGCCCCGGTAGGCGTCGGCGACGATCCGCCGCTGCTGCTCGACGTCGTGGCGGTCGAAGTCGAGTTCGGGCGAGGCGAACACGAAGAACGCCGGTGACTTCGGGCCGCCGACGGCCACCATGCGGCCGGGTTCGTTGTACATCACCGGATCGGTGTCCAGTTCGATGTCGGCCAGGGCGTAGTGGTGGCCGAGGAAGTCGACGAACTCCTCCTCCGGTCCGAAGGCCAGTCGCCGGACCGTCGAGTGGATGCCGTCCGCGCCCACCACCAGGTCGAACGTGCGCGGGGCGGCGTGGCGGAACGTCACGTGGACGCCGTCGCCGGTCTGGGTCAGGGACGTGGCGGTGTCGCCGAACACGTACTCGGCGCGGTCGGCGGTGCGGTCGTGCAGCAGGGCGGCCAGGTCGCCGCGCGGGATCTCGACCGCGCCGCCGGTGAACTCGCCGGGGATCGTGGCCAGGGCGCGGCCCCGGGCGTCGATGATCGTCTGGTCGGTCCCGCCGGTCTGGCGGCGGCGGACGTCGTCGAGGACGCCCATGCGGGAGAGCACTTCGAGGTGGGTCGCGCCCTTGAAGTCGACGGCTTGGCCGCCGGGTCGGGGCGCGGGGGCGCGTTCCACGACGGTGACGGCGCAGCCGGCCAGGGTGAGCCAGTGGGCGAGGGCCGGGCCCGCGATGCCGGCGCCGGAGATGAGCACGTTCTTCATGGTGGTCAGCGTGCGGGCGGGCGCTGACAGGTCACCGCCGGTCCGCTGACAGCGCCGTCAGCGCCTGCTGCCGGGTCTGCCCCGCGCCCCGCGCGTACGCCTCGGCGAAGGCGTCCGGGCCGACGGCGTCCCGCGCCCGTTCGACGGCCCGCGCCACGTCCGGGTCCCCGACCACCGCCACACCGCGCAGCGCGACCGCCGTGCCCAGCAGGAACGCCGCCCGCTCGCCGTCGTCCAGCGCGCCGGCGAGTCCTTCGACGGCGTCGGCGACCCCGCTCGCGGTGACGCTGTCCAAGGCCCGCCGGTGCAGCCGCAGCGCGTCGTCCGGCCCGGCCAGCCGCGCGGCTTCCGTGGTGATGTCGGAGCGCAGCAGCACCGCCGCCGGGTCGCCCGCGTGCACCGCCGCCACGGCCCGGTCCACCAGGCGGCGGGCCTCGGGGACGTCACCCCGCAGGCGTGCCAGCCGGGCCAGCCCGAGGTCCACCGCCGGCGCGTCCGGCCGGGCGCCCAGCTCCGCCGCCCGCCGGTAGTCGGCCTCGGCCGCCGCCCACTCCCCCTGCCGCACCAGGCACGCGGCGCGCCGGCCGAGCACGTCCGCGGACTCCAGCCGCGCCCCCAACGCGGCCAGCAGGTCCAACGCCTCCCGCCACAGCTCGTGCGCCCGCGCCCACTCGCCCCGCAGGCCCGCCGCGAACGCCAGCCAGTCCAACGCCTGCGCGACGCCCCAGCGCTCGCCCAGCCGCCGGAAGCGCGCCAGCACGTCGGCCAGGGACCGCTCGCCGGCCGCCGGGTGCCCGTCGAGCAGCTCGACCAGCGCCTCGCCCAGCCGTTCCAGGGCGGTGTTCCACGGGTCGTCGCGCAGCAGCAGCGCGGGCAGGCGCGGACCGGGGCCGCGGGTCATCGCCCACACCGCCGCGCCGAACGGGTGCCGCAACGGCCGGTCCAGGCAGCGCAGCACCTCGGTCGCCCGCGCGCGGTGCTCCTCGGTCGCGTGGGAACCGGCGTGCGCCACGCAGCTGACGTATTCCTCCTCCAGCCCGTCCGGGACGTCGTCCAGCAGCGTCGCCGCGACCTCGGCCACCTCGTCGCGCCGCCCGCTCAGCCACCAGTACGCCGCCGCCGCGGTCACCAGGCGCATCGCCGTCGGCCGGTCGTGGCGGGCGGACCAGCGCAGGGCGGCCACCAGGTTGTCGTGCTCGGCGGACAGCTCGGCCAGCCGGTCCAGCTGCCCCGCGCGCCGCAGGTCCGGGTCGGCCCGCTGGACCAGGTCGAGGAAGTAGCGGGCGTGCGCGTGCCGCAGCTCCGGTTCCTCCTGCGAATCAGCAAGCTCTTCCTTGCAGTACAACAAGATTGTGTCGAGCATGCGGTAGCGCCCGGCCCGGACCCGCAGCAGCGACCGGTCCACCAGGTCGGCCAGCGCGTCGTCCGACCCGCACACCGCCGCCACCGCGTCGGCCGTCGCGCCGCCGGTGAACACGGCGAACCGCCGCGCCAGGGCCTGCTCGTCGGGCCGCAGCAGGTGCCAGCTCCAGGCGACGACGGCGCGCAGCGTGCGGTGCCGCCGCGCCGCCGTCCGGTCGCCCCGCGACAGCAGCCGGAAGTGCTCCTGGTTCTCCAGTTGAGCGGCCAGCTCGGCGACGTCGAACTGGCGCAGCCGCACCGCCGCCAGCTCGATCGCCAGCGGCAGCCCGTCCAGCAGCCGGCACACCCGCGCGACCTCCGGCCCGGCCGCGAACCCCGGCCGCACGGCGGCGGCCCGTTCGGCGAACAACGCCACCGCCGGCCCCTCGGGCAACGGCTCCAGCGGCACCAGCAGCTCACCGGTCAGCCCGAGCGGCTCGCGGCTGGTGGCCAGCACGGCCAGCCGGGGGCACGCCGAGAGCAGCCGCCGGACCAGGTCGGCGACGGCGTCCAGCACCTGCTCGCAGTTGTCCAGCAGCAGCACGGTGTCCTGGTCGCGCAGCTCGGCGAGCAGCCGGTCCACCGGGTCGGTCCGGGCGAACCCGGGCTCGCGCACGCCGAGCGCGCCCAGCACCGCGTGCGGCACCTGCGTGCCGTCGGTCAGGGGCGACAGGTCGACGAAGCACACGTCCCGCGCCCACCGCCCGGCCGCCTCGACGGCGAGCCGCGTCTTGCCGATCCCGCCGGGCCCGGTGACGGTGGCCAGCCGGACCGGGTCGGCCAGCCGCGCCAGCTCGTCGTCCCGGCCGACGATCCGGGTGAGCTGCGCGGCGAGCCCGCGGCGGGGCGGCCGTTCGGCGCGCAGCAGCGCCAGGTGCACGGCGGACAGCTCGTCGGACGGGTCGACGCCCAGCTCGTCGCGCAGCAGCCGGCGGGCGCGGTCGAACTCGGCCAGGGCGTCGGCGGTGCGCCCGTCGTCGTGCAGGGCCCGCATGAGCTGCCCCCGCAACCGCTCGCGGAACGGGTGCGCGTCCACCAGCTCGCGCAGCCGCCCGACCGACGTGCCGGAGGTCGCCAGTTCCGCCTCGACCAGGTCCTCGGTCGCGGCCAGCCGGGCCTCCTCCAGCCGCGCGACCCGCGCCCGCGCGCCCGGCAGGTCCACCAACGCCGGCCCGCGCCACAACCCGAGCGCCTCCCGCAACGCCCCCGCGGCCCGCTGCGCCGCACCGGCCACGAGCAACCGCCGCCCTTCCGCGGCGAGCCGCTCGAACCGGTGCACGTCCACGTCGTCGGGATCGACCACGATCCGGTACCCGCCCCCGGTGGACTCGATGAGCCCGTCCGGCAACCCGCGCCGCAACCGCGACACCCGGGCCTGCACGGCGTTGGCGCTCTCGCCCCGGAAGTCCACCACGCGTCCGACGTCGAGCAGGAGCGCGGTCAGCAGGGCCCGGGGCTTCGGCCCGCCGACCGCGACCACCTCACCGGCGTCGGTCCACACTTCGAGTGGCCCAAGGATCCCGAACCGCATGCGCCGATTCTGCCCACCGGGGCGTCACTCGCACGCGATGCCGTCACCGTCGCGGTCGAGGTCGTAGATGTCGTCACCGATCACCTGGACGGGTCCGCGCACGTAGGCGGGGCCGTTGCCGCTGCCGCCGGCGCAGTCCACGTCGCTCGCGACGGGCACGCAGCCGCTGTAGTTGGGGTCGCACTGCTGCGCGGGAGGCGGCGGCGGGGCCTGGGTGGTCGGCTTGGGCGCCGGCGGTTGCGTGACCGGCGGCTGGGGTGCGGGCGGCGGGGGCGGCGGCGCGACGGTCGTCGTCGTCGTGGTCGTGGTTGTCGTCGTGGTCGTGGCACTCGTCGTGGTCGACGTGGTGGTCGACGTGGTCGTGGCGGTCACCAGGTCGGGCGCGCCGGGCTTGGCGCTCGTGCCGCACGCCGTGGTGACCAACAACAGGACGCCGAACACGCCCGTGGCAACGCGGTACCGGCCTAACGCTCTCTCCACCATGACGACTCCCGCACTCCGACTGACGTATGCGCTGAGCATCGGAGAAAAGGAGCATCCGTTACGGGTCAAGGCGAGCGGCACCCAAACAGTCCACTATGGAGGGTCTGCGGATACACCGAAGGCCCCTGGGGTGTCCAGGGGCCTTCGGCCCAGGCCTGTCCGCAATTCTCGGGGACTCAGCCGGCGCGCCAGAGGGCGGGCGTGTTCGGCGGTTCCCAGCCCGGTTGGGCGGTGTGGGTTTGCAGGCACACGTAGCCCGCGCCGCTGTAGGTGACGCGCGCCCCCGTCGAGTACGTGGTGCCGACCGTCCACGTCGTCCCGCCGGGCGGGGTGGTCGTGGTCGTGGTCGGGCCGGTGGGCGACGTGGTCGGGTTCTGCGGCACGTTGAGCACGAAGTCGTACAGGCCCTCGCGGCCGGTGCCGACGTTGCGCACCGTCATCAGCAGGCGCGGGTCGAAGATCGTGTCCGTGTTGTTGCGCGGCTCGTTCGGGAAGTAGAGCTGCGTGGTCAGGATCCGACCGCCGGGGTTCTGCACCTTCACGTGGATGTGCCGCGTGCGCCCCGGGTACAGGCCCGGGACGATGGTCTGCAACGTGAACTTGCCGTCCGGGCCGGTGAACTGGTGGCCGCGGAAGCGGAAGCCCGTGTTGTCGTAGACGCCGTTGTTGTCGCACTGCCAGAAGTCCAGCAGCGCGTTGGCGATCGGGACGCACGCCAGGCCGAAGACGTACCCGCTGACGGTCAGGCGGGTGCCGACGGTGCCGGCGTCGACCAGCGACGTGCGGCGCGGCGAGTTGGGCTTGAAGTACGGGCCCTCGGTCTGCGGCGGGGTCGGGTCGTCGCCGTCGTCGCACTCCGGGGTCAGCTCCAGCGTGCCGCCGGTGCTCGGGACGGTGCGGGCCAGCGCGGGCACGCCCATCAGCGCGGCGGGCACCGCGACGCCCGCGGCGATGGCCGCGCGCAGCACGGGTCGGCGGCTGACGTGGCGGGATCCGGTCTCGTCCTGGAGGGCGCCCTCGGTGGGGCGGTCGCCGTCCATAGGCGTGTCCATGCCTGCTCCTCGTGGGGATGGCTCGGGAATTCATCTCGAACCTATGGAGGCGCGGTGGTGGCGACGATGGACTGGACCGGTTGGTCGTGGTGTATCTCGCGGGCGGCCATCACTGTGAACGCCGCACCGCCCGGACGTCGCCCCGGCGGCGGAAGTCGCCCGGGCTCACGCCGGTCTCGCGCCGGAAGAAGCGGCAGAAGTAGGCCGGGTCGCCGAACCCGACGCGTCCGGCGATCTGCCGCACGGTCAGGTCCGTCCGGGCCAGCAGCCGCTTGGCCTCGCCGGCGCGGGCCTCGCGCACCAGTTGGGAGGGCGTGCGGCCGGTCGCCGCCTTGACCGCCTCGGTGAGGTAGCCGGGGGTCACGCCGATCCGCTCGGCGTAGGCGCTCACCGACCACAGCCCGAGGTCGGGCCGCGCGGCGAGGCGGGCGAACTCCTCGGCGACGGCGCCGGGCCGGGCGGGCGGCACGGCGGACGCGGTCTGCGGCAGCCGGGCCGCGCGCACCACCAGGACGTGCAGCAACGCCCGCAGCACGGACTCGACGCCGCGCGCCCCGGCCCGGTACTCCTCGTCCAGCTCGGCGATCAGCCGGCCCATCCGGGCGTGGGTGGGCCCGTCGAGGGTCAGCCAGGGGCGTTCGGACAGCCGGCGCAGCAGCTCGCGGTCGCCGGGGTGGTCGAGCAGGAAGTCGTCGGTGAACAGGACGACGTGGCCGGACAGGTCCCGGGCGTCCCAGTGGTGCACCTGGCCGGGGGCGATGACGCACAGGTGGGGCGGCCGGAGCTCCCAACGCGCCAGGTCCACGACGTGCGTCCCGGTGCCGCCGGTGACGTAGACGATCTCGTGGAAGGTGTGGCGGTGCGGGAACGTCGCCCGCGACATCGGGCCGATGGCGTCGAACGTGCCGATGGCGAACGGCAGCGCGTTGAGCACCGGCACCTCCAGCCGGTGCATGGGCAGCTCACCGCCGTTCTGGACCTGGCAGGGCGTCCCGGGTAACACGGTCGTGCCGCGCATGTGGTGATTCCTCTCGCAGGGGTGGACCCGGCCCGGGTGACAGGGAGGGCGAAGGTCCAGACCAATCACTGTTCACCATGACACGGCCGGCGATCCCGCGGAACTGCTCCGAACGAGGGTGACCGACCGGGCGAACGGGCGACACGCGCCCAACTCCAAGTGGTCGATTACCGGGAGATGCGGTCGAACGCCGTTTCCGAATACTGCACCGAGACCCGTCCAATTCTGTTACCGACGCGTGTGTCCCAGCTCACCACCGTATCGCGCCGAAGACGCCGACCAGCCGGGTTACACCGGCTCTGACCTGCGACCGAAGCCAGGTTTTCACAGTCGAGAAGAATGCCGAGAGCGCATTCGGTAATCGGCTGTTAACGTCGGCCGAGGTGCCGGGACATGGCACCGGGGGTAGTCGAATCCGACATTCTGGAGCAATCGACATGAAGAAGTTCGCGCGCGTTCTCACCACGGCCGCGGCCGGCGCCGCAGCCGCTCTCGCGCTCACGGCGGGTGCGGCCCAGGCGGCCCCGAGCAGCTCGGTGTACCTCTACACGGGGACGAACGCGCACTGCACGTTCAGCGGGGACAACGGCGTGGCCGGCGGCGTCTTCTCGGGCTACGAGTGCCGCAACGGGGTGGCCGGCTACAGCGTGCTGGTGGACGCGACCGGCGGCTCGTTCAGCGACGTCTACATCAACACCTTCGACACGCTCGCGAACTGCACGTTCGCCGGCGACAACGGCACGTCCGGCGGGGTGTGGAACTCCTACTACTGCCAGTCGGGCTTCGCGGGCTACAGCCTGAAGGTCAGCGCCTGACCGGGCGGCCCGGGGCGCACCCCGCCCCGGGCCGTTCGAACGCCTGTTCGACCGATCCACAGGTGTGGACAAGCCTGTGGACAACCCGCCTAGGCGAACCGGTCCGCGGCGGCGAGCAGTTCGTCCACCGTCCACTGGTCGTAGGCGTGGACACCCCGCTTCTCCGCGACGACCCGGCCGTCCGGCGCGATGAGGAAGTCGGCGGGCAGCCCCAACCGCCCGCCCGACCCCGTGGGCAGCGGACGACGGCCGCGCAGGAACGGCCCCAGGTCGCGGACGAGCCCGCGGACGATCGCGCCCCACGCCCGCGGGTCCAGCACGGACCGCGGAGCCGCCTCCACGCCGAACTCCACGTAGAGGCGCTTGTCCGGGTCGGCGACCACCGCGAAGGGGAAGTCCGCCACGTGCCGCCGGAGTTCGTCCGCGGGCGAGTGGAAGACGACCACCTCGGCGATGCCGCGGGCCTCGATCTCGGCGTGCCGCGTGACGATCGTCCGCAGGTGCAGGTTGCACACGGGACAGCCGGCGAACCGGCGGAACTGCAGGTGCACCAGGCGGTCCGGGTCGGGCACCCGGACCGGGCCGCCCAGCACCGATTCCCACTCTCGCGTCGTGATCACGGTCGTCCCCCAGTCCGATGAGCGTGCGATGTACGCCTACGACGTTATGAGCGTATGCCGTACGCTGTCAAGCGCCATGCCACGACCCAGGTCGCTCACCCCGGAAGCCCTCGCCGCCGCCGCGCTCGCCGTGGTGGACCGCGACGGGCTGCCCGCCCTGTCCATGCGCGCGGTCGCGCAGGAGCTGGGCATGGGCACGATGTCCCTCTACCGGTACGTGCGGGAGAAGACCGAGCTGGAAGCGCTCGTCGTCGACCTCATCCTGTCCACAGTGGACGTCGAGCCGCCGGAAGCGCCGTGGCTCGACCAGATCACCGCGCTGATGGGGCGCGTGCGGCACGCGGTCGCCGCCCACCCGAACGCGGTCGTCCTGACGATGACCCACCGGCACCGCTCGCCCGCGCTGAGCCGGTGGTCGGAGGCGGTGCTGGGGGTGTTGGCCGCCAACGGGTTCGAGGGACCGCGGCGGGTGGTGGCCCTGCGGTGCCTGCTCGGCTACCTCATCGGCGCGGTGCAGTTGGAGCACCTGGGGCCGCTGTCCGGGCCGGGGACCGCCGTGCTGGCCGGGAAGTCGGAGTTCCCGCTGCTGGCCGAGACCGCGCGGGCGGCGTCCGAAGTGGACGACGGGTTCGCGGGCGGACTGGAGATCGTGTTGCGGGGACTGGCGTCCCGCTGAGGCGTTCAGGTTGACGCGGAGGTCGAGTGGGCGCCGACCTCCGCGTCAGACCGTGACGAACACGGAGTTCCGCTTCGAGCGTCACGGAACCGACAAGGGCGCGAAGCCGGTTCCCGCTGCGTCTCCAGGTCAGGTTCGTCGTGGAGGGGCCACGTGCCCGCCCCTGTCCCGTTCGGCGCGAACGGGGAGCTTCACCTCAGGCGATGCGGTCGTCGGGCAGTTCGAGCAGCTCTTCCAGCACGCTCGTCGCCGGACCGCGCCTGCGCCAGGAGAACCGGGACGGAGCCAGGACGTTCACCTCGTCCGCCGGCATCCGCATGGCCACCGCGTCGTCCTCCGTGTGCAACCGGACGACGTCGATGACGGCGTCGTGCGCGCGGACCCCGACCACGGCGGCCAGCTCACCGCGCGCGTCGCGCGGGTGCAGGAACTGGAACCCGCGCGCGATGAGCTGACGCAGTTGGAGCGTCGTGCGCTCGTCAGTCGACGAGGTCATCGAACTCCCCGTCCCTGGCACCGGCCACGAAGGCCGCCATCTCCGCCCTGGTGTAGACCAACGCGGGACCGTCCGGGAACCGGGAGTTGCGGACCGCGACGTCGCCGCCGTCCAGCACCGCTACTTCGACGCAGTTGCCGTACTGGCCGCTGCGTGCGCTCTTCCGCCAGGTCACGTCCCGCAAAGCCGCAGCGGACATGCCGTTGTGAGCCTTGCCGGCCATCGACACCACCTACCCAACGACGACGGAGTGCATCTGCACGTGCATTTGACTGTGCACGGACCGTAGCACTGCGTGAAGCACGGGTAAATGCACGTGCAGATGCAGATGCCGAATCTCGCCCGGACGGAGGAGTCGCTACAGGGCCGCTCGGAACTTCATGAGCATCTGTCGGCTTCGGTCCGGCGTCTCCGCGTCCACCGTCAGGCGGTCGAACCGGCGGCTGTAGAGCTCCAGCTCTTCCTGTTTGTCCAGGTAGAGGGCACCGGAGAGGTGTTCGAGGTACACGATGTCCGGCAGGTCGGGCTCACCGAAACGGAGCATCGTGAATGGTCCTTCCGCTGCGTAACCGCTCAACGGAAAGGGAACTATCTGAAGAGTGATCGGCGCGTCCTTGGTGACGGAGAGCAAATGCTCGATCTGAGCGAGCAGCACGTCGCGACCCCCGATCGGGCGATGCAGCACGGATTCGTCGATGATCGCCCACAGCCGCGGCGCGCTCGGCCGGAACATGATCTTCTGCCGCCGCATGCGCAGCGCGACCCGTCGCCTGACCTCGGGTCCGGCCAGGTCGGGACGGCCGTTGCTGGCGATCGCCATCGCGTAGGCCTCGGTCTGCAACAGGCCCGGGACGAAGTGCGTCTCGTAGGTCAGGATGCGGGTCGCCGCCTCCTCCAGGCCCACGTAGTCCTGGAACCAGTCGGGCATCAGGTCGTTGTAGCGGTGCCACCAGCCGGGCTCGTTGGACCGGCGGACCATCGCGAGGAACTTGTCCCGCGCGTCCTCGTCGGTCATCCCGTACATGGTCAGCAGGTCGGCGACGTCGCGCTCCTTCAGGCCGACCCGGCCCAGCTCCATCCGGCTGATCTTCGACTCGGAGCCGCGGATCGCGTAGCCGGCGTCGGCCCGCGTGATCTCGGCGGCCTCGCGCAGCCGCCGCAACTGCGAGCCGAGCACGATCCGCAGGGCGGTGGGACCGCTCTCCCGCTCGGCCGCCGAGTTCTCGGAGTCACCGGTGCGCATACCTGATCCTCCCGCCCGCGCCCTGTCGTGCGAACCCCCGCCACCCGAACAGCGGTTGCGTCCGAGAGGGGTGAACTCGCATCGTCACCGAACGTACACCCACGATCTTCCCCCGTCCGCCGCACACCGCTCACTCCCGCAAAGGGCGCATACTTCTACGCTCGTCGGACTGTGACGCGGTGCACAACCGCCGCCCCCTCGAACCACTCATGCGAGGTCACCAATGCCGGGCACGTCTTCGGACACCGCCATCCCCACCTACATCGACACCAGCAAGGCCAGCATCGCCAGGGTCTACGACGCCTTCCTGGAGGGCAAGGACAACTACGAGATCGACCGGGAAGTGTTGCGCCGGGTCGAGCGCGTGGCCCCCGAGGCGAAGACGCTGGCCGTGGACAACCGCTCGTTCCTGATCCGGGTCACCCGGTTCATCGCGAGCCAGACCGGCGTCACGCAGTTCCTCGACTGCGGCTCCGGTCTGCCCACCGCGGAGAACACACACCAAGTGGCGCAACGGATCCAGCCCGACGCCCGGGTCGTGTACGTGGACAACGACCCGGTGGTGCTGGCCCACGGCCGCGCGCTGCTGGAGGAGAACGACCAGACCCACTTCTCCGCGGCGGACATCTTCAAGCCGCAGGAGATCCTCAACGACGAGGTCGTGCGCCGCCACATCGACTTCGACCAGCCGATGGCCCTGTTCCAGCTGGGCACCCTGCACCACTACAACGGCGAGTCGCCCACGCCGGCCGAGATCATGGCCGAGTACATCGAGGCGCTGCCGACCGGTTCGTACGTGGCGATCAGCCACTTCCTGGACCCGCAGACCGAGGAGCACTCGGCGATCGCGCGCCGCATGGAGGAGACGTTCCTGCACTCCCCCATGGGTTCCGGCCGCTTCGCCACCCACGACGAGCTGCTCGGCATGTTCAACGGCTTGGAGCTGGTGGACCCGGGTCTGGTGATCTGCGCCGACTGGTGGCCGGACGGCCCGCGGCTCAAGGAGCTGGACGCGGTGTCGTACTGCATCGCGGGCGCGGTCGCCCGCAAGTCCTAGAAGCATTCCAGAGGGGGCTGGAAGCGCCGTGTCGCTGTGTGCGGCACGGCGCTTCCTTTTGCCTTCAGCGGCCGAAGAAATCGACCAGCACGGGCGCGGTGACCTTCGCCTTGACCATGTGGGTCTGCCCGGGGAGCACGGTCAGCTCGGCGGACGGCAGGGTCTCGGCGAGCACGGCCTGGGAGTTGCGCATGTACTCGGGGCTCTTGCCGCCCGCGATGACCAGGCCGGGGGCCCGCGCGCCGGACCACCGGTCGGCCGGCGGCTTCTGGCCGCGCTGGAGTTCGCCCACCAGCGCGAAGTCGTGCGGCAGGGTGTGGGCGACGGCCTTGAGCTTCTTCCACGGCGGCGTGACGCGCATGATCGTCGTGACGACCTTCGGCGTGCCCACGTAGTCCATGAACATCTTCACCGCGTCGGACCGCCGGTCCTCCGCCACCGCGCGCCGCACCCGGTCCGGCAGGTCGGCGGGCATCGGGGCGTGCGTGCCGTCCACCACCATCGGGGACTCGTAGATCGCGTACCGCGCGACGGGAACACCCCGGTGCACGGCCTCGGCGACCAGCGCGCCGCCGGACGACATGCCGAACAGGTGCGCCTTCCCGCCGGCCCGTTCGACCAGCGCCGCGATGTCCTCGACCTCGCGGGCCACGTCGTAGGGCGCGGTGTTCCCGCTCTCGCCGCGCCCGCGGCGGTCGTAGGTGTAGACGGTGAAGTGCGGCGCCAGGGCCTGGGCGAGCTGGGCGGCCGGGCCGAACGCGCGGTGGCACAGCGCGCCGTCCACGATGATCAGCGCCGGGCCGGAACCCGTTGTGCTGTAGGCGATGCGAGTGCCGTCCTGAGACGTGACGTATCCCATGTCCTCCACCTTCAGATCTCTGCGCGGAGCTTGAGGGCGACCGCGGACACCCACAACCAGCTGACGACGGCGACCACGTACAGGATGACGGTCGCGTATTCGGTGCCCATGAACGCCATGGGCGCGATCGACACCACACCGGCCGCGACGCACAGCCACGACCAGGGCCCGGTGAAGCGGCGGGCGAAGACGAAGCACGACGCGATCAGCGCCGGGAAGGCCGCGAAGAACGCCACGCCGTGCAGGACCCCGTGCCAGGACAACGTTTCCGGCTGACCGGCGGGCGCACCGGCCGGGTACCCGAACGCCGGGTCGGCCACGAACACGCCGCCGCCGATCATGCCCAGCGCGAAGATCCCCAGCAGGATCGGACCCCACGTGCCGGCGCGCTGCCCCTTGAGCGCTTTCCGGACCCCGAAGGCGGAAGCGAGGAACAACAGTCCACTGAGGACGAAGTTGGCGATCTGCACCCAGCCGCCCTCGCCCAGCGACAGGAAGCTCATGGGGTGCCTGGTCAGGTCGAAGCCCTCCCGGGTGAAGGCCTGCGCGAAACCCGTGACCAGGTAGAGCGGTCCGGCGATCGCGCCGCAGCCGAGCAGCAGCTTCGTGGTGTCGTGGGTCTTGGTGAGCGTGGTCATGACAGGGTTCCCATCCAGGCGGACCACGTGCGCTCGTCGCGGTGGTCGTCGGCGAAGACGTGGTGCATGGCGATCAGGTGGCCGGTGATGCCCTGGAAGAAGCGGTAGATCGCGTCCGGGGTGCGGATGCCGATGGTCTGGGCGTTGGCGAAGTAGACGACGCCCCGCGTGCCGTCCACGTCCACCTCGTCGCCGGGGCGCGCGCCGCCGAGCTTGGTGTGCAGACGGGTCCACAGCGCCGGCCAGTCGCGGACCTCGGGGCCCCACACGGTGACCGGCTTGGCGGTCCGGCCCGCGAAGTGCGCGAGGTACTCGACCAGCGTGCGCCAGAACATCGCGCCACCGGCGGTCATCGCCTCGAACTCGTCGTGCCAGTCGTCGCCGGGCAGGAAGCCGCTGACCACCATGCGCAGCACGGTGCTGCCGTGGTCGCGGCCCTCGATCAGGAACTCGTAGGCGAGCTTGCGGCCGTCGGGCGCGGGTTCGCCGCCGTAGGCGAGGTGCTTGCCGGGCTCCCAGCCGGTGATCGGGTGCGCCGGCTCGTAGCCGCCGAACGCGCCGCGGATCGTCGCGCCCGGCTCGACCTCGTTGCGGCCCATGAACCACGAGTCGATGCCCGGGCCGGTCGCGATGGCGTCCCACACCTGGTCCGGCGTGACACCGGCCAGCTCGACCTCGTTGACCTCTTCGAACGCGTGGCCCATCAGGACTCCTTGGGGACGCTGGGGTGGACGGCGACGACGACGCGGTGCGGGCGCCCGCCCTCGGCCGTCTCGTCGTGGTACTTGGCGACCAGGCCGGCGACGGCGGTCGCGAGCTCTTCGGCGAAGGCCGCGCGGTCCCGCGCGGAGGCGAACCGGACCTCGCCGTCGATGGCGAACGTGGCGACCTTCTTGCCGGCCTGGGAGGCGCCGGTCAGGAGGTTCCCGACGTCCTTCACCAGCCGCGCCGCGACCGCCAGCAGCCACCGCGCGGACAACCGGTCCGGCGACCGCTCGGGGTCGGGCTGCACGGCGGCGAGCGCGACGGGGGAGATCACGTAGGAGGCGGCGGTCGCGCGCATGACCCGCTCGGTCATGTTGCCCTTGCGGCGCTCCTCGGCCAGCTCGACCAGGCCGTGCTGTTCGAGCGTGCGCAGGTGGTAGTTGACCTTCTGCCGGGGCAGCCCCACCTTGGCCGCCAGCGTGGTCGCCGAGCCGGGTTCGACCAGCTCGGCCAGCAGTCGCACCCGCACCGGGTCCAACGTCACCTCGGCCGTAGCCGGGTCCTCGATCACCGCCACTTCAAGCATGGGAGAACCTTCGCACCGACAAGCTGTGTTGTCAAGACAACTGAAGTTGTCGGTGGCTGACGCGGGTCGCCCGCCGCTCGTCAGCGTTCGGTGCGCGGCCCGTCAGCCTCCGCCGCCAGAGTCGGGCGCATGGTGCACACACAGGGGAAGAAGACGTGGTGGCGGCGGCCGTGGGTGGTGCCGCTCGGGTTCCTGGTCCTGCTGTTCGTCGCGTTCTCGCTGCCGCCCTACCTCAGCGGCGACCGCGCCCGGTCGCGCGTGCCCGACCCGGGCTACGACTGGTACTACCCGGCCCTCGTCGGGCACGTGGTCCTCGCGACCGTCGCGATCCTGACCGCCGTCCTGCAAATCTGGCCGTGGTTCCGGCAGCGCCACCCGAAGTGGCACCGGTACGCCGGCCGGGCCTACGTCTTCGCGGGCGTCCTGCCCGGCGGGGCGCTGGCGGTGGTGATCGGCGCGGTGAGCCCGTTCGGGCCGGTCAACGCGCTGGGCAACGTCCTCATGGGCACGCTGTGGCTCGGCTTCACCGTCACCGCCCACCGCCGGGCCCGCCAGAAGCGCTACGTCGAGCACCGGCGGTGGATGCTGCGCAGCGCCACGCTGACGTTCTCCATCATCACCAACCGGCTGTGGGCCGTCGCGATGATCATCATCCTGCCGTCGTTCAAGGACACGGCGTTCGGCGGCAGCGAGGTCGCCCTGATGCAGGCGACCTCCGCCATCTCCGCGTGGATGGGCTGGGTGCTGCCCTTCCTGTTCGTCGAGTGGTGGCTGGAGCGCGACGTCACGCGCAAGCAGCGCCGCGTTCAGCGGCCGGTGGAGGAGGCCAGGGTCGCGGTCTCGAACGCCAGCAGCTGACGCTTGCGGTCGATGCCGCCGCCGTACCCGGTCAGGTCGCCGGTCGACCCGACCACCCGGTGGCACGGCACGATGATCCCGACCGGGTTGCGGCCGTTGGCCATGCCGACGGCCCGCGCCGCCGTCGGCCGCCCCACCGCGGCGGCCAGCTCGCCGTAGGACACCGTCTCCCCGTACGGGATCGAGCACAGCGCCCGCCACACGGTCCGCTGGAACGGCGTCCCCAACAGGTCCAGCTCCAGCTCGAACGTCGTGCGCGTGCCCGCGAAGTACTCCTCCAGCTGCGCGACCACGTCCGCGAACGGCGCGGCGTCCACCGGCCCGAACGACTCGTCGTCGGGCCGGTACCGCTGGTCGGTCATGTAGAGCCCGGACAGCACGCCGTCCGTGGCCACGAGCGTCAACGGGCCGACGGGGCTGTCGACCGTGGTGTGGGTCATGGGGGTCCTTTCACGCGGGCAGCCGGTTGACCTCGTGGTCACCGGTCGCCCAGAGGTGTTGGACGGCGTAGGCCCGCCAGGGGCGCCACGCTCGTGCGCGCTCGACCAGCGCGCCGGGGGTGTCGGGCAGCCCGAGGTGCCGCGCGGCCAGCCGCACGCCCAGGTCGCCCGGGATGAACGCGTCCGGGTCGCCCAGCGCCCGCATCGCGATGACCTCGACGGTCCAGGGGCCGAACCCCGGCAGGGCCAGCAGGTCCGCGCGCGCCTTCGCCCAGTCCGCGCCGACGCCCAGGTCCAGCGCGCCGGACGCCAGCGCCCGCACCAGCGCGGCGAACGCGGTCTTGCGCGCCCGCGGCATGGCCAGCACGGCCGGGTCCAGCTCGGCGAGCTGCTCGGGCGTCGGGAACAGGTGGGTCAGGCCGTGGTCCTCGACCGGGGTGCCCGCGGCGGCCACGACCCGCGCGGCGTGCGTGCGGGCGGCGGCGGTGGACACCTGTTGGCCCAGCACGGCGCGCACCGCGAACTCGGCGGCGTCCACGGTCCCCGGCACCCGCCGGCCCGGGTCCTTGGCGACCAGCGGTTGCAGCACCGGGTCGCTGCCCAGCAGCTCGTCGACGGCGACCGGGTCGGCGTCCAGGTCCAGCATGCGGCGGCACCGGGCGATCGCGAGCGACAGGTCCCGCAGGTCGGTCAGCGCCAACTGGCACGCCACGTGGTCCGGTTCGGGCCGCAGCGACACCACCGCGTGCCCGTGCGGGGTGCGCATGGTCCGCCGGTACGCGCCGTCGCGCCACTCCTCCACCCCCGGCACGGCGGTGGCGGCCAGGTGCCCGAACAGGTTGTCCGGGCACAGCGGCGCGCGGAAGGGCAGCCGCAGCGACAGCGCCCCGGGCGCGGCGGACGGCGCGGACCGCCGCATCCGCAGGTCGGTGGGGGACATCGCGAACACCGCGCGCACGGTCTCGTTGAACGCCCGGACGCTGGCGAACCCGGCGGCCAGCGCCACGTCCGCCATCGGCAGCCCGGTCGTCTCGATCAGCAGGCGGGCGGTCTGCGCGCGCTGCGCCCGGGCCAGCGCGAGCGGTCCCGCGCCGAGTTCGGCGAGCAGCTGCCGCTCCACCTGCCGGACGCTGTACCCGAGCCGCGCGGCCAGCCCGGGGACGCCCTCGCGGTCCACGACGCCGTCGGCGATCAGGCGCATGGCCTTGGCGACCGAGTCCGCGCGGTGGTTCCACAGCGGCGATCCCGGACTCGCGTCCGGGCGGCACCTCTTGCACGCGCGGAATCCCGCTTGTTGGGCCGCCGCCGCACTCGGGTAGAACCGCATGTTCTCGACCTTCGGCGGCGCCACCGGACAACTCGGCCGGCAATAGATCCGCGTGGTGAGCACCGCGGTGAAGAACCACCCGTCGAACCGCGCGTCCTTGGACTGCACGGCTCGAACACAACGTTCGGCGTCTTGGTGCACGGCATCCAGCATCGGTCAACGCCACGCCGTTGGCTGGCGGAAAAGCGACATGAAGACAACGCCCGGCCGCGCCGCACGCCGTTGTGCGACCGCCGGCCTCAGGCGTGCAGGGGAGCCGCGAGCCTGGCCAGTGCGACCAGGTTCACCTCGGCCCGCTCCCGGTCGTGCGCGTCGAGCACGGTCCGGAGGATCGGGCACACCCTCGACTCCCCGGGGCAACCCCGGTCGTCACGGTCGGTGACCGGCGCGGGGCCGGTCGTCCGCGGCTCAGTCCCGGTCGGCATGGCAGGTCGCCGCGCCGTTCCACCGGCCGGGCCGGTTCTGTGCGCCCCGCTGAGAAGACCCCCAGGACTCCTCAGCGGCGAACGTTCTGCCACTCGCGTTAGTTGCCTGCGAAACCACTTCGACCGGTCCCTTCGCACAACCTGGCGACGTCAGCGACAACGTCACGCGCAGCTTGGCAGCGCAAGTCGTTAGGGTGGACTGCCCGGTGTCGCACCGGTCCACAAACGACCTGTTCACGCGCTCTCAGCCGGTTTTCCGGTCCGGAACTCGCGCAACCCGACGAGGAGGTCCGCCGCGGATGGCTGGTTCTGGTCAGGGGGCGGGTCCCCGTGCCGTTTTCGCGGAGCGGTTCGCGCTGCTCTACGCCGCGGCCGGCGACCCACCCCTGAAGCGGGTGACCGAGTCGGTCGGCCGCGCCCGGCGCACCGACGACCGGGGCCGCCCGGTCCGGGCCACCGCGCAGCGGGTCAGCGACTGGCGGCGCGGGCGCAACGTGCCCGCCCGGTTCCCGGCACTCTCGGTAGTGCTCGAAGTGCTCATCGGCGAGGCGCGCAAGGCCCGGCCCAAGCCGACCGTGCCCGGCCTGTACGACCTGGAGGCGTGGCGCGCGCTGTGGGAGGAGGCGCTGGCGAGCCCCGCCGCGTCGCCCGAGGACGAGGACCCGCCGAGTTCCGACGAAATCGGCGTGTGCCCTTACCGCGGCCTCGCCGCATTTCAACCCGAGGATTCTTCGTGGTTTTTCGGCCGGGAACGCAGCACCGCCGCACTGGTGTCCCGATTGGGCGCCGCGGTGGACACCGGGGGAATTGTCATGTTGGTCGGCGCCTCGGGCGCCGGCAAATCGTCGTTGGTGCGCGCGGGCGTGATCCCGTCCATTCGTGACGGCGCATTGGCGGTGCCCGGTTCGGAGAAATGGCCGTCGATCGTGCTGACGCCCGGCGCGGACCCGGTGAAAGAACTCGTCGGGCACGTCCCGGAACTCGCCGAGGTCCTCGACCCGGCGGCGGCGGACCCGCCGGAGCACCCGGCGGAGACGTTCGTCGGCCAGTCGATGATCGGGGTGCTGCGGTTCGCGGGGCGCATCCGGGACGCGTTCGCGGCCCACGCGGCCAACCACGGCGGTGACCGGGTGGTCGTCGTGGTGGACCAGTTCGAGGAGGCCTTCACGCTGTGCCCCGACGAGGGGCTGGTGCAGCTGTTCGTGCAGGCGCTGCACGCGGCGTGCACGCCGGCGATCCCCGGCGGCGACGCGCCCGCGCTGGTCGTGCTGGGCGTGCGGGCCGACTTCTACGGCCGCTGCCTGGCCTACCCGGAGCTGGCCGACGCGTTGCAGGACCGGCAGATGGTGCTGGGGCCGATGACCTCCGCCGAGCTGCGCGAGGCGGTGTCCCGGCCGGCCAAGGCCGCCGGGCTCCAGCTCGAACCGGGCCTGATCGAGCTGATGCTGCGCGACCTGGGCGTGCGCAGCGGGCGCGCGCCGGGGCGGGCGTCGCAGGGCGCGTACGACGCGGGCGCGTTGCCGCTGCTCTCGCACGCCCTGCTGGCGACGTGGCAGCGCCGCGCGGCGGGCAAGCTGACGATCTCCGGCTACCGGGCGGCGGGCGGCATTCAGGGCGCGGTCGCGGCGACCGCCGAACGGGCCTGGGCCGACCTCGCGCCGGAAGCGCAGGCGGCGGCCCGCCCGCTGCTGCTGCGCCTGGTCCGGGTCGGCGAGGACACGCAGGACACCCGACGCCGGTCCACCCGGCACGAGCTGGTCGAACAGGCCCCGAACCGCGCCGCCGGCGAGGAGGCCCTGGAAGTCCTGGCCCGGGCCCGCCTGGTGACCCTGGACGCCGGTTCGGTCGAGATCACCCACGAAGCGCTGCTCCAGGCGTGGCCCCGGCTGCGCAGCTGGATCGACCAGGACCGCGAGGGCCAGCTGCTGCGCCAGCGGCTGGAGGAGGACGCCGCGAGCTGGGCGCACCAGGACCGCGACGCGTCCCTGCTCTACCGGGGCGCCCGGCTGGAGACCGCGCGGCACTGGGCCGACGCCGCCGGCCCCGGTGGGCTGACCGGGGTCGCGCAGGACTTCCTGGCCGTGTCGACGCAGTACCGCAGGCGGGCCCTGTGGGGCAGGCGCAGCGCGGTGTCGGTGGTCGTCGTGCTGGCGATCATCGCGATCACCGCCGCCGTGCTGGCCGTGCGGCAGCGCGACGACGCCGTGTTCCGGCAGGTCGTGGCCGAGGCGGACCGGCTGCTGGAGACCGACCCGTCGCTGTCGGCCCAGTTGGACCTGGTCGCCCACCGGATGCGGCCGGAGGACCGCGAGGTCTACACCCGCGTCCTGTCCACCCAGGGGTTGCCGCTGGCCACGCACCTCGCCGGGCACCAGGGCGCGGTGTACCTGACGTCGTTCTCGCGCGACGGCAACACCCTGGCCACCGCGTCCTACGACAACACGGTCCGCCTGTGGGACCTGCGCGACCGCGACAACCCGAAGCCCCTCGGGACGCCGCTGCGCGCGCACAAGAGCTGGGTGAGCTCGGCGGTGTTCAGCCCCGACGGCAAGACCCTCGCCACGGCCAGCGACGACGGCACCGTGCGGCTGTGGGACGTCACCGACACCAGCCGCCCGCGTGCGCTGGGCCAGCCGCTGGACGGCGACAACGGCACGGTCTACCTGGTCGCGTTCTCCCCCGACAGCCGCACCCTGGTCACGGCCAACGAAGACCACACCGCCCGCCTGTGGGACGTCACCGACCCGGCCGCGCCGCGACGCCTGGGCGAGCCGCTGGGCCACCACACCGGCCAGGTCCGCTCGGTGGCGTTCTCCCCCGACGGGAAGCTCCTGGCCGCCGGCGGCGACGACCGCACGGTGGTGCTCTGGGACGTCTCCGACCGCGACGCCCCCACCCCGGTCGGCTCCCCGCTGACCGGCTACGACGGCATCGTCCGCTCGCTGGCGTTCTCCCCCGACGGCCGCACCCTCGCCACCGGCAGCGACGACAAGACCATCCGCCTCTGGGACGTGACCACCCCGACGTCACCGGTCGCCCTGGGCCGCCCGGTGGCCGACCACACCGGCCCGGTCTGGTCCGTGGCGTGGCACCGGGACGGCCGCGTCCTGGCTTCCGGGTCGGCCGACGGCACCGCCCGCCTGTGGAACGTCACCGACCCCGCCCACCCGTTGGCCGTGGGCCACCCCCTGACCGGCCGGAACGGCACGGTGTACGCGGTCGCGTTCAGCCCCGACGGCTACACGCTCGCCACGGGCAGCCAGGACAGCGCCGTCCGCCTGTGGTCCCTGCCCCGGACCGTGCTGGTGGGCCACGCGTCCCGGACGGTGGGCCCGGTCTTCACCCCCGACGGCAAGCGCATGGTCACCGGCAGCCGCGACCGCACCATCAGGGTGTGGGACCTGACCGACCCGCAGGCCCCCCGCAGCGCCGTGTCCACGACCACCCCCGACGAGGCGGGGGTGTGGGGCCTGGCCCTGAGCGACGACGGCACCACCCTGGCGTCCGTCAGCGACAAGGCCGTCCGCCTGTGGGACCTGACCGACCCCCGCACGATCACCCCGCTGGCCGCCCCCATGACCCTCAACACCCGCTACACGGCACCCGTGGCCTTCCGCCCGGACGGAAAAGTCCTGGTCACCGGATCGGACGACGAGTCGGTCCAGCTCTGGGACCTGAGCGACCCCAAGAACCCCCGCCAGGCGGGCAAGCCCTTGGTCGGCCACACCGGCTACGTCCACTGGGCGGCCTTCACCCCGGACGGGAAAACGCTGGTGACGGTGAGCGCCGACCAGACCGTCCGCCTGTGGAACGTCTCCGACCCCGGCGCCGCCCAGCCCCTGGGCCAACCCATGACCAGCCACACCGGCGCCATCCGCGCCGGCGCCCTGAGCCCCGACGGCAAGACCCTGGCGACCGCCGGCGACGACAAGACCATCCGCCTCTGGGACCTGACCACCCCCGCCAAGGCCAAACCGCTAGGCGACCCCCTGACGGGCCACGTGGAGGCGGTGGTGGCGGTGACCTTCAGCCCGGACGGCAAGACCCTGGCGGCCGGCGGCGACGACCGGACCATCAAGCTGTGGAACGTGACGGACCGGCTCCTCCCGACCCCGATCGGCCAGTCCCTGACCGGCCACGACGCCGGCCTCCACGACGTCCGCTTCTCACCACAGGGCAACTTCATCGCCTCCACGAGCCTCGACACCACGGTCCGCGTGTGGGACTTGGAGCCGAACGACGCGATCAACCGGATCTGCGCGAAGGCGAAGGGCGTCCTCCCAGAAGACCAGTGGCGCAAACACCTGCCCCAACTCGACTACCAACCCCCCTGCCCCTGACCCCCTGCCCCTGCCCCCTGCCCCTGACCGGACCGGCGGAAGCGGCGGACGACGGCACCCCGCTCGGCGGCAGCCAGCGGCGGGGGCCCGCGCCGGGCAGCGGCAGCCGGCACCTGGGGCAGACGCCGGCGGAAGTAGTGGTCCGGCAGCGGCGGTGCGGCGTTGGTGTGGGTGTGTGGTTGGCCGTAGGTTGTGACAAGTATTGGCATGGACTTCGCAGTGGTTGTCACTAAGTTGCGAAGCATGCGTCTACTTGGTCGGGTGGGGAGCCCGCAGGCGGCGGTCGCGGTGCTTGTTGCGATCACCGGTGTTTACATGGGTCTCGTGGTCTTGGGGAACGTCACCGACTACGGGACCAACCGCGCGTTCGTCGAGCACGTGTTCGCGATGGACACGACCTTCCAATCTCCGAACACGATGTACCGCGCGATCACCAACCAGACCGTGGTCACCATCGCCTACGTCCTGATCATCATCTGGGAGGCCGTCACGGCGGTGGTCCTGTTGGCCGGGTTCGTGGCCTGGCTGCGCGGGCGGACGGTTGTCGCTCGGCGGCTGTCGTCGCTGGGGTGGGTCATGCAGGTGTTGCTGTTCGGCGGCGGGTTCATCGTCATCGGTGGCGAGTGGTTCCTGATGTGGCAGTCGAAGGACTGGAACGGGTTGACGGCGGCGTTCCAGAACTTCGTGGTCGCGGCGGTCGGGCTCATCCTGCTTCACTCGTCCACAAAGGACTGAGTGGTGCGTCGGGGGTCGCCGCCTGGATGGCGGCGACCCCCGAACCGGCCGGCCGGTCAGCGGGTGGTGATCGCGTCCCAGAACGGGAGGCGGTGGGCTGTCGCGAAGTCCGTGGGGCCGGTGTTGTCGGGGGCCAGGGACTGGACGTGGTTCCCGTTGGCGAACGCGGGCCAGGTGGGTAGGCCTTCGGTGTTGGGATCTCCGGTGCGGGCGAAGGTGGTCCAGTAGCGGATCATGTTGTCCGCCAGGGGGTTCGGTGTCGTGCTCGGGAACAGGTAGTCGATGTCCGAGTGGTGCGTTGCGCCGTGCGGGGTCGCGGTCGGGTCGGCGAACTCGAAGGCGTAGGTGGCGGTGTGGGCCGACAGCAGGCGGTGTTGGCGCCACGTCGCCCTGGCCCACACGCGGTCGGTCAGGACCTGGGACCACGCCTCGGTCGGGGTCGCGAAGGCGGACAGCGGGTACTCGGCCTCGACGGCTGGGGCGTGATCACCGAAGGACTTGGTCAGCAGGGTTTTGTAGTCGTCCGCGGAGACCTCGCCGCGGAAGAGGTCCACGATGCCTCGGTGCTCGTTCTTGGTGGAGCCGGAGAGGACCGGTACGCGGGCGAACTTGCCCTGGGCCAGGAGGTCCGGTGGCAGGTCGTCCACGCCCAGCGGCTGGAAGATGTTCATCACATGCGGGTGTTCCAGGAGCTTCTCGGCTGTCAGTGCGCGCAGGCAGGCCAGGTCGGCACAACCCAGTTCGGCGGCGGTGGCCTGACCCAGGGCCTCCACCTCGCGTCGGTCGCGCCAGCCCAGCCACGGCAGGGCGTCCAGACCTGGGTACCAGGCCTCGGCAGGCAGGTCCATCAGCGCGAAACCGCTGTGCATGATCGCCTTGTCGAACAGTCCGTGCGACTCGGGCGACACCAGGTGCGCCGCCACCGCTGTCGCGCCGTAGGACACGCCGAAGACCGTGACGTTCTCCGGGTCGCCGCCGAACGCTCGCGCGTTGCGCCGCACCCAGTCGAGCGCGGCCCGCTGGTCCTGGAGGCCGAAGGTGCCGGAGCCGGCCAGGCCGGGCAGCCCGAAGCCGCCGAACACGCCCATCCGGTAGTTGATCGTCACCACGACGACGTCGCCGCGCACGGCCAGCCGCGACCCGTCGTAGAGGTGGCCCGCGCCCACGGCACCGTCGCCGTGGATCCACACCATGACCGGCTTCGACGCCGCACCGCCGGTGGGTGTGGCGACGTTGAGGAAAAGGCAGTCCTCGTCGGTCGACCTGGTGTCCGAGTAGGACGACCCGACCTGCGGGCACGGGTTGCCCGGCTTCGTCGCGTCGCGCACGCCGTCCCACCGGGCGACGGGGGCCGGCGCGCTCCACCGGAGGTCGCCCTTCGGCGGCGCGGCGTACGGGATGCCCTGGAAGAGGACGTGGTCGGACTTGACCACGCCGCGCACGTCACCCGTGTCCGTGGTGGCTGTGTCCTGTCGTTGCATGGTGCTCCCCCCGCATGCGGTCAGCAGCAGTACCGCGGTCAGTGCCAACGTCCCCCGACGCATGTCTCCCCCAACGTGTCTCGCCCAACGTGTCTCGCGCAGCTCAGCCCGGCGGCTGGTGCGCCCGTGCGGTCGCGCGTTCCACCAACGTGAGCAGTTCGCGCTCGCAGAGGTCGAGGTCCAGCGCCTCGTCCTCGGCCGCCCTGGCCAGCACCCCGTTGCGCAGGGCCAGGACGAAGATCGCCATCGTGTCCGCGTCGAACTCCCGGAACTCCCCGGACCGCTGCCCCTCCCGCAGCAGGTCGGCCATGCGCCGGTGGTCCTCGTCCCGGCCCCGTACCGAGACGTGCGGTCGGACCTGCATCAACGCGACCGTGTGGGACCGGTGGGCCCGCATGAACCGCAGGTTCGCCACGAGGAACGCCCGCAGTTCGCCGGCGACCGTGTCCGAGCGGTCCAGGAAGCCCATGACGAAGTCCGCGTACCGCCGCAGGACCTCGGCGTAGACCTCGTCGACCAGTTCCTGCTTGCCCTTGAAGTGGTACGAGATCAACCCGGTGCTGCTCAGGCCGGCGCGCGTCGCGATCTGCTTGAACGACGTCGCCGCGTAGCCCAGCTCGGCGACCGTCTCGATCGCCGCGCCGACGATCTGCGCCCGCCTGGCCTGCTCCGTCACCGACTTTGCTCGCACGAGCAAAAGTTAGCACGGACGAGCAAGATTTTCACCCGTCACTCCCCGTCGGAGTTCCGGCCTCCCGACCGACGATGGGGGTGTGAGCGATCCGCAAGCCCGCCCGGACCCGGCGTTCGCGCTGCTGGACGTCTACGACGCAGCGCTGCCGCAGGTGTACGGGTACCTGCTGGCGCGGTGCGGCAGCAGGGCGCAGGCGGAGGAGTTGACGTCGGAGACGTTCCTGGCGGCGGTGCAGTCGGCGCGCAGCGGTGGCCCGGTGAGCCCGGCTTGGCTCATCGGGATCGCCCGGCACAAGCTGGTCGACCACTGGCGGCGGCGGGAGCGCGAGGAGCGCGGACTGCGCCTCGCGCACACCGAGCCGGACGTCGAGGACCCGTGGGACGAGCACATAGACGCCATCCAGGCCCGCGACACCCTGGCCGGGTTGAGCCAGACGCACCAGTGCGTGTTGACGCTCCGGTATGTCGACGGCCTGCCCGTGCCCGAGGTGGCCGAGCTGATCGGGCGCACCGTCCACGCGACCGAGGCGCTGCTGGTGCGCGCTCGGGCCGCGTTCCGCCGGGCCTACCCGGGAGGCCGCCATGAGTGAGCTGCGGTTCGGGGCGGTGTCGGGTGTGGTGTGGCCGGCGGCGGTCGGCGGGCGGTGCGGGAACTCGGCGACCGGCGGGCGGCCCGGGCGAACGGTGGTTGGCCGGCGTGGGCGAGCGGTGGTTGGCCGGCGTGGGGAGTCGGCGAGTGGCCGGTGTGGGGAGTCGGCGAGTGGCCGGCGGTGCGCGAAGCCGGCGGCCGGCCCGCAACGTCGGCAGTCGGCGAGCCGGCAGCGCACGGATTCGGCGGCCGGCCCGCAACGTCGGCGGGCGGCGGCTGGCGGGCGGCGTGGACAGTCGGCGGCCGGCCTGCGGGGCGGGATGTCGGTGGGTGTTCGGGTCGGGTTCGGGTGGCTGGTCGGGGGTTGTGATGAGTGATCCGTTCGACGCCCTCTACCTGCCGCAGCGGCCCGTTGAGCCGGACGCCGGGTTCGCGGAGCGCCTGCGTGAGCGGTTGGAACGAATGGTTCTGTTGGGAGAGGACATGAGCACGACCGAAGCGGCGCGGACCGAGTACTCGACAGTGACGCCCTACCTCGCGTTCCGGGACTCCCGGGCCGCGATCGAGTTCTACGTCGACGTGTTCGGCGCGGAGCGGCGGGGTGAACCGATCGTGATGCCGGACGGGTCCGTCGGGCACGCCGAGATCGCCATCGGCGGCTCGGTGCTGATGCTGGCCGACGAATCGCCCGAGTACCACCACCTCGCCCCCTCCGACACCGGGGTGCGCCCGATGCACCGGGTGCAGGTGGAGGACGTGGACGGCGTGGTCGAGCGCGCTCGGGAACGGGGCGCCGAGGTGTTGCGGCCGGCCGCCGACACCGGGCACGGGTACAGCGGGACCATCCTCGACCCCTTCGGGTACCGGTGGATGGTGGCCGCCCGGACCGGGGCAGGGCGGAGCGGTGACGCGCAGGGCGGCCGAACGCCGAGCGGTGGGGAGAGGCTGCCGCACGGGCACGTTGGCTACCACACATTGGTGGTGCCCGACGACGAAGCCGCCAAGCGGTTCTACGGCGCCGTGCTCGGGTGGACCTTCCCGCCCGGACGCGTGGAGCGCGGCTGGGGGATCGAGGGCGCGGGGCTGCCGATGTCGGGGCTCTGGGGCGGCCAGGGCTGGACCGGGTGGAAGCTCATGTACGCCGTGGACGACTTGGAGGCCGCGCTGGAACGGGTGCGCGCGCACGGTGGCACCACGCGCGAACCCGAGGCGCAGCCCTACGGACTGGCCGCCGAGTGCACCGACGACCAGGGCGTCGAGTTCTGGCTCTGGCAGCAGTGAGGAAGCGGGCGGTGAGGGCAGTGATCGAGTCATGAGTCCATGTTCGAACAGGTGTTCGAACATGGCAAGATCACTTTCGAGTGAAACGGGCTAGCCGAGGATCTGGCGGAGCTGGTCCAGCAGCTCCGCCCGGCTCGTGCAGCCCAACCGCTGGCGCATGCGGGCCATGTGGTGTTCGACGGTCTTCGCCGAGATGAACAGCCGGTCCCCGACCTGCTTGTAGGTCAACCCGCCGACCACCAGCTCGGCGACCTCGCGCTCCCGGTCGCTGAGCTTGCCCGCGTCCACGGCCTCGGCCACCGGCTCGGCGGGCTTGCGCGCCGCGCCGACGGGCCGCCCCTGCAACAGCCGCGCGCAGTCGAGCAACCGCACCATCGCCTGCCGGTCGGACGTCCTTATCGCCGCCTGACCGGCCAACCGCGCCGCGTCCCACCACTGCCCCGCCGCGTGCAACCCGCGCGCGGCCGACTCCACCAGGTCCGGGTCCACCTTGCCCGCCAGCACGTCCAGCCAGCTCTCGGCGGCGGCGGAGACCAAAGCCCCGTAACGACTCCGGTCGCGGAAGGACGCCAACGCGGCGGCGTGCTCCTCGGCCACCGACGTCTCCTCCGCGATGATCGCCGCGTGCAACCCCGCCCAGTGCAGCGGAACGGCCCACAGCGGCGGATCTCCCAGCTGCCGCAACAAGGTCCGTGCCGCGGTCAGGTGCGGGGCCAAGCGGTGCTGGTCGCGCAGCCGGGCCGCCGCGGCGGCGAACTCACCGAGCGGCAGGAACGTGTAGAGGTCCACCGGATGCCGCAGCACGGCCTCGCACGCCTGGTCCCACGTCCGCTTCAACGCCGCCAGGTCGCTGTTGCGCCGCGCCACGCCGATCTCCAGCGCCACGGCGAAGATCCAGTCGCGCGGCTCCAACGGGCGCCCGACCTTGCGCAGGAGCACCAACGCCTCCCTGGCCTGCGCCAGGTTCCCCTGCACCATCGCGATCCACGCCCGCAGCAACCGGTGCCGCACGTCCATCAGCACACCGCCGAGGGACGTCGCCACCGCGCGTTCCAGCACGGACTCCGCGACCGACAGCTCACCGCTCTGCATCGCCACCAACGCGGCCAGCGCGGCGGGCGTGTCCGGCAGCAGCACGGCCCGCCCAGCGGGTTCCAGCAACGCCGCCGCGCGCACCAAAGTGGACAGTGCCGCCGTCGCACTCCCGGTGACCGACTCGACAACGCCCTGCGCCATCAGGGAAGCGCCACCGTCGAGCATCGTCGGCGGCGCGACCGGCAGCGTCCCGGACGGCAGCCGACCCGTGCCCACCTGCCCGACCACGGCGAACGCGGTGGACGTGGCGCTGGGCGACCACCGGTGCAACTCGGTGCTGCGCGCCAACTGCCCCCGGTGGGCCAAGGCGATCGCGGCCACCTCGGCCGCCGCGCCCCGGTGCTCCTGGTCGCCGCCGGAAATCACCCGGTCGGCCAGCCGCAGCGCCGCGTCCAGGTCGCCGGACATCGCCGACGCCGCCGCCTGCCGGACCGCCACCTCGGCGGACGGCGTCCCGACGGCCGCCAGCAGCCGCGCGGACAGCGCCGGGTCGGTGGGCAGCGCCTCGCGGGCCGCCGCCTGGAACGCCGCTTCCACGGCCGGGCCGCCGACCCCGGTGCCCAGGAGGGGTTTGACCAGGTCGAGCACGGGTCCGCCGGACCGCAGTTGCAGCTCGGCCAGCTTCTGCCGCACGGCGATCCGCCGGTCGGTGCGGCTCAGCGCCGCCACGGCCACGCGGGCGACCGGCAGCAACGTCCCGTCCGGCGCGAGCAGCCCGGTGGCGCGACCGGCCTCGATCACCTCGCCGACCGCGTCCACGTCCTTGCCCAGCAACGCGCTGAGCAGGTCCAACCGCAGCGCGGCACCGGCTTCGGCGGCGAGCAGGAACTTCTGCACGTCCGCGTCCAGCCAGTCGAGGTCGGCTCTGAAGGACGCGACCACCTCGGCGGTGATCTCCGGCGCGTTCAGACCGGCCAGCCGCGCCACGAAGCGCGGGACGCCGCCCGTCTGGTGGTGCACGAAGTCCACCAAGGCGCGGCTAGACGCGGGCAGCACCGCCTTCACCTGCTCACGGGTGAACGCTGACGGCATCAAAGGCGCACGCACACGTCCCAACGACTCCGCCAACGCCGCCAAAGCGCGCGACCGGGGCCACGGCCGGTATGCGACGACGATCCGTGTGTTCCCTTGTTCCACCATAGAACGCAAGGACAACAGCTCGTTGTCACCCAACAGGTGGGCGTCGTCCACGATCGTGGCTTCAACGCCGGCGGCCCGGTAGGCGCGCTCGATCTCCCGCAGCATGGTGGTCTTGCCGTACCCGCCGGGCGCGAGGACGCCGAGCCGCAACACCGCCTCGGGCGCCGCGGCGATCCCGTCCAGCACGCTGCGGGCGTCCGCGTCCAACACCGGTCGTTCGGTAGTCATGCGCAGGCTCAACGGCCGTCCTCTGAGTCTTGTGCGTCGCGGGAACGGCGTCGTCCCCCGGTCACCGCGAGCCCCCGCACGACGCGCTTCACGGAGCGCCGTTCGGGCAGGTCCAGCGGGGTGATGTCGATCGGCGGGCGCGGCGGCGGAGCCGTGAAGTCGGTGTCGGGGACGTCCATGTCGCCCACGGGGAAGCGCAGCAACGGGTCGTCGTCCCGGACCAGCACCGACGTCTCGATGGGTTCGTTGTCGTCGGGTCCGAGCAGCATGTGCCGCCCGGCGAGCGCGGCGCCCTTGACGGCGGTCGTCTCGGGGGCGGCCTCGAAGACCACCCGTCCGGGGAGCAGGGACGAGATCAGGGGGATGCGGGTGCTGCCGCCGACCAGCACGGTGGCCTCCAGCGGCGTGCCCCGGACGACTCGTTCGAACACCGACACGGCCTGCTCGACCGACGACCGGATCAGCTCGTCGAACTTCGCCCGGCTCAGTGGCACGTCCACTCGTCCGGACGGCAGGTGCACGGGGATGGCGGTCTCGAACGTGCCGGACAGCACTCGCTTGGCCGCCTCGCAGTCGCGCCGCAGCCGCCCGTAGAGGCCGCGGGTGCGCGGGTCCTGCGGGTCCAGCTCGGTGAACGCCCGGCCCAGCTCGGTGCGGACGTGCCCGAAGACGAGGTCGTCGAAGTCCACGCCGGCGTCCTGGTCGGGGCTCTCGGCCCAGGCCACGACCTCGAACGGGCGGACCACGGCGGCGCTGAACGCGTGGCTGCCCAGGCTGAACACCCCGACCGGGCCGCGCGCGAACGAGTGACCGGCCGCCGCGGCGAGGGGTTCCGCGAGCAGGGTCGCGTTGTCCAGGCCCATGACCCGCAGGGCCTGGTGCATCAGCCCTTTGTGGTGCGCACCCCACCCGACCGGGTGACTGAGCACGATCCGTTCCGCCCGTTCGCCCTCCCGGGCGGCGACCTGGCCGGCCACCCAGCTGACCATGAGCGCGGTCAGCTCCTCGGCCGTGAACGGCTCGTCGCCCAGGACGACCGGCACGCCGTCGCCGACCCGCGCGGCGAAGCCGGTGGCGGTCCACCGGGGGTCGCCGGGCTCGCCCACCGCGAACGTCCCGTCCGCCGTGAGCTGCAAGGACGACGCCACGCCACCGCCCGGTCCGCCCAGGCCGACGACCTCCGGCTCGGCCCGTCCGGCGCCACCGAGGCGGCACAGGGCGGCGGCGGTGCGGGTGGTGCCCACGTCGACCCCGAGGACGTACGGCAACTCACCAGCCTCCTCTTTCACCTGGTCGGGGTAGCGCTGGACGGTTCGTACACGGGCTACCAACGGGTCACAAGCGCATCCCCTAATCCCCTAGGGAGTGAACGAGAACCACCCCATCGTGGTTGCGGCATCTACTGGGAGTAATCCCCGATGGCTTCGAATCCCCCGGTCAATACCTTGATCGGCATGGCGGGACCCACCCCTGCCGGTCCACGCCTCCCCGCGACCTATCTAGCCAGGAGAATTCGATCATGGGCACCAGCCCCAACACGCTGCACGACTTCGTCCTCGACCTGCTGAGCAACCCGACCGCGCTGGCCGACTTCCAGGCCGACGCCGAGGGTGCCCTGGCCGCCGCGGGCCTGAGCGACATCAGCGCTCTGGACGTGCAGGAGGTCCTCCCGCTGGTCCTCGACTACGTGCCCGCCGGGAGCCTGCCCGCTCTCGACGGCGCGCTGCTCAACGAGCTGCCGCTGGACGCGACGGACGCCCTGGGCGCCATCGGCCAGCTGCAGGCCGTGGCCCAGCAGGTGGCCCTCTCGGGCGTGTCCGGCTCGTCCGACGTGAACCTGGCGGCGGCGGGCGCGCTGAGCGCCGACGCCAGTGGCCTGGAGGTCTTCGGCGGCATCTCCGGCTGGGGCCCGGTGGGCGACGTGGCGGGCTCGCTCGACGCGTCGCTGTCCGGCGACTTCTCCGCGGTGGGTGACGTGACCGGCACCCTGGACGGCACGCTCGCCACCGCGGGTGGGGTCACCGACCTGGCGACCGGCTCCCTGGACGGCGCCCTCGCCACCGCCGGCGGAGTCACCGGTGCGCTGCCGGCCGCGGAAGGCCTGACCAGCCCCGCGTTCGGCGCGGTCGACACGCTGCACGGCGTCGTCGACAGCTTCGGTGGCTTCGCCGGCACGGTCGCCGGCAACGTGACCACGAACCTCGGCAACCTCGACGCCGGCGGCCTGACCAAGGCCCTCAACGTCGACGGCGTGACGGGCCTGGCCCACGGCGACGCGTCGCCGGAGCGCGTGGTCGACACCGTCGAGGACACCGCGGACGGCGTCATCGGCACCGCCGGCCTGGCCAGCACCGTCAACCACGTCGGCGCCGTCAACGCGCCGCTGCTGGGTGTCGGCCTGAACGACGTCCCGCTGATCGGCGGCGGCGACATCAGCGACGCGCTGTTCTGAGTCGCTGATCAAGACTGATCCACCACCAGGGGGCCGGCCCTGTCCAGTGGACAGGGCCGGCCCTCTCTTTCACCTCACCGGGTGAACACGGCACACTCTTCCGGGTGATGTCCGCACCCTGGCTCGACGTGCTCGACGACACGATCCGGTCCTGCGCCGCCCACAACCGGCCGGACCTGGCCGAACGACTCCGCGAGAAGCGCGCCCGCCAGCTCGACCCGAAGCTGCGGGTGCTCGTCCTGGGCGAACCCAAGCAGGGCAAGAGCCAACTGGTGAACGCCCTGGTCAACGCCCCGGTGTGCGCGGTCGGCGACGACGTGACCACGACCGTGCCGACGTTCGTCCACCACGCCGAAACCCCCAACGCGGCCCTGGTCAGGACGATCGCGAACACCCCCACCGAACGCATCCCGGTGCCCATCGACCAGCTCGCCAGCCAGGTCAGCGCCGGGCACACCGGCGAACTGCTGCGCGCCGAGGTCGGCATCCCCCGCGCCCTGCTCACGTCGGGGCTTGTGCTGATCGACACACCCGGGGTGGGCGACCTGCGCCCCGCCCACACCGCGAGCACGTTCACCGCGCTGCTCCAGGCCGACGCCGTGCTGATGGTGTCCGACGCCACAGCCGAGCTGACCGCGTCCGAACTGGAGCTGCTGCGGCAGGTCGTGGCGTCCTGCCCGAACGTCACCGTCGTCCTCACCAAGATCGACATCGCCGCCCAGTGGCGCCGCGTGCTGGAGCGCAACCGCACCCACCTGGCGCGCGCGGGCGTGGCGGCCAAGCTGATCCCGGTGTCGGCGGCCCTGCGGCTGCGCGCCGCCAAGACCGGCGACAAGGCGCTCAACGCCGAGTCCGGGTTCCCCGAGCTGCTGGAATGCGTGCAGCGCGACATCGTCGCCGCCGCCGACGTGCTGGCCCGCCGGTCCGTCGCGGCCGTCGCGGCGGGCGCGATCAAGCAGCTCGTCGCGCCGGTGCGCGAGGAGCTGACCAACGACGGTTCCAAGAGCACCCAGCACACCATCGCGGCGTTGAACGAGGCGCAGCGCCGCATCGACGAGCTGCGCCGCCGGTCCGCGCGCTGGCAGACCGTGCTGTCCGACGAGATGGCCGACCTGGTCTCCGACATCGAGTACGACCTGCGCGAACGGACCCGGCGGATCCTGCGCGAGGTGGACAAGACGTTCGAGACCGCCGACCCGGCCCTGGGCTGGGAGCAGTTCGAGCGGTGGCTGGAGGACAACCTCACCGAGGCCGCGACGCAGAACTTCACCTGGTTGATGGACCGCGCCGAGTGGGTGGCGGAGAAGGTCGCCCGCAGCTTCCCGGTGCGGCGCGACGACCTGCTGCCCGAGTCGATCTTCCCGGCCGACGTGCTCGACCGGGTGTCCAAGATGGACAAACCGACCATCGAGCGGTTCACCGTCGCGCAGAAGCTGTTCACCGGCCTGCGCGGCTCCTACGGCGGCGTGCTGATGTTCGGCCTGGTCACCAGCCTGGCCGGGATGCCGCTGATCAACGCGATCTCGTTGGGCGCGGGCGCGTTGTTCGGCGGTAAGTCCATCCTGGACGAGTCGGACCAGCGGCTGAAGCGCCGGCAGGCCGCGGCGAAGGTGGCGGCGCAGCGGCACGTGGACGACTTCTTCATCAAGTTCAGCAAGGACTTCCGGGACGCGGCCCGGCACATCCAGCGCAGCCTGCGCAACCACTTCAGCACGTTGGCCGAGGAGTTGCAGGAGACGCTGCTGGAGTCGGCGCGCGGGGCGCGGCGGGCCGTGCAGGACGACACCACCGAACGCGAGCGCCGGGTCCGCGAGGCGCGCCACGAGCTGGACCGGCTCGTGCAGCTCTACCAGCGGGTGCAGGCGCTGGCGGGCGGGCACACGCCGCCGTTGGGGATCAGCGCGTGACGCTCGTCGACGAGGTGTGGGCGCTGCTGGAGGACGCGCTCGCGGTGTACCGGGACAGCCCGCGCGCGGTCGCGTGGCTGCGCGGGCACCAGGCGCGGTTCAGCGAGCCGGTGCGGGTGGCGGTCGCGGGCGCGCCGCGGACGGGCAAGTCCACCGTGGTCAACGCGGTGATCGGCGAGGAGTTCGTGCCCACCGGGACGTTCACCTGGTACCGCGACGGCGTGCAGGCGCGGGCGACGGTGGGGCCGCACGAGGTGCCCGTGGTGCGGCGGGACGGGCGGGCGTTCATCGACGTGCACGACGTCGACCGGGTGACCGTGGAGTGGCCGTCGCGGTCGCTGCGGGACCTGACGCTGATCGACACGCCCGGTGACGCGCCGGTCGAGCAGGTGTACGGCGAGGCCGACGCGGTGCTGTTCCTGACCAGGCACATGCACAGCACGGACCTGCGCTACCTCCAGACCGCGCACGACCACCCGGTGGCGCGGTCGGCGCCGGTGAACACGGTGCTGGTGCTGGCGCGGGCGGACGAGATCGGCGGCGGGCGGATCGACGCGCTGTCGTCGGCCAAGCAGATCGCGCGGCGGTACCGGCGGGAGGCGCAGGTCCGGCCGTTGTGCCAGAACGTGGTCGCGGTGGCCGGGCTGCTGGCGGTGGCGGCGCGGACGTTGCGGGCGGAGGAGTTCGCGGCGCTGGCGGCGCTGGCGTCGTTGGCGCGCACGGAGTTGGAGGACCACCTGCTGTCCGCGGACCGGTTCGTGGGCGCGGACTTCCCGGTGCGGCTGGACCCGGCGGTGCGGCGCGGGCTGGTGGAGCGGTTCGGGATCTTCGGGGTGCGGCTGACGACCACGTTGATCCGGCAGGGGTTCGACACGCAGGTGAAGCTGACCGCGCAGCTGGTGCAGCGCAGCGGGTTGGGCGAGCTGCGGGAGTCGATCGGGCTGTACTTCGGCGAGCGCGCGGAGGTGCTGAAGGCGCGGTCGGCGTTGCTGGGGCTGGACGTGGTGCTGCGCAACGAGCCGCGGCCCGGTGCGGCCGGGTTGGCGGTGGCGGTGGAGCGGGTCCTGGCGTCGGCGCACGACTTCCGGGAGCTGCGGCTGCTGGCGGCGTTGCAGGGCGGGCGGGTGAAGCTGCCCGGGTTGGACGACGAGGCGGCGCGGCTGGTCGGCGGGCTGGGGACGTCGCCGGTGGCGCGGCTGGGGATGGAGTACGAGCCGAGCGAGGTGGAGCTGCGGCACGTCGTGCTGGACACGTTGGGGCGGTGGCGGGAGCAGGCGGCGAGCCCCGCGCTGGACAACGGGCAGCGGCGGGCGGCGGGCGTGGTGGTGCGCAGCTGCGAGGGCATGTTGGCCGCGCTGGGCTGAGCTTGGGAGGGGTTAGGGCCGGCCGCCGGCCCCGATGTCCATTGTTCCAGGGGGGTACGACAGAAATCGGTCAGGCGAGGGCGTCGGCGACGGTGCGGACGGCGGCTGACGGGGTTCGGCGGGGGTCCGTGACCAGGTAGAGGGTGGTGTCCGGGAGTTCTCGGACTCGTTGCAGGGTTCCCGCGTCCAGTTGTTCCGCCACCGCCACGCGCGGCAGGACGGACCAGCCCAGGCCCGCCATCACGCACGAGCGCACGGCCTCGATGCTGCCGAACCTGGTGATGTTCGGCGTCGCGGCCAGGTCGCGGACGAAGCGGTCCGTGTAGGAGCAGCCTTCCTCCAGCAGGAAGTAGCGCTCGTCCACCGGGACGCCGGGAGCGGCGACCAGTTCGATGGGTTCCACGCCGATGGCGTTGACCTTCAGGCCTGGCGCGGTGACCGCTTCCTCCAGGACCAGAGCCAGGTCCAGGGCTCCCGTGCGGACGCCGGCGATGGCGGCGCGGGTGCCCACCGGGGTCAGGTGGACGGTGATGCCCGGCCAGCGCAGCGCCACGTCGGCTATCCGTTGAGGCAGGCGGTAGGCGCAGACGGATTCCGGGGCACCGATTCGGACATCGCCTTCGACCTCGCTGCTCCCCCGGACGGCGTCGCGCAGGCGTTGTTCGGCCACCAGGACCTCGCGGGCGTGTTCCACCGCCCTGCGGCCGGCTTCGGTCAGGCGGGCGCCGCTCGGCAGTCTGTCGAACAGGCGGGCTCCGAGGTGCCGTTCCAACGCTTTCACCTGGCTGGTCACCGTGGACTGCACCAGGTGCAGCTCCGCCGCGGTGGCGGTGAAGCTGCCGGTGCGGGCCAGCACCAGGAGGGTGCGGAGGAGGCGGGTGTCCATGTATCGACAATACCGATTGGCCTCATCGGTGAGAATCGTTGGATTCGATGGCTGCCGTGCCGCACTCTGGTGGCATGACCGACGTGCTCCGCTACAGCGCCTTCACCACCGACCCGGCCGGCGGGAACCCCGCCGGTGTCGTCCTCGACGCTACCGGGCTGTCCGCCGACGCGATGCTCGCCATCGCCGCCGAGGTCGGCTACTCGGAGACCGCCTTCGCCGTCCCGCGCGCCGAGGCGGGCGAGTTCGACGTCCGCTACTTCAGCCCGCTGGTCGAGGTCCCGTTCTGCGGGCACGCCACGGTCGCCACGGCCGTCGCGCTCGGCACCACCGGCACGCTGCGGTTCCACACCCCGGCCGGGCTGGTGGAGATCGAGGCGGGCGACGGCGTCGCGACCCTCACCAGCGTCCCGGCGTCCTCCGCGCCGGCGCCGGAGGAAGACGTCGCCCAGGCGCTGGCGGCCCTGCGGTGGTCGCCGGAGGACCTCGACCCGCGCTACCCGGCGCACTGGGCGTTCGCCGGCGGGCGCCACCTGGTGCTGGCGGCCGGGACCCGCGCCCGGCTCAAGGACCTCGACTACGACTTCGACGCCCTCGCCGACCTCCTGCGCGCCAACGACGCCCTCACCGCGCAACTGGTCTTCCAGCGCGAGGACGACGTGTTCGACGCGCGTGACCCGTTCCCGGTCGGCGGGGTCGTGGAGGACCCGGCCACGGGCGCGGCGGCGCTCGCGTTCGGCGGCTACCTGCGCGCGCTGGGGATGGTGACCGCGCCGCGCACGATCACCATCCACCAGGGCGTGGACATGGGCCGGCCCAGCGAGCTGACCGTGGACGTCCGGCCCGACGACGCGCGGGTGCGGGTCACCGGCGCGGCCGTGCGGATCTAGGCGCGGTCCAGGACCACGACCGGGATCTCGCGGTCGGTCTTGCGCTGGTAGGACTCGTAGTCCGGCCACACCTCGTTCATCAGCGCCCACAGCTCGGCCCGCTCGTCCCCGGTGGACGTGCGGGCCGTCGCCGTGAACTCCTCGTCGCCCACGCGCACCCGCACGGTCGGGTCCGCGACCAGGTTCTTGTACCAGGCGGGGTGGTCCGGCGAGCCGCCGTAGGACGCGACCACCACGTACGAGTCGCCGTAGGGCTGGTAGATCAGGGCGGTGCGCCGGGGCTGACCGGACTTCCGGCCGGTCGTGGTCAGCAGGAGGGTGTAGACCCCCGGCCGCCACTCGTGGCCCTTCTCGCCACCGGATTCGACGTATTCGCGGATGTGCTTGTTCACCCAGCCGACGGGGCTGTCCACTACTGCCATGCCCGGGACGCTACCCAGAACGCGGCGAGGCCGCCGGTCGCTACTCCGCAGTCACGACCGGCGGCCCGCAACGGGGTGGGGACGTCCGCCTCGCACCCCCTCGGCCACTCACCGGCTCCCGGGCGTCCCCCGGACCAACCGCCCGCGTAAACGGGGTCCGGATCGCTCGTCGGGACGGGAGGGCCACAGCTTCCACGCGTCTGTTCCTAGTAGATCTGGCTGGCGCGACGCATCTCTTCCTCTCCACTGCACGGGGACTTCGCCAACTATGGCGGCAGTGAGGGGTGGCGGCTCATACAAAAGGGGGATAGAAGAGCGTTATGCCCGAGCTTGAGCTGCGCCACCTCCGCGCGGTCTGCGCGATCGCCGAAGAAGGCAGCCTCACCAAGGCCGCGACCAGACTGGGCCTGACCCAGCCGGCGATGAGCGCCCAGTTGAGGACCGTGGAACGCATCGTGGGCGGTCGGCTCTTCGACCGCACACCCGGCGGCAGCGTGCCCACGGACCTGGGCAAACAGGTCGTGGGCACGGCCCGGCTGGTGCTGGACGAGGTCGAGCAGCTGGTCAGCCTGGCCAAGGAGCGGACCCGCGACCGGACGCCCGGACCGCTCATCGCCGGCGGCGTGCCCACCCTCTTCTTCGGCCACTTCGTGGAGGAACTGCGCCGGACGATCCCGTGCTCGGAAGTCCGCACCGAGATCATGCCGGGCGGTTCGGACCTGCTGGAGCTGCTCGTCTCCGGCCAGGTGCACCTGGGCGTGCTGGACCGCTTCGAGGGCATGGAACGGCGGGAGCTGCGCGGCCTGGAGATCCGGCGGCTGATCAGCGAACCCCAGTTCGTCGCGCTGCCCGAGTGGGACCCGTTGGCCGGGCAGGACGAGGTGGAGCTGGGCCAGCTGGCCGACCGGGACTGGGTGACGCCGCCGGACGAGCTGGTCGGCAACCGGCTCCAGATGTTCAACGCGTGCGCGGAGGCGGGGTTCACGCCCCGGCTCACCCACCACGTCAACGAGGCCTCCACGGCCAGGGGCCTGGTCGCCAACGGCGCGGTGTCCTTCGCGCTGCCGATGAGCCGCAGCGGCGACGGCATCGTGATCCGGCCGTTGAAGGGCGCGCCCCTGATGGTGGACCTGATGCTGGCCACCCGGCGCGAGGGGCCGGCGGCGGGGCGGGCGCACGACGTCTTCGCCTGCGCCGCCCGCGCCTACAAGGCCGTGCTGCCCCGGAACCCCGTCTACGCGAAGTGGTGGGCGGAGAACCCCGGGGCGCACGCCGAGATCGATGCGGCCCTGCTCGTGGCGGGCAACTAGGCCAGCGCCGCGCGCACCGCGTCCTCGACGGGCGTGGCCGCCCGCCCGATCAGCTTCTCCAGGTCCGGGCGGACCTCGGCCAGCGCGCCCGCGGCGATGCCGACCTCGATGTCGGCCAGCAGTTCGGCCAAGAACGGCGGCAACCCGAAGCCCTCCAGGCCCGCGACCCGCTCCGCCTGGCTCACCCGCTGGTGGACGGTGCCGGCGAGGGCGGCCAGCTCGTCGAAGCTCCAGGCGCGCGGCCCGGTCAGCTCGTACCCGGTGTTCTCGTGGCCCTCGGTGGCCAGCACGACGGCCGCCGCCAGGGCGAGGTCGTCGCGGGACGCGCTGGCGATGCGGCCGTCGCCCGCCGCCGTCACGACGGGGCCGTGGCCGAGCGTGCCGGTGTAGTTCTCGTGGTACATGCCGTTGCGCAGGAAGGTGAAGGTCAGGCCGGTCCCGCGGATCAGGTCCTCGGTCGCCTTGTGCACCTTGGCCAGGCCGAGCGGGGACGTGTCGGCGTCGGTGACCGACGTGTAGACGATGTGCCGCACGCCCGCCGCCACCGCCGCCGCCACGGCGTTGCGGTGCAGGCCGATGCGGACCTCGTCCGGGCCGTCGGCGGAGACCAGCAGCAGCTTGTCCACGCCCGCGAACGCCGATGCCAGGGTCTCCGGGCGGGCGAAGTCGCCGTGGCGGACGTCCACGGGCAGGTCGGCCCGGTCGGGGTTGCGGACGGACACGGCCAGGTCGGCGGCCGGGAGCCGGTCGAGGGCGTGCCGGACGATCAGGGAACCGAGGTGGCCGGTCGCGCCGGTGATCAACGTGGTCATGCCGGCAACGCTAGGAGCGGCGCTAACTATTCGTAAGTACCTACCTTCGAGTGGGGTACTTACTAAATGGGAAGCGTGCAGGTAGAGTCATTGAGGTGGCGACCGAGGGTGACGTGTATGACCGCAACTGCCCCTCGCGGGTGATCGCGAACCACGCGACCGGGCAGTGGGGCAGCCTCGTGATGGGCAAGCTGCTCGACGGGACCAAGCGGTTCAGCGAGCTGCGCCGCGAGGTCGCGGGCGTGAGCGAGAAGATGCTGGCGCAGACCCTCCAGGCGCTGGAGCGCGACGGTCTCGTGCACCGGGAGGTTCACCCGGTCATCCCACCGCACGTCGACTACTCGCTCACCCCACTGGGTACTCAAGCGGCGGAACGGATCAGGGGTCTGTTCACGTGGATCGAGGACAACCTGCCGCACCTCTTGGCCGCACAGGACGCCTACGACGCCCGACGCGCCGAGAACGTGTGACCGATCACGTTCATACCTCGGATCTGAATCGCTCCAAGTGCAGTCTGGAACGCCAGCAAGTTCACTCGAACGGCCGAAATACATCGGGTGTTTTCTGTCGGCGAAAACCCAACACGACGTGAATTCCATGTGAGCTTTGCCAGAATGGGGTCATGACGCAGCCCTTCACGGACGATAGCCACCCGGCCGAGCCCTACCCGGGCGCTCGGCCGGGACACTGTTTCGTGCACGTCGACGGCGCGGGGTGGCCGGTCACACCGGACCCCGGCGCCGACTCCGGCTGGCGGGTCGCGCCGGACGGCCGGGACCTCGACGAGTGGCTCGCCGACCACGGCGAACCACCGTTGGCGGGCCGGATGCCGGTGCTGGCCTACGGCTCCAACGCCAACCCGGCCAAGGTGACGTGGCTGCGCGAGGAACTCGGACTGACCGGCCCGGCGGTCGTGCTCCGAGCCCGCTGCGAGGGGTTCGCCGCCGTGTGGGCGGCCGGGCTGCGCGCCCGCGACGGGCAGCGCCCCGCGACCCTGGCCGCCGCGCCCGGCGTCGAGGAGGAGCACGCGGTGTGGCTCGCCACCGCCGAACAGCTGCGCGTGCTGGACCGCTGCGAGGGCCGGGGCCTGCGCTACCGGCTGGTGCGCGTGCACACCGGGCGCGTCACCCTGTTCGACGGCGCCGTCGTGGACTCCGTGCTCGCTTACACCGGCGCCGGCAAGCGGCGGATGCCGCTGCTGGTCAACGGGCGTCCGGTGCGCTGCGCGGACGTGGACCAGCGGAGGGCGTGGACCATGGGCGGACGGCCGGCGGACGGCGACGGCCTCGACGTGACGCCGGTGCACGGCGACCCGAGCCCGGACGACTGGCCGGACCGGCTGTTCGTCTACGGCACCCTCCAGCCCGGCATGAGCGCGTGGCGCCTGGTGGAGCCGTTCGTGACCGGCGACCCCGAGCCCGCGCGGCTGCCCGGCAGCCTGCACGACACCGGCGCGGGCTACCCGGCGCTGCGGCCGGGCGACGGCCCCGGCGTCCCGGGGCACGTGCTGCGCCTGGAGAACCCCGAGGACGCGCTGCCGGTGCTGGACGAGTACGAGGGCGACGAGTACCGCCGCGTCCGGGTCACCATGCCCGACGGCCGGGTGTGCTGGACCTACCTGTGGACCTCCCCCGTGGACGGCATGCCCGTCCTGCCGCACGGCTGGGTCGAGAACCGTCCGTGATGCGCCCGATCCGGTGAACCTTTCCCCACCGCACCCAACCGACCGGCGGCCGGGTACGTCCTCCTGGTAGGACCACGACCAGGAGGTGGACATGAGGCGACTCCTCGTGGGTTGCGGCGCCCTGGTGGCGCTGGCCGCGTGCGGCAGCCCGCAGCAGGCGGCCGACCAGCAGTCCCTGCCCCTCACCCCGTCCTCGACCAGCTCCGCCGCGCCCGTCCCGCCGACGTCCCCGACGACCGCGGCCACCCCCGCGGTCGCCCGGTGCACCGCCGCGACGCTGAGCGGCAAGGTGGAGCCGACCGACGCGGGCGCGGGCAACCGGTACGGCAAGTTCGTCGTCACCAACACCGGCCAGGCGGTGTGCACGCTCAACGGCTACAGCGGTTTCCAGTTGCAGGACGCGAGCGGCCGGCCGGTGCCCACAGACCTCCAGCGCACGCAGAACCCCGGGCCGTCGCCGGTGGTGCTGACCCCCGGCGCGAGTGCGGCGGCCAACCTGCACTGGAACGTCGTGCCCTCCGGTGACGAGCCGGTGGACAGGCCGTGCCGGCCGGAGGCGTCCACCGCCGCCGCCATCCCGCCCGACGAGACGCAGCCGATGAGCGTGGCGTGGGGCCTGGGGCCGGTGTGCGGCGGTGGGAGGATCGAGATCAGCGCGTTCTACGCTGCATAGGTGATCGAGTCCAACGTCCCCGGCCACGCCGGGGAACTCGCGGTCCGGACCTGGCCCAACCTCGACGCCTCGTGGCTCGCCGTGCTGGTGCACGGCCACGGCGAGCACGGCGGGCGGTACGGGCACGTGGCCGACCGACTCGTCGCCGCGGGCGCGCTGGTGGTTGCCGCCGACCACGTCGGGCACGGCGGGTCCGAGGGCGAGCCGGTGCTGGTCACCGACTTCGACGGCGTGGTGGCCGACGTGGGCGCGGCGGTCAGCTCGGCCGCGTCCGACCTGCCGACCGTCCTCGTCGGGCACGGCCTGGGCGGTCTCGTCGCGACCCGGTACGCGCAGGTGAACCCGTTGGCCGCCTTGGTGTTGTCCGCGCCGCTGCTGGGCACCTGGCAGGGCCTGGACGTGCTGTCCCTGCCGGAGATCCCGGACACGCCGGTGGACCCGGACCTGCTGTCGCGCGACCCGGAGGTCGGCAAGCAGTACGCCGCCGACCCCCTGGTCTGGCACGGTCCGTTCAAGCGGGCCACGCTGGAGGCCGTGGAACGCGGGCTGGACGAGGTGAACTACGGCCCGACCCTGGAGCACCTGCCGACGCTGTGGCTGCACGGCGACGACGACGAGCTGGTGCCCCTGGCCGACACCCGCACCGGCACCGACCGCGTGCGGGGCCTGCTGTTCGAGGAGCGCATCTACCCCGGCGCGCGGCACGAGCTGTTCAACGAGACCAACCGCGAGGAGGTGCTGGACGACGTGGTCGCGTTCGTCCAGCGGGTGCTTCACCAGAGCTGATCGGTCGGGCGCACCAGGATCTCGTTCACCGACACGTGCTCGGGCTGGGTGACGGCGTAGAGGACGGCGGCGGCGATGTCGTCGGCCTGGAGCTGGCGCATGCCGGTGATCCGGTCCTCCAGCGCGTTCTTGGCGTTCGCGTCGGTGATGTGCTCGCGCAGCTCGGTCTCCACCACGCCCGGCTCGACCACGACGACGCGGACACCGTCCCCCGCGACCTCCTGGCGCAGCGACTCGCTGAACGCGTTGAGGCCGAACTTGGTGGCCGCGTAGACGGCGGCGGTCGGGCGAGCGCCCCGGCCGGCGGTCGAGGAGATCTGGACGATCGCGCCGCGGCGCTCGACCAGGTGCGGCAGGGCGGCGTGGGTGAGGTACATGACGCCGAGGAGATTTGTCGACACCATCCGCCGCCAGTCCTCGGTGTCCGCGCCCAGGACGTTGCCCAGCAGCATGACGCCGGCGTTGTTGACCAGCACGTCCAGGCCGCCGAACACCTCGACGGTCCGCTCGACGGCGGCCCGGCAGGCGGCCTCGTCGGTCACGTCCAGCTCCAGGGCCAGCACCTTGACCCCCTCCTCGGCCAACCGCGCCTCCACCGCGGCCAACCGCTCCACCCGCCGCGCGGCGACGACCACGGACGCCCCGGCCCGCCCGAGCGCGACCGCCGTCGCCTCGCCGATCCCGGAGGACGCCCCCGTCACCAACGCGACCTTGCCCTGAAGGTTGTTCGTCATGGCCACAGCAAATCGGCTGGAGCGCACTCCAGGTCAAGTTCGGCCGCAAGCACTTCGGGGCATGCGGCCGAACGGGCGGCGTGCGGGCGTCCGCGTGGTTCGTGGACAATTCGTGCTGCGATGGTGGGCGAAGACCTGGAGCTGCTGATCACCGTGGTGGTCGCGGCCGATGACGAGCGGCAGGCGCGGACCGCCTGCGCCGGGCTGCTGCGGCGGGTCGGCGGGCGGGTCGTCGGCGCCGGGGACTGCTCCGACGAGGAGCCCGGGTGCTGGTCGGTGACGGTGTCGCTGGTCAGCGGCGAGCGGGCCACGCAGAACGTCGCCGGCGCGCTGGCCCGGGCGGTGCGGACGTTCGTGCGCTCGCTCGGGGACGACTTCCCCACGCCGCGCGTCGCGTGCGAGCCGCCCACCGCGTGGACCGTGCTGGAGGACCAGCCCCTGCTCGACGGGCTCGTCCCGGGCGCGGAACGGCTGCTGATCGAGGCCTGGGCGGGCGGCGACCCGCAACGCCGCCCAGAACCCGAGCAACCAGAACCCGACCAACCAGAACCGGAGCGACCAGAACCCGGGCTACCGGAACCCGGGCAACCGGGAACCGGGCAACCCGCGAGAACCGCCGAAACCGCGAAAAACGGGGTCGATGCGCCGGTTGCCGACGTTGAGCCGCCGGTTGGCGGGGGTACCCGGCTGCTGTTGCGGGTCGACGTCGCCGCCGACCGGTCGGCCGGGGCCGAATGGCAGGCGCGGGCGGTAGCGAGTCGGGTCGTGCGGAGTGGCAAGATCACCCGAGTGGCTCCACATGAGCACCTACTCCGCGTGCACGTCGATCTCGGGTCGAGTGTCGATTCGCCCACGGTCGCGCTACTCGACGCGGTCTCGTCGCTGGGCCGAACGGGGTGGACGCCCGTGGAGTGGTCGGGCGAGTCGGCGGTAACGCGCTGGTCAGCGGCACCCGTCCCGAGCAGTGGGATCACTGCCATGGAACTGTCCGCGACACCGGCCTCGGCATTCGTGTGGACGGCGCCCGACTGAGATCAACGACGCTAATCCGATCGAGTGGGTTTCCGATGCCACCCGGTCAGCCGATCTTGCTTGTGAATCGTGAAACTTTCGGTACTACTTTCAACTATAGGAACTCCAGCGTTGTGGGAGGGGTCGGGACCGACATGGCCAGCATCGAAGAGGTCCGCGCCGCGATCGCCCAAGCCGTCGACAAGGCGGGGCAGAGCGCCCAAGCCCTGCAACAGGCCGCCGACCTGGCCGAGGACGCCCAGGCACTGCTGAGCACCGCCACCCAGGGCAGCGCCCAGGCCGACGTCGAGCAGGCCAACAGCCAGTTCGCGGAGGTCGTCAGCGGCGTCACCGACCTGCAGAAGTTCCTGGCCGCCGGCATCTCGCAGGCCGAGAACATCAACTCGCGGCTCTGAGCGTGCGGGCCGTGACGTGACGTCGGTCGCCGAGGTGCGGCTCGCGCTCGAACAGAGCTGCGAGCTGCTGCGTGACGCCTATCGCAGTGTCCGCGAGGCGCAGAGCGCGTTGGACGAGGCGATGGACATCCTCACCGAGGCGGGCGCGAACCACCCGGAACCGCTGGTGCCCGCCGGGTTCGCCAAGGCGCGGGAGAAGTTCGCCGACGAGCTGGACCTCATCGTCCGCAGCCTGGACGTCGTCCAGCGCCTGGCCGTGGAGCTGTGACGTGAGCAGGCGCGACGAGCGGCGGCGGAAGGTCGAGGGCTCCTTCGAGGAGTTCCGGGACGCGGTCGCCGCCGCGCTGGGCAACGCCTCGCGCGAGCTGCGGCAACTGGTGGACGAGCGCGCCCGGGACATGTTCGAGGTGATGCTGCGCGGCGAGGGCGTCGACCGTGCGATGGCCGACCCGGTGCTGGCGAAGGCGTTGAAGAACAAGGCCTTCGAGCAGCAGCTGGCCCAGGCGCTGGTCGACCGGGTGAACGCGTTCCGGGAGTGGTCCGAGCGCGGGCCCGACCAGTTGACCGCGCTGGTCAACGCGGTCGCGCCCGGACCGGCGTCGTGGCCGCCGGAGTCCTGGCTGGGCACGCCCGGCACGGCCGACGGCAGCGAGGGCGTGCCCGAGCTGTGGCGCATCGGCACCGGCGTGGTGCGCGGCGCGCCCGAACCGCGGTCGTTCCCGGTGGCGGTGCCGCTGCTGGACCACTCGCACCTGCACGTGGCCTCCACGCCGGACAGCCGGCCCGCGGCGGACGCGCTGGTGGAGAACCTGCTGCTGCGCCTGGTCAGCCACTTCCAGCCGGGCCTGGTGCACGTCCACGTGTGGGACGTCAACCAGCTCACCGGCTCGCTGCCGGGCCTGTACCCGCTGACCCGCGCGGGCCTGCTCACCGTGCACGACCCGGCCCGCCCGCAGGAGCTGCTGGACGAGCTGTCCGACCACATCCGCCGCGTGCACACCGGCGTGCTGGTCGAGGGCCACCAGTCGGTGCGGTCGGTCGGCGGGCGGCGCACCGAGCCGTGGCGGGTGGCCGTGCTGTTCGGCAACCGCCAGGTGCTCAAGGAGGAGCACCAGCAACAGCTGCAACGGGTGGCGCGCAACGGGTTGGCGTGCGGCGTGCAGCTGATCATCGTGGACATCCCGGTGACGGTGAACTCGCCGATCGAGACCGTGACCATCCACCCCGACCAGACCGCCACCTGCACGATGACCGGCAAGAACGTCGTGGTCACGCTGGACCCGCCGTTCTCCCGCACCGCCGTGCCCCGCGCGTGCGCGGCCATCGCGGACAAGCGCGAAGAGCGCCGGATGCGGCTGAGCACCTTCAAGGACCTGCTGCCCGAGCAGTTCTGGCAGGAGAGCTCCGCGTCCGGGGTCGTCGCCCCGGTCGGCTACCACGAGGGCGAGCCGGTGCACGTGGCGCTGGGCGACACCTCGCCGCACGCCCTGATCGGCGGGCCGAGCGGGTCGGGCAAGACCAACTTCCTCTACGCGCTGCTCGGCAGCCTCGCCGCCCGGTACCACCCGGACGAGCTGGAGCTGTACCTGCTGGACTTCAAGGAGGGCGTGTCGTTCGCGCAGTTCGCGCCGGGCCGCAAGGACCCGACGTGGCTGCCGCACGCGCGGCTGGTCGGCGTGAACGTCAACACCGACCGCGAGTTCGGCGTGGCGCTGCTGAAGTTCCTGGCCGACGAGATGCGCCGGCGGGCGGACGCGGCCAAGCGGCACGAGGTCACCAAGCTGGAGCAGCTGCGCGAGGAGGACCCGGAGGGCCGGTGGCCGCGGATCGTCGCGGTGATCGACGAGTTCCAGTACTTGTTCGGCGAGCGCGACAACGTCACCGCGCAGGCCACCCAGCTGCTGGAGGACGTGGCGCGGCGCGGCCGGTCGCAGGGCATCCACCTGGTGCTGTCCAGCCAGGACGTGTCCGGCATCGAGGGGTTCTGGGGCAAGTCGGCGATCTTCGAGCAGTTCACCGTGCGGATCGCGCTGCCCAAGGCGCGCCGGGTGCTGGCCGAGCCCGCCAACGACGCCGCCGTGGAGCTGCCGCGCTGGCACGCCGTGGTCAACCACGAGTCCGGGGTCCGGCCCGGCAACGAGATCGCGCGCATCCCGGACACCACGAGCAAGGGCACGTTCGACGTGCTCCAGGCCGAGCTGCACCGCCGCCGCCCGCCGGAGCTGGACGAGCCGATCCTGTTCGACGGCAGCAAGGTGCCCGCGTTGCAGTCGCTGCCGGACTTCCAGTCGCTGCGCACCGGCGACGCGAACCCGACCGTGCTGCTGGGCCAGGTGATCGACGTGGCGGGCAGCGCGGCGAAGGTGCGGTTCCCGCGCACCCCCGGGCGCAACATCGCGGTCATCGGCTCGCTGCCCGAGGACGCGGCGGGCGTGCTCGGCGGCGCGGCGCTGTCGTTGGCCCGCCAGCGGGAGCCCGGCGAGGCGCGGTTCAGCCTGGCGTGCCTGGCCGAGGACGCGTGGCCGTACGCGGAGAAGCTGTGCAAGCAGTTGCAGAACGCGGGCCACTCGGCCGACCTGTTCGGCCTGGAGGGCATCCGGGCGCTGCTGGACTCGACCGCGGCCCGCCTCACGGCGTCGGTGACCGGCGGGACCGGCGCGCCGCTGACGCCCCACTACCTGGTGGTGTACGCGGTGGACGCCGCGCACACCCTGCTGGAGAACAAGGATCCCACCACTCGAACGTCCGGAGTGGACAGTCTGCGCACCGTGCTCAAGCACGGCCCGGAGAACCGCACCCACCTGCTCGGGTGGTGGCGGGGCGTGCAGCGGCTGAAGAACAGCCTGCCGCCGGGCCAGTACGACGACATCGGCGCGTGGCTCGCGTTCGACGTGCAGGGCAAGGAGTTGATCTCGTTCGGTCCGGAGCAGGTCATGTCGTGGTCCCCGCGACCGCACCGCTGCCTGTTCTTCGACCGCTTCGAGCACTCCCGACCGCAGGTGGTCATTCCGTTCGACACCGGGGAGGAATCATGATCAGCCACGCCTCTGTCGTGCCCGCGCAACGCAGTGGGGACGTCGTGCCGGAGGTGGAGGCGGTCTCCGCGGTCGAGCGGTACAAGGAGATCGTGGCGCTGGCGGACGAGTCGGTGCGGCGCATGCGCGAGGTGGACCACCAGCGGGTGGTGGAGGCGCTGGACCGGCTGGTGGCGTCGCAGGACCGCATGGCGGAGGCCGTGGAGCAGGAGATGCTGACCCGCGTCGGCGTGACCCTGCTGTGGGAGTCGGCGCTGGACCTGCTGTGGGACGAGCGCTGGCTGACCATGAAGCCCCTGCCCAACCCGGACGAGTCCGTCCCACCGCGCCCGCAGGGGCACTACAACGGCATGATGGAACTGGCCCACCAGCGCCTGGAGGACTCCCTCCAGAAGCGCACGCTGTTCCGCAAGGGTTCCTAGGCCAGGATCGCCACCATCTCCAGCGCGAAGAACGCGAACACCGCCGCCGTGATACCGAGCACGGCGTACAGGATCGTGTTCTTGGCGCTGGTGATGCTGCCCTGGTCGCCGGCGGACACCACGTAACGCAGCCCGCCCACCACCAGCATCAGCACCGACACCGCGGCCACCGCGAACGAGAGGGTGGTCAGGAACGGCAGAAGCGCGCCGGCGCCGTCGCCGAACCGCTCCGCGACGCCCTCGAACACCCGCACGGCGAAGACCCACACGGCGGTGAGCAACCCGAACAGCAAGCCGACCGGCAAGAGCCCCAGCACCACGGTGACCACCCGTCGCGCCACGACCCGGGCGCTCCGTACCCGGCGGGCGATCCACCCGGCCGGTTTCCGGGTCATCGTGACGAGCAAGTCGACCACCGAGGTGGCCACAGTGGGCAGGACGATGAACATGGCCGCGACGAGCTTCGTGACCCGCCCGGGGTAGTTCTCGATCTCCTTCTCCCACGTCTCCCTGCGCGCCTGGACCACCTGGGCGTCCGCCGCACGCCACCGGGCGGCGAACCCGACCAACCGCTCCTGCAACCACGTCGAGAGTTGCATGAACTCCTCCACGAACAGGCCGGCCACGAACCCGGAGACGAAGTTGTCGCCGCCCGTCACCCACACCAGCCCGCCGATGACCGAGCCGATCAGCAGCCCCCTGAGCAGCCGCCGCAGCCGCTCACGCATGTCCGTGCCCCCGCTCGGCGCCGAAGCAGTAGAGGTGGGCGTACGGGAGGCTGCGACACGCCGTCCGGTCGGGCACGGTGAAGCAGTACGACAACAGCCGCACCGGCCCCCGTGCTTCGGCGGCCACCTTCGCCGCCAGTTCCGCCATGCGCTCCTGCCGCAGGAACACGTACACCAGGTCCGCTTCGGGCAACGGGTGGCGGCGGTAGTCGCCGAACCGGACCGACACGAGGTCCCGCCGGGACCACAGCACGGCTTTGGACACCGCCCACAACACCGGGTTGACCTCGTAACCGATGCCGCGGACGCCCCGCGCCGCCGCGGCGCGCAGGAACCGGCCGTCACCGCACCCCAGGTCGACGACGGTCTGGCCGCGCTCGATGCCCGAGAGGTCGAGCAGCTCTTCGCGGTGGCGGCTCAAGGTGGGCAGGTAGGGCGCGCCGAGGTACACGGGCATCGCGAAGCACGACGCCGCCAACGCCACCGCCGCCCAAGCCCACGGGCCCATGCCCACCACCAAGAGGTCTGACGGACGACGGTCGCAGGCGCGGGTCGGGCGGTCAACCTGGGCGTACTAGAACGTCCAGCTCAGCGACACGGTGGCTTCGGTGTCGGCGTTGGCACGGGCGTAGGTGGCCAGGGCCGCGGTGTTGTCGGGTTCGGTGGCGGTGAACGCGCCGTAGCAGCCGCGTTCCCTTGCCAGTGCCAACAGCGCCTCCACCAGGGCCGTGCCGATGCCCCGGCGCTGGTGGGACTCGTCCACGCCCAGCTCGTACAGGAACATCTCGGTGCCCTTGTCCGGGTGGGTGGTCTCCACGCCGGACACGAAGCCCGCCGGCTCGTCGCCCACGTACGCGATGAGCAGGTGGTGGCGGTCGTCCGCGAGGAACGCCCTGGTCGCGTCCGCCTTCGGCGGGTCGTCGAAGAGGTGTGCGGCGGCCATCACGTCGTCGTGGGAGGTCACCCGCCGGATCTGCATGCGGGCGAGGGTAGTGCTCGACCATGATGCGGTCATGCGCGTTTTGCACACCCCGGACGAGGTCGCTGCGGCGAACCCGGACCCGCTCGTCCGGTGGGCCGCCCAAGCCCTGCTCCCCGGGCGCGGCGGTGCGGCCTGGGCGCACGGCGGCGCGGTGGCCGTGCACGCCCCCGGCCTGAACCGGCACGACCGGCTCGTGCTCGCCGGCCCCGCGGACGACGTCGCGGCCCTCCTCGACGCCCACCACCGCCCCGGCCGGGCCGCCCTGGTGACCGCGGAGACCGCCGCCGCGCTGCCCCGGTTCCCCGCGAAGGCGACGTTCGGCTGGATGGAACGCGCCGGCACGCTCACCCCGCCCGGCGGCGTCCGCTGGCTGCACGAGGACGAGTGGGACGACGTCGAGGCGCTGCTGCGCAAGGCCAGCCCGCACTCGTACGTGTGGCCGCGCGAACGCGGGCCGCGCCGGTGGGCGGGCATCCACGACGGCGCGACGCTGGTCGCGGTGGCGGCGGACGCCTGGTCCGCTCCGGGTATCGGCTTCCTCGGGGGCGTGGCCACCCACCCCGACCACCGGGGCCTGGGCCTGTCCACGCGGATCTGCGCGTTCGTCGCGGGCACCCTGCTGGCCGAGCACGGCGAGTGCGCCCTGATGGTGGACGCCGCCAACGCGCCCGCGATCAGGGTCTACCACCGCCTGGGCTTCACCTACCGGGCCGTGACGGCGCTCAAAGACCCGGCCTGACGGGAACACGCGGGCGTCCCCCGGCGGTTGCACCGGTCATGATCGTGCCCAGCACCGCGCAGGAGATCCGCTTGGCGTCCCGCCCGAAGGGCTTCCCGACGCCGGAGAACTTCGAACTGGCCGAGGTGGAGGTCCCCACGCCCGGCGACGGCCAACTCCTGGTCCGCAACGCCGTGATGAGCGTCGACCCGTACATGCGGGGACGGATGAACGACGCCAAGAGCTACGTCCCGCCGTTCGAGCTGGGCGAACCGCTGGACGGCGGCGCGGTCGGCGAGGTCGTCGCCTCCAACGCCGAGGGCTTCGCGGTGGGCGACACCGTGCTGCACGGCCTGGGGTGGCGCGAGTACGCCCTGCTGGACGCCGCGCACGCCACCAAGGTGGACCCGACCGCCGCTCCGCTGGGGGCGTACCTGGGCGTGCTGGGGATGCCGGGCATGACGGCGTACGCCGGCTTGGTGGAGGTCGCGGCGTTCAAGGAGGGCGATGTCGTCTTCGTGTCCGGCGCGGCCGGGGCGGTCGGCCAGGTGGCCGGCCAGATCGCCCGCCTGAAGGGTGCGAGCCGGGTCGTCGGCAGCGCCGGCACCGACACCAAGGTGGAGTACCTGGTCGAGGAACTGGGCTTCGACGCGGCCTTCAACTACCGCAACGGCCCGGTCCGCGACCAACTGGCCAAGGCCGCGCCGGACGGCATCGACGTGTACTTCGACAACGTCGGCGGTGACCACCTGGAGGCGGCGCTGGACGCCTTCAACCTCTACGGCCGGGCAGCCCTGTGCGGGGCGATCTCGGTCTACAACGACACCGAGCCCCAGCCCGGTCCGCGCAACCTGTTCCTGGCGGTCGGGAAGCGGCTGACGCTGCGCGGCTACCTGGTGGCGGACCACGCGCACCTGCGGGAGCAGTTCGTGCGCGAGGTCGGCGGCTGGGTGGCGTCGGGCGAGCTGAAGTACGACGAGACCATCACCGAGGGCGGCGTGGCGAAGGCCCCGGAGGCGTTCCTGGGCATGCTGCGCGGCGAAAACCTAGGCAAGGCCCTAGTCACCTTCTAACCCTCCACCCACTCCCGCCCCACACCACCCCCGCCCCCACACCACCCCCGCCCCCGCACCACTCCCGCCCCACACCACTCCCGCGCGCAGCGCGGACCGCTTTTCGCCAAGCGCAGCGCCCACGGGAAGGGCCTCGGTCTCCCTCCGTACGGCCTGGGCGCAGCCCAACCACGGATCGCCGGGGTCGGCCTGAAAAGTTTCGCGAGGAACGAGCGAAAGTTTTTTGGACGACCCCGGCGATCCGTGGTTGCCTCCGGCAGGCCGTGCGGAGGGAGACCGACGCCCTTCCCCTCCGGGGGCCTGCCGCGCGGCGAGCGCCGCTTTTCATCTTGAGAGCGCGAAGCGCGTCCGCTCGGAACAAAAGCTCAGACGAGCTGACCTTCCGCCGCCACCACCCGCCCGGCATGCACCACAAGAGTCCGCGGCGCACGATCCATAACCGCCGCCGTAACCGTATCCCCAGGCACCACAACAAGATCAGCCGGCGCACCCTCCACCAACCCCAACGTCCGACCCACGACCGCCGCCCCACCCCGAGTGGCGATGTCCACGCACATCTCGATCAACGCATCCGGCCGGAACCCGTTGCGGTAAGCCAGCTGCCACGTCCGGTCGAGCATGTCGCCGTTGCCGTACGGCGACCAGTAGTCGCGGATGCCGTCCTGCCCCAGCCCCACCCGCACGCCCGACCACCGCAACTGCCGCAACGGCAGCGGGTCGCGCACCCCCGGAGCCACCGTCGTCACCGCAACGTCGTGCTCCGCCAACAGGTCCACCAACTCGCGCTGCCGCTCACCATCCACAGTGGACAGCGCAAAAGCGTGGCTGATCGTCACCTTCCCGCGCATGTCCAACGCGGCCACCCGCTCGCAGATCAACTCGATCTGGAACGCGCCCAACGACCCGGCGTCGTGCAGGTGCACGTCCACACCCCGCTGGTGCTTCTCCGCCAACCCGAACACGACGTCCAGGTGCTTCACCGGATCGCGGTCGTACCCCGCCGGGTCCAAGCCGCCGACCAGGTCCGCACCCGCCCGCATCGCCGCGTCGAGCAACTCCGCGGTGCCCTTCTCGCGCAGGACGCCGCACTGCGGGAACGCCACCACCTCGACGAAAGCTCGTGCAGCGTGCGCCTCCCGAGCCGCCAGGACGCCTTCCAGCTTGGCCAACCCCGAGTCGACGTCCACCTGGGCGTGGCTGCGCACCACCGTCGCGCCGCCCGCGATGGTCCGGCCCAGGGTGTGGGTGGCCCGTTCGGACACCGACCGCTCGGCGGTGCGCCAGTTCCGGCGGTCGTTCTCGATCAGGTCCGCCAGGCCGCTGCCCGCGCTGTGCGGGCGGAACGGCAGGCCGAGGCGCGTGGAGTCGAGGTGGGCGTGGGCGTCGGTGAAGGCGGGCAGCAGGACGCCGCCGCCACCGTCCACCTCGGGCACGCCCGGCGGGGCGGTCAGCCCCGGCCCGAACGCCTCGATCAGTCCACTTGAGCAGAGAACGTCGACCGCGGGCACGTCAAGGCTGTTGGGCCACGGCCGCACGGAGCGGATCAGCAGGTCACCGGTCACCCGCCCGAAACTATCCCGCCGGGGATGAGCTTGCCAGGGTTGAGCACGCCCGTGGGGTCCAGCGTCCGCTTGACGGACGCCAGCACCGCCACGCCCAGCGCCCCGATCTCCGCCTCCAGGTACGGGGCGTGGTCGGTGCCCACCGCGTGGTGGTGGCTGATCGTGCCGACGCCGCTGATCGCCTCGCCCGCCGCGGCCTTGGCCACCTGCCACTGCCCGACCGGGTCGTCGGCGTCCCGCGCGGCGAGGACGGTGAAGTACAGGGACGCGCCGGTCTCGTAGGCGTGCGAGATGTGGCACATCACGATGCACTCGCCCAACGCGTCGCGCAACGCCTCGCGCACCGACTCCCGCAACCGCGAGATCCGGGACCAGTGCGTCGCCGTCTCCAACGTCTCGACGCACACGCCGACCTCCATCAGCGCGTCGCGCTGGCGCGGCCCGTTGAACCGGCCGTGCCGCCACGCCTCGCCGAGCGGCTTGCCCAGCGACACCGCCCGCAGCCCGCGCACCGTCTCCCGGCGACGCCGCTTGACCTCCGCCTCGGACGCCCCGTGCCAGCCGAGGACCAGCAGGCACGGCTCCTTGAGCCCCCGCCCGCGCAGGTAGCCCTTCAACGCCGCGGTCTTCCAGCCGCCCGCCAGCGACAGCGACACCTCGGTCTCGTCCACATCGGACAGCCGGGTCACGTCCGCGAGCACCCGGCGCTGCGCGAGCCGCCGCACGGCCGACGCGCCGCGCTCCCAGCCGTCCACCACGAAACCCTCGTAGCGCTCGACCACCGACCGCGGCCGGACCCGCAGGGACACCTCGGTGAGCACGCCGAACGCGCCCTCGCTGCCGATCACGAGCTGCTTGAGGTCGGGTCCGGCGGCCGACGCGGGCGCCGCGCCCAGCCGCCACTCCCCGACCGGCGTGGCCAGCCGCACGCCCTCGACCATGTCCTCGAACCGGCCGTAGCCCGACGACGCCTGCCCGGCGGACCGGGTCGCGGCGAACCCGCCGATGGTGGCCCGCTCGTAGGACTGCGGGACGTGCCCGATGGTGAAGCCGTGCGGCGCGAGCAGGCGTTCGGCCTCGGGCGCGGGCAGGCCGGCTTGGAGCACCGCGATGCGCGACACCGGGTCCACGGACACGAGCTGGTCCAGCCGCACCAGGTCCAGCGCGATCACCGACGCCTTGTCCCCGCGCACCGCCGCGACGCCGCCGACCACGGACGTGCCGCCGCCGAACGGCACCACGGCCACGTCGTGCTCGGCGCACACCCGCAGCACGTCGGTCACCTGCTCCGGCGTCGCGGGCAGCACCACGGCGTCGGGCACGGCCAGGTCGCCATCCCCGCGCTGCCGCAGGAGGTCCAGGTAGGACAGACCACCGGCGCGCCCCAGCCGGGAGTCGCGGTCGACCCGCACGAAGCCTGGCCCGACGACGGCGTCCAGCGCCGTCCGGGCGTCCGCCGCGAGGGACGACCCGGGCACCTCGGGCGCGCGGGCGGGGGTCCGCACGTCGCCGAGTCCCGTGCGCTGCCGGAGCAGCTTGAGTGCGTGCGGCGGCAGCTCGGCCGTCGAGGGGGTCCACCTGCCCCGGAGGGTGTGGTCGATGCGCTCGGTCACCGCTACAGTGTGACACATGACGTCCCAACGTCACAGTGATGACGCACTCCTCGACGCGGCCCGCGACTGCGTGGTCGAGGTCGGTGTCCGCCGCACCACGCTGACGGACATCGCCAAGCGCGCCGGCGTGAGCCGGATGACCCTCTACCGCCGGTTCCCGGACGTCCGCACGCTCGTGCGCGCCCTGATGACCAGGGAGTTCACCGCTCTGCTGGCCCGCGTCGAGGACCCCGGCGGCACCGCGCGGGAGCGCCTGGTCGGCCGGGCCATCGCGGGCATCCGCCTGCTGGCCGCCGACCCGCTGATGCGCCGCGTCCTGGACCTGGACGCCGAGCTGATGCTGCCCTACCTGGTGCAGCGCCTGGGCAGCACGCAACGCCTGATCGAGGCGTTCCTGCTGGGCGAGGTCGAGGCCGGCCACGCCGACGGCTCGATCCGCCCCGGCGACCCGCGCGCCCAGGCCCGCCTGGTGCTGCTCACCACCCAGTCGATGGTGCTGTCGGTCCGCCCGGCCACCACCGACCTGGACTTCGACGCCCTGCTGGCCGAACTGGCCGCCTTCCTGAACGCGGCCCTGTCGTGAACACCTCCCTCAACGCCGCCCGCCGCCGCCGCGACCTGACCGAGGTGGCCGAGAAGACCGTGGACCTGCTCGTGGTCGGCGGTGGCGTCACCGGCGCCGGCGTGGCCCTGGACGCCGCGTCCCGGGGCCTGGACGTGTGCCTGGTCGAGGCCCACGACCTGGCCTTCGGCACGTCCCGGTGGTCCAGCAAGCTCGTGCACGGCGGTCTGCGCTACCTGGCCCAGGGCGAGGTGGGGCTGGCTTATGAGAGCGCGGTCGAGCGGGGCGTCCTGATGACCCGCACCGCGCCCCACCTGGTCCGCCCGCTCCCGCAACTGGTCCCGCTGCACGGGAAGTCCACCGACCCGGTGGTCATGGCCGGCCTTCAAGCGGGCGACGTCCTGCGCCGCCTGGCCCGCACCCCGAGCCGGGTCCTCCCCCGCCCGAGGCACGTGCCCGCCGCGGAGGCGCTCGCGCTGGTGCCGGGCCTGAACCCGACCGGCCTGCGCGGCGGCCTGCTCGCCTACGACGGCCAACTGGTGGACGACGCCCGCCTGGTGGTCGCCCTCGCCCGCACCGCCGCCGGCCACGGCGCACGCGTCATCACCAAGGCCAGGGTCACCCGCCTGGACACCGGGACCGCACACGTCACGGACACCCTGACCGGCGAGACGCTGACCATCCGCGCGAGGGCGATCGTCAACGCGACCGGCGTGTGGGCGGGCAACCTGGTCGACGTGGCGCTGCGCCCGTCACGCGGTTCGCACCTGGTCCTGGCCGCCGACACCCTCGGCCTGACGCGGACCGCCCTGACCGTGCCGGTCCCCGGCACCCGCAACCGCTTCGGCCTGGTCCTGCCCCAGCAGGACGGCCGCGTCTACGTGGGCCTGACCGACGAACCGGTGGACGGGCCGGTGCCGGACGTGCCGACCGTGCCGGAGTCCGATGTGGACTTCCTGCTCGGCATGGCGTCCTCGGTCCTGCGGCGGACGCTCACCCGGGCCGACGTGCTGGGCGCGTTCGCCGGCCTGCGGCCCCTGCTGGACACCGGCGGCGGTCCCAGCGCGGACCTGTCCCGCCGGCACGCGGTGCTGACCAGCGACGGCATCACCACGGTGGTGGGCGGCAAGCTCACCACGTACCGGCGGATGGCGGCGGACGCGGTGACCGCGACCGGCCTGACCATGGCCCCGTGCCGCACGAAGTCGCTGCCGCTGGTCGGCGCGGGCCGGGCGGACGGCCCGGCGCACCTGGTGGCCCGGTACGGCACGGAGGCCCGCGAGGTCGCCGAGGTCGGCGAAGTCGCCTGGGCGGTGCGCCACGAAGGCGCGCTGGACGCGGACGACGTGCTGGACCGCCGCACCCGCACCGGACTCGTGCCGGCCGACCGCGCGCGCCGGGAACCCGTCGTGCGGCGGCAGGTCGCCGAGGAACTCGCCGCCCTGTCCTGACAAGCGGAAGGGGGACCTCCCGCCCAGGAGGTCCCCCTTCCGGTCCGAGTGACCGGGGTCAGCCGGTCATTCGCCGATGATCGGCTTCGCGGCCTTCGGCGGCTCGTCGATCAGCGGCTCGCCTTCCAGGCGCACCTTGCGCTGGTGGTCCTTGCCGTCGCCCTGGCCGCCCTGCGGCGCCATCGGGGGCATCATGCCGCCCATCATGCCGCCGCCCATGCCGCCCTTGCCGCCACCGGGTGCGCCGCCCATCGCGCCGCCGCCGCCCGCCGCGGGCGAACCCTGGGGCAGGACACCGGAAGCGCCACCGGCCTGGAGCGTCTGGCCGGCGCCGCCGCCACCGGAAGCGCCCATCCCACCGCCGCCGAAGCCACCGGGGACGCCGCCGCCACCGCCGCCGAAGCCGCCACCACCGCCACCGCCGGAGGAGGTGGGCAGGTCGGGCGTCGAGAACGGCCGAGCCGAAGGCACGTAAGGCGTCGAGGTGTTGGTCGCGTAGGTCGTGTCCCGCACCGGGCCGCCGTTGGGCGTGGTGGGCGGCGTGACCCGCGGGCCCGACGCCGCCGGGACCCACCGGCCCGGCTCCCAGTGGCCGCCCGCGTTCGCGCCGCCGCTGCCGCCGCCACCGACCTGCGGGGGCCGGTTGACCGTGCCGGAACCGCCCGGGGGGTAGCCGCCGGAACCGCCGGAGCCACCGCCCCAGCCGCCGTCGGTCGGGCTGCCGCCCAGCGTCGGCGGCCGGCTCACCTGCGGGCCGCCACCGCCGACCGCGCCGCTGGTGTGGGTGCCGCCGCCACCGCTGCCCGAGGTGTAGCGGTCGTTGGCGCCGCGGTCCATCTCGTTGAGCTGGCCCTCGGTCAGGCCCAGGCCGCCCGAGGACGGGCGCGAGCCGGCGCCGCCGCCCGCACCGCCACCCTTGTTGGAGTGGGTCATCGCGGTGATCGCCTGGAGGATCTGCTTGGCGGTGTTGATGATCTGCACGACCTGCTTGATCAGGTCGATCAGCTTCTTCAGCGAGTTGCCGAGCTTCTGCAGGAAGTCGGCGAGCTTCTTGGCGTAGTTGCACGCCATCTGGATGATGTCCGCGATCGCCGCCGCGATGGACGCGCCGAAGGTCAGCCAGGACACCGACAGCCACTGGATGATCTTCATGACCATGTCCGACACGGCCTTGCTGATCAGGTCCATGATGGTCTTGCGGACCTGCGCCACCAGCTCGCCCGCGCCCTTGGCCGCGTTGGAGATGCCGTGCGCGGCCTTGCTCAGCGTCTCCAGGCCGGAGGCGTGCTTCTTGGCCGCCGCGCGGTAGCCGTCGGCCGAGCGCCCCCGCCAGCCGCGGGTCTCCTCGACGGCCGTGCGCCGGTAGTCGGCGACGATGCCCTCGATCTGCTTGGCCGCGGACGCCCAGTCGCTGGACATCTTCTGGATCGCCTGCGGGTTGCCCAGCAGCGCGTCGAACGGCTCGCGCAGGAAGTCCACGTGCTGGATGGCCCAGCTGAAGCCCGCGGACAGGAAGCCCGACAGCGGGTTGGAGGCCATGCCGACGATGCTCATCGCGGTGTTGGCCATGCCCAGGCCGGCCTGCACCCAGTCGCCGCGCTCGACCGCCGCGACGGTGCCCTGCACGTCGCCGATCAGGTGGGACGGGTCGCGGCCCTGCGTCGTCGCTGCCTGGGTGCTCATCCGCGTGCCTTTCCGTTGAACCCGAAGGCGTTGTCGAGGTCGACGTTCTCGTAGAGGTCGGCGACCTCGCGCAGGCCCTGGCACATGTCGACGATCGTCTCGGTGGCCTGGCCGAAGATGTCCTGCGACTGGCCCGCCGACTGGAGCAGGAAGGAGGCCAGGAAGGAGCCGAAGACGCCGAAGGCGTCGGTCGACAGCGATGGGTCGGCGGTCTTGGTGGCCGAGAGCATCCGCTGTGCGAGCTGGTCGACCGTGCCGGCGTGGGCCCGGATGTCCTCCGGGCTCACCTGGAACGACACGAACATGGTCCTCTACCCCCTGGCTCAGGCCATCACGTCGGGTGGGTTGGTGAAGTACTCGTCATCGGGCCTGGTGTCTCGACGCTCCAGCTCGGACTCCGGTTCCGCCTCGTCCGTGCCGTCACCCGAATAGCCGTTGGGCATGTTCGCCTTGACGAAGTCGAGGGCCGGGCTGTCGCCGACGAACTCGGTCATGATCTGCACGACCTGGCCGGCGGCGTTGCGCTGCGCCTGGGCGACGGCGGTCATGATCGCGCCGGAGATGCGCTCCGGGTCCTCGCCGCGCAGGCCGGGGCGCAGGATCAGGTTGGTCAGCGCGCCGGACGCGTTGACGCTGACCGTGACCAGGCCGTCCGGGGAGGTCGCGCTGCCGCCGACGTCACCGAGCTGCGCCTTGGCCTGCTCGGCGTTGTGCTTGGCCTGCTCGATCTTCTGCCCGTACTGCGCGAGCCACTGGTCCGGCTCGATCGGCTCCATAAGTCCCCTCCAGACGACGCCGGGTTTGCGGCCCGCGACACATTCGACCGGTCGACCATCGATTCGGTTCCGGGCAACGTATCGTTTCACCGAATCGTGATTTCCGACCCCGCCTGCCTTGGATACCGCCGTTCGGCCTATTGTGTGAATTGTTTACTTGCCGTTCTGTTGGGTTTTCGCAACACTTCGTAGCATGAGTCCGGCACGCCGGGACGTCGAACAGCGGATCCACAACCGGATCCGGGTGCTGCGGGTCGAGCGGGGGATGACCAGGGTGGGTCTGGCGCGGGCGGTCGGGGTCAACCCCCAGACCATCGGCGCGCTGGAGCGGGGCGACCACTACCCCGGCCTGGACCTCGCGCTGCGGATCTGCGAGGTGTTCGGCCTGCCCGTGGAGGCGGTGTTCAGCCGCGAGCCGTTCGAGCCGCTGTCCACGCGGGTGTACGGCTGATCAGGAGAGAGAGGCACGCGTGGCACAGGGAGTGCTGGAGATCGACCGGGTCTCCAAGCGCTACGGTCCGGTCGTCGCCCTGCGGGACATGACCTTCGACGTGCGCGCCGGCGAGCTGTTCGGCTTCGTCGGCAGCAACGGCGCGGGCAAGACGACGACCATGCGGATCGCGCTGGGCGTGCTGGCCGCCGACGCGGGCGAGGTCCGGTGGAACGGCGCCCCCGTCACGCTGGAGACCCGCCGCCGGATCGGCTACATGCCCGAGGAGCGCGGCCTCTACCCGAGGATGAAGGTGCTCGACCAGCTGGTGTACCTGGCCGAGCTGCACGGGATGCGCGGCGGCGCGGCGCACCGGTCGGCCGAGGACTGGGTCGCGCGGCTGGGCCTGCGCGACCGGCGCGACGACGAGGTGCAGAAGCTCAGCCTGGGCAACCAGCAGCGGGTGCAGCTCGCGGCGGCGCTGGTGCACGAGCCGGACGTGCTGGTGCTCGACGAGCCGTTCTCCGGGCTGGACCCGGTCGCGGTGGACGTGATGAGCCAGGTGCTGCGCGAGAAGGCCGCCGCGGGCGTGCCGGTGGTGTTCTCCAGCCACCAGCTCGACCTGGTGGAGCGGCTGTGCGACCGGGTCGGCATCGTGCGCGCCGGGTCGCTGGTCGCCTGCGGGACGGTCGAGGAGCTGCGGTCGGGCGGCAGCGCCCAGCTCGTCGTGCACGCGCCCGGCGCGCCCGGCGGGTGGGCCGACGGCCTGGCCGGCGTGCGCACGGTGGCCGTGGACGGCCCGCGCACGACCCTGGAGCTGGGCCCGGACGCGGACGACCAGGCGGTGCTGCACGCGGCCCTGGCCACCGGGCCGGTGCACGAGTTCACCCGGCGGCGGCCGACGCTGACCGAGCTGTTCCGCAGCGTCGTCACCGAGGAGCACGCGGCATGAGCGACCCCACCCCCGGCCGGGCCGTCTTCCTGGTGGCCCGGCGGGAGTTCCTGACCAGGGTGCGCACGCGGTCGTTCGTCCTCGGCACGCTGGTGATCATCGCCGTGCTGGCCGGGTACGTGCTGCTGCAGACGATGCTGATCGAGCGGTCCGACCGGGACACCGTCGCGTTGAGCGGCCAGGCGACCGTGCTGGCCGAGCCGCTCAAGCAGACCGCGAAGTCGTTCGGGCGCGACCTGGTCACGGTGGACGTCGCGGACGTGGCGGCGGCCGAGGAGCAGGTGCGCGCCGGCGAGGTGGACGCCCTGGTGACCGGCGCGCCGGACGCGCTGCGGGTGGTGGTCAAGGACCGCCTGGACGACGAGCTGCGCAACTCCATCGACCTGATCGTCAAGCAACAGGTGCTCAACGCCCAGCTCGCCGAGGCGGGCCTGGACCCCGCGACCGTGGCGCGCAACGTGGAGAAGGCCGGCGTCGAAGTCGTCGCGCTGCAACCCGACGACGACCGGCAGGGGCAGCGGTTGGCGATCGGGCTGGTCATCGCGGCGCTGCTGTACTACTCGCTGCTGGTCTACGGGACGATGGTCGCCCAGGGCGTGGTGGAGGAGAAGTCCAGCCGCGTGGTGGAGATCCTGCTCTCGACGCTGCGGCCGTGGCAGCTGCTGCTGGGCAAGGTCGTGGGGCTCGGGCTGGTCGGGCTCGCGCAGCTGGTGCTGATCGGGGTCACCGGGCTGGTGCTGGCGTCGGTGTCCGGGATCATCGACGTGACCGGCGTGGCGGGCGGCGCGCTGGCGACCGGCGTCCTCTGGTACCTGCTCGGGTTCTTCCTCTACGCGACGGTGTTCGCGGCGGCGGCGTCGCTGGTGTCGCGGCAGGAGGAGCTGCAGTCGGTGCTGACGCCGATCAGCATGGCGATCGTCATCGCGTTCGTGGTCGGCATCAACCTGATGATCCAGGACGCGTCGGACTCGCTGGTGGCGGTCCTGTCGGTGCTGCCGCCGTTCGCGCCGATCCTGATGCCGGGGCGGATGGCGATGGGCGTGGCGCCGACGTGGCAGGTGGTGCTGGCGGTGGTGCTGGCGCTCGCGGCCATCGCCGCCATCACGTGGCTGGGCGGCCGGGTGTACGCCAACGCCGTCCTGCGCACCGGGGCGCGGGTGCGCCTGCGCGACGCCCTGCGTTAACCCGTTCGGGGGATACCGGCTAATCCCAGCAGCGCAAACGCCGATCTCACGGGTGAACGCACCCTGCGTGAGGGAGGCGATCGCCATGGCGGCGAAGTGCCTGGTCGCCCTGTGCGCGCTGGCGCTCGCGGCCTGCGGCGGCCCCACGCCCACCGCCCCGCCCAGCGCCACGACCACCACGGCCACCGGGTTCATGACCACGGACTCGACCCCGCCGGCCACGACCACGACGAGCACCGCGGCGGGCGGGCGGCTGACGATCACCATCGGCACGGCCCGGCTGGACGGCAGCACGCCCAACGGGTCGCCCTGGGGCGAGCGCCCGCCGGTGTTCGACCTGTTCACCGACGAACCCACCCAGCTCGACTGCAAGGCGTTCGCCTGGAGCGACCAGACCTCGGCGCCCATCACGGTCGTCGGCGTCGCGTTCTCGAACGGCACGGTCGCGCACTCGTCCCAGGCGTTCGACCGGTGCGAGCAGACGGGCGCGGAGGTCGACTGCCGGGGCCACACGTTCGCGCCGCCCAACAGCGACAGGCCCAAGTGCGGCGTCCCCGTCATCGCGCGGAAGCCGCCCGGGGACCGCGCGCAGACCACCGTGACGCTCACCTTCCGGGCCGCGTGCTCGTCCGCCGCCGCCAAGCCGTGCGACGACGCCCGCGTGGTCGAACAGGGACCGTCGGCCGCGCAGCCGGTGTTCCTCGAATGGACCTACAGCGAGACCCTGACGACGGTGTGGCACCCGTGCACGACGGAGGAGCACGACGACGGCTGCCCTTCGGACGAGACCACCACGGACCCGCCGGACACCACCACGACCGCCGAGCCGACCCCGACGACGTCGTGATGGCGGAGTCGTGATGGCGGAGTCGTGATGGCCAAGTCGGAGGTCGGCCTCCTGGACCGGGTCCAGTCGTTCGCGGCCATCGCCGCGCCGACCACCCTGGCCACCGCGCTGCTGTTCTACTTCGGCCACGTCGCCACGCTCACCCGCTACCGGTACTTCGGCGTGGACCTGGGCGCGCTGGACCTCTCCACCGCCGAACTCCTCCTGCTCGGCACCGAGGTCGTCTTCCCGCCGCTCGCGGGCCTGCTCCTGCTGGCGATGGCGGGCCTGCTCGCCCACCGGGCCGTCCGCCTGCTGCACCGCGTCCGCCGCGGGCGCTGGGCGCGGGTGGTCGGCGTGGTCCTCGTGGCGGTGGGGGCGGTGGCGTTCGGGCGGGCGGTGGTCGGGGTGCTGTTCCTGAGCGTGTCCCGGCACGAGACGCCCGGCCTGACCGCCGTGTGCCTGGGGCTGGGGCTGCCGCTGGTCGCGTACGGGCTGTGGGTGCACCGCGGTGGCCCGCCGGCGCGGCGGCGGACGCCGTCGGAGCTGCTGTTGCTGACCGCGTTGACCGGCATGGTCGTGCTGGGCCTGTTCTGGGCGACCAACATCTTCGCCGGCGGGTTCGGGCGCGGCCGGGCGGTGCAGGACGCGCGCGAGCTGCACGACCGCCCGGTGGTGGTGCTGGACCTGGCGCAGCCGCTGTACCTGCCCGAGGACCTCCCCGGCGTGCACCAGTTCGCGCTGCCGGCGCAGGAGGGGCACCCGTTCCGCATCCGGTGCCAGGGGCTGCGGTTGCTGACCGAGGCGGGCGGGCGGCTGTTCCTGGTGCCCGAGCGGTGGGAGGACGGCGCGCGGACCGTCGTCGTGCCCTACGACAGCGAGGTCCGCGTGCAGTTCCTGCCCGGCGCTAACCCTTGATCGCCGCGTACCGGGCCAACGCGACCGCCCGCTCGTGGGCGTGGTCCACGACGGGGTCGCGCGGCTGGTGGACCCCGCGGCCGGGCACGTCCCGCAGTTCCGGCAGGTACCGGCGGACGTAGTCCCCGTCCGGGTCGAACTTCTCCCCCTGGGTGACGGGGTTGAACACGCGGAAGAACGGCGCGGCGTCGGTGCCCGTGCCGGCGACCCACTGCCACCCGTGCTGGTTGGAGGCGAGGTCCCCGTCCACGAGGTGCTTCATGAAGTGCCGGGCGCCCCACCACCACGGCAGGTGCAGGTCCTTCACGAGGAAGCTGGCCACGACCATGCGGACCCGGTTGTGCATCCAGCCCTCGGCCAGCAGCTGCCGCATCCCGGCGTCCACGAACGGGTACCCCGTCCGCCCCTCGCACCACGCCGCGAACCGCTCCCGGTCGAGGTCCAGCTCCATCCGGTCGAACCGGCGGTCGAGGTTGCGCCGCGCGGATTCCGGTTGGTGCCACAGGACGTCGGCGTAGAAGTCCCGCCAGGCCAGCTCCGACCGGAACGCCACCGAACCCTTGTCCCGCCCCAGATCCGCCAGCAGCGTGCGCGGGTGCACCACACCCCAGCGCAGGAACGCCGACATCCGGCTGGTCCGGTCGAGGTCGGGCCGGTCGCGGTCGTCCGCGTAGCCCGGCAACCGCTCGTCCCGGAACTTCTCCCACAGTTCCCGGACGTCCGGCAGCAGGTCCCCGTCGGGCAGCCGCTCGCTCTTCGCCGGCTCGATCCAGTCCACAGTGGACTCGTCCGTCTCGGCCGGCGCGCGCCACCCGTGTTCCGCCCAGGCTTTGCGGAACGGCGAGAACACGCGGTACGGGCTGCCGTCGCCCTTGAGGACCCGCCCCGGCGTCACCGCATAAGGGGACCCGGCCCGCACCAGCTCGACGCGCTCCCCCACCGCCTCGTCGCGTTCGCGCCCGTACGGGCCGGCGTCGGCCGACACGTGCACCGAGGACGCCCCGACGCTTGCGGCGATCTCGGGCACCACCTCGACGGGGTCCCCGGACACCACCATGAGCCGGCCGCCCAGCTTCGCGTCCAACGTCCGCAGGCACCGGAACAGGAAATCCACGCGCGGTCGTCCGGCGACCTTCAGCAGGCGGGGGTCGAGCACGTACAGCGCGAGTCCCCGCGACGCCCTTTCGACGGCGGCGAGCAACGCGGGGTGGTCGGCGACTCGGAGGTCACGCCGGAACCAGACAACGGTCGCGGAATCCACAACGGAACCATAAAAGCGCTCCCACCACCGTGCACGACAGAAAGCCCCGGGAATGGCGCCGGAACGACAAAGGCCCGCACCCCTTCAGGGGCACGGGCCTGCCGACGTCGGGATCCGTCAGCGCTCGGTGACCGGGACGTAGGCGCGCTCCGGCGAGCCCACGTAGATCTGGCGCGGGCGGCCGATCTTGGTGGCCGGGTCCTTGATCATCTCGCGCCAGTGGGCGATCCAGCCCGGCAGGCGGCCCAGGGCGAACAGGACCGTGAAGAACTTCGTCGGGAAGCCCATCGCCCGGTAGATCAGGCCCGTGTAGAAGTCCACGTTCGGGTACAGCTTGCGCTCGATGAAGTAGTCGTCCGCGAGCGCGGTCTCTTCCAGCTTCTTCGCGATGTCCAGGAGCTGGTCGTCGGCGCCCAGCTTGCCCAGGATCTCGTCGGCGGTCTTCTTGATGATCGCGGCGCGCGGGTCGTAGTTCTTGTAGACCCGGTGGCCGAAGCCCATCAGGCGGACGCCGTCCTCCTTGTTCTTGACCTTGCGGACGAAGGCGTCGACGTCGCCGCCCTCCGCCTTGATCTTCTCCAGCATCTCCAGCACCGCGCTGTTCGCGCCGCCGTGCAGCGGGCCGAACAGGGCGTTGATGCCGGCCGAGATGGAGGCGAACAGGTTGGCCTCCGACGAGCCGACCAGCCGCACCGTCGAGGTGGAGCAGTTCTGCTCGTGGTCGGCGTGCAGGACGAACAGCAGGTCCAGGGCGCGGACCAGGTCCGGGTCCACGTCGTAGGGCTCGGCCGGGAAGCCGAACGTCATGCGCAGGAAGTTCTCCACCAGGCCCAGGGAGTTGTCCGGGTAGAGGAACGGCTGGCCGACCGACTTCTTGTAGGCGTACGCCGCGATGGTCGGCACCTTCGCCAGCAGCCGGATGGTGGAGATCTCGACCTGGTTGGCGTCGAACGGGCTCAGGCTGTCCTGGTAGAACGTGGACAGCGCGGACACCGCGGAGGACAGCACCGGCATCGGGTGCGCGTCGCGCGGGAAGCCGTCGAAGAACCGTTTCAGGTCCTCGTGCAGCAGGGTGTGCCTGCTGATCTTGGACGAGAACTCGTCCAACTGCGCCTGCGTCGGCAGCTCACCGTAGATCAGCAGGTAGCTGACCTCGATGAAGTTCGAGCGCTGGGCGAGCTGCTCGATGGGGTAGCCGCGGTAGCGCAGGATCCCCGCGTCACCGTCGATGTAGGTGATCTCGGACGAACAGGACGCGGTGTTGACGAAGCCGCTGTCCAGGGTGACCAGGCCGGTGGTGGCCAGGAGCTTGCCGAGATCGATACCGGGCGCACCCTCGGTGGCCGGTACTACCTTCATCTCGTGCTCTCCGCCCTGATGGCGCAGCGCGACGGTACGGGTGTCGTTCGGCGCAGTCGTCGCGTCGGGCATTCAGAGTCCCTCTCACGCTAGGGCGGGGTGGCCCCGTGCGGGTTCTCGCACGTCAGGGCGCGCGGACGTGAGGTGTCCCCGCACCGCAGCACCACCCCGTTGGGGTCCTGTCAGTTGTGCCACGCTAGTCGGCGGACAACCCGCTCCACAGCCGCGGCATGAACCGATTCTGCGAGATGGGACCGGCATCACACCTGGATGCACGGTGGCTAGCGTGCATCCCCCACCGTAGCCCTTTTGCGGTGTTTCTCCACATCAAGTGGGGTGAGAGCTAGGTCATCCCCAGCTCGCGTTTGAATGGCGGTTCCGCGCCGGCGCGCGAGCAGGTAATGGCCGCCGCCGCGCCCGCGTACGCCAGCGCCTCCGCCCATTTCCCGGCGCCCAGTCCGCGGACGGCCTCGGTGGACAGGGCGTCGTGGTGGTGCAGCCACGCCAGCAGCGCGCCCTGGACGGTGTCGCCCGCGCCGATGGTGTCCACCACGGTGACCGGGGTCGGTGGGACGTGGATCACGTCGGTCGCGGTCAGCACGGCGAGACCCTCGCCACCCCGGGTGAGCACGACCGCCGCCGGGCCCGCCGCGAGCCAGTCGCGGGCGAGGGCCAGCACGTCGGCCTCGGGGGCGTCGTCGGGCAGCTCGGCCAGCCAGCGGGCGTCGTCGACGGACACCTTGAGCAGGCCGACGTGCGGCAGCCACGAGTCGTAGCGGTCGCGGTAGGCCAGCGGGTCGCGGATGAGGCCCGCCCGGATGTTCGGGTCGAGCACGGTCAGCGCGCCGCGCTCGGACTCGCGCCACAGCACCCGCTCGTAGGTGCTCGCGCCCGGCTCCAGGACCAGCGACAACGTGCCGAACGAGACGGCGCGGACGTCGCCGGGCAGCGGGCCGGGGTCGGTGACCTGCCGGTCGGCGGTGCCGTCGACGTAGAAGGAGTACCGGGCGGAGCCGTCCTCGGCCAGGCCCACCACGGCCAGGGTGGTCGGCTCGGGGCCGCGCTGGACCAGCTCGGTGCGCACGTTCGAGGCGTGCAGCCGCTCCACCAGCCGGTCGCCGAACAGGTCGGTGGAGATCCGGGACAGGAAGCGCACCGGGGCCTCCAGCCGACCGGCGGCGACCGCCACGTTGTACGGCCCGCCGCCCAGCCGGGGCGCCAGGTGGCCCTCCGGGGTGGGCACGAGGTCGACCAGCGACTCTCCCGCGACGACGATCACGCCTCGCTCCGTTCTCTGCGCAGCCCGTCCAGCAGCAGTTCGCCCAACGCGGTGAACGCCTCGGCGTCGGTCACCCCGGCGCGGCGCGTGAGGACGCCGGTCTGGATGCCCTCGATGAGCAGCCCTGCCATCTCGGCGATGAGCGTGGCATGGACTTCGCGGAACACGCCTTCCCGGACGCCTTCCTGGATGAACGAACGGATCCGCTCGGCGGCGGCCCGGGCGTTGCGCTCGTAGGTGGACCGGGTGGGCGCGAAGGCCGACACATCGGCGATGAACTGGGCGGACGCCCGTCTGAGCTCCTCGGCGGCGCCCGCCAGGTAGGTCCCGACTCGGGCACGCACATCGCCGGTTTCGGACACGCGCTGCTCGATGCGCTCGGCCGCGCCCTTGAAGTACCGCCCGACGACGCGGACGGCGAGCTGCTCCTTGCTGGCCGCGAGCGCGTACAGCGTGGACTTCGAGCAGTGCAGGCGGGCGGCCAGGTCGTCCAGCGTGAAGTGGGCGAACCCCTCGGCCAGCACGAGCTGCTCCAACCTGCCCAGCAGGTCGACCTGCCGGGGCGTGAGCGGCCTGCGCGTGATCGAGGACGTCATGGCGGAACTCTGTCACACTCCCTGGCGACAGTACTGGCGTACGTCCTACAGTACTGCCACCAGTACTTGCCGGGTCGGGTCACGAGCCCGGCCGCCGTAGTCGGAGGTCGACGATGCCCGCCGAACGCCTGCTGCCCACCACCGAGGCCGAGGACCTGCTCGCCCTGGTCCGCGAGATCGCCCGGGAGGAGCTGGCGCCGCACGCGGCCGAGGCGGAGGAGCACGAGCGGTTCCCGCGCGACAAGTTCCGGCTGCTGGGCAAGACCGGCCTGCTGGGCCTGCCGTACCCGGAGCGGTTCGGCGGCGGTGAGCAGCCCTACGAGGTCTACCTGCAGGCGCTGGAGGAGATCGCGTCGGCGTGGATGTCGGTCGGTGTCGGCCTGTCGGTGCACGTCATGTCCAGCTACGGGCTGGCCACCTTCGGCACCGAGGCGCAGCAGGAGAAGTGGCTGCCCGACATGCTCGCCGGCGACCTGCTCGGCGGGTACGCGCTGTCGGAGTCGCACGCGGGGTCCGACGCGGGCGCGCTGTCCACGCGGGCGGTCAAGCAGGACGACCACTACGTCGTCAACGGCACGAAGGCGTGGATCACGCACGCCGGCGTCGCCGACTTCTACACCCTCATGGCCCGCACCGCCGACACCGGCGGCCGGGGCATCTCCTGCTTCCTCGCGCCCGGCCGCGCCGACGGCCTGTCCGCCGCCGCGCCCGAGCGCAAGATGGGCCTGACCGGATCCGTCACCGCGCAGCTGCGGTTCGAGGACGTCCGCGTGGACGCCGACCGCCTGGTCGGCGCGGAGGGCGACGGCCTGAAGATCGCACTGTCCGCTTTGGACTCCGGCCGGCTGGGCATCGCCGCGTGCGGCGTGGGCCTGGCGCAGGCGGCGCTGGACGAGGCGGTGGCCTACGCCAAGCAGCGCACCCAGTTCGGGCGGGCGATCATCGACTTCCAGGGCCTGGAGTTCCTGCTGGCCGACATGGCGGCGGCGGTGGAGTCGGCGCGCGCCACCTACCTGGCGGCGGCGCGCCGGCGGGACCGCGGGCTGCCGTTCACCCGCCAGGCGGCCATCGCGAAGCTGGTGTGCACCGACACCGCCATGAAGGTCACCACCGACGCCGTTCAGGTGCTCGGCGGGGCCGGCTACACGCGGGACTTCCCGGTGGAGCGGTACATGCGGGAGGCCAAGGTGCTGCAGATCTTCGAGGGCACCAACCAGATCCAGCGCCTGGTGATCGGCCGCGACCTGCGCCGCTGATCGAGGCGAACCGGGCCCGTTCGCCGGTCGCGGGCGGGATACTCGTCCGCATGCGGTGGCTGTGGGTCGTGGGTGGCCTGGTCGTGGTGGCGGTGGGCGTCGGCGTGGCCCTGTTGGGCTTGGAGAAGGCGGACCAGGTGGCCGGCGTGGTCGGCGCGCTCGCCGGGGTCGCGGGCCTCGCGGTGGCGCTGTACGGCCTCCGCCGCCCCACCACGCCGGTACCCGCACCCGCACCCGCATCCGAACTCACCACCACGCCCACGCCGGCACCCGCACTCACCACCACGCCCACGCCAGCACCCACCACCGCACCCGCACCCGCACCCACCACCGCACCCGCACCCGCACCGGCACCGGCACCGGCACCGGCACCGCCGGCGACCGTGACCAACACCGTGGAGAACTCGACCGTCCACGGCCCCAACGTCCAGATCGGGTCCGCGGGCGGCAACGTCGAGGTGCGAGAACCCTGACGTGAACCGGGTTTCGCACTCCTGGATCAACGGCCCGAACATCCAGGTCGGGTCCGCCGGCGGCAACGTCACCATCGCCCTGGACCGGCCCGGCTACCGCCTGCACTGGCTCGCCCCCGCCGCGCCGGAGGCGTGGCGCCCCCAGCACCTCCGCACGCCCGGCTACCTGCTCGACGCCCGCCGCCGCACGGTCCCGTTCCACCCGAGGCCGGCCGTGCAGCGACGCCTCACCGACTGGCTCGGCGAACCCGGCACCCCGCTGTCGGTCCAGCTGGTCCACGGCCCCGGTGGACGCGGGAAGACCAGGCTGGCCAACGCGTTCGCGGGTGTCGCGCACGAAGCCGGCTGGGCCGTCGCCCAGGCCACCGACCTGCGCACGCCCCACGTCGCCGGCACGTCGTCCACCCCCGACAGGGTGCTCGTCTGCGTCGACTACGCCGACCGCTGGGGCGCCGACACGCTGCTGGAGATGATCAGCGCCCTGCCGGTGGACTTCCCGGGCGCCACCGTCCGCGTCCTGCTGCTGGCCCGCTCCCCGGCGTCCTGGCCGCACCTCGCCGCCCACCTGGACCGCGTCGCCGACCTGCCGGACCCGGTCGAGCTGGGCGACCTCGCCGACGACCGCGAACTCGCCTTCCAAGTCGCCGCGACGGCCTTCCAGCACGCGCTGGCCCTCGAACCGCGACCGGTGCCGACCCCGGACCTCACCGGCCACGGCTCCGCGCTCCTGCTGCACATGGCGGCCCTCGCGGCGGTCTGCGCGGCCCGGGACGACGAGCCCGTCCCGACCGACCTGTCGACCTACCTGCTCCGCCACGAGCGCCGGTTCTGGCCCGCCGACGACCGGTTCGCCGACGCGGTCTTCCTGGCCACGCTCCTCGGCCCGGCCGGGGACGCGGAGGCCGTGCTGTCCCGGGCGAACCTCGACCCCGACCTCCTGGACCGGCACGCCCGCCTGTACCCGGAGGAGCCGTTCGCCCCGCTGCGCCCGGACCGCCTCGGCGAGGACTTCGTCGCCGCGCACCTGGCCGCCGACCGCCGCGCGGGGAAGGTGCTGGCGGCGGCCCTGGAGGTCGATCCGCTCAAGTCCCGGCGCGCGCTGATCGTGCTGGCCGCGGCGGCCGACCGGCACGAGGCGGTGCGACCGCTGCTGTGGGACGCCTTGCGGCACTACTGGCACCTCGCCGGCGCGCCCGTGGTGCGGACGGTGGTCTCGCACGGCTCGCTGGACCTGTGCGCCCTGCTGCTCGGCCGGCTGCCCCTCGACGACCCCGACCTGCTCGACCCGTGCGCCGACCTGGCCGTCCGCACCCTGCGCCTGCTGCCCGACGACGTCTCCCCGCTGGTGCGTTCGGTGGCGGTCTCCGCCGCGGCCAACCGGCTGCGCGCCGCGGGCGACCACGCCGCCGCCGTGCCGCTCGCCCGGGAAGCGGTGGAGCTGGACCGGCGATTGGTCGCGGCGCACGGCGAGGACCACCTGGCGACGCTCGCCGGGTCCCTGGCCAACCTCGCCGTCCACGCGGCCGGGGTGGACCGCGGGGAAGCCCTGCGGGCGGCGCGCGAGGCCGTGGCGCTGTGGCGGCGGATCGTGGCGGCGGATCCGGCGCAGCGCAGGCACCTGACCATCGCGCTGGTCGGGCTGGCCAACCGGGAGCACGGCCCGGAGCGGGTGGCGCGCGCCCGGGACGCCGTGGCGTCGGCCCGGGCCCTCGGCGAGTCGGGCGACCCCGCCGCCGAACCGCTCACCGTCACCGCGCTGCTGCCGCTGGGCGCCGCGACGGCCGAGTCCGGGGACCCGGCCGGCGCGTTGCGGGTGCTGCGCGAGGCCGTGGGCATCGCGCGGCGGCTGGGCCTGCCCGACCTGCTCGGCCAGGCCCTCCGCGCGCTCGCGGCGAGCCAGGTCGGCGGGGAGGACCGGCCGCCGGGCGACCTCGACGCGGCGCTGGCGGCCGGCCGGGAGGCGCTCGCGCTCTTCGAGCGGTTGGCGGAGCGGTCGCCGCGCGCGTTCGCCGGGTACGCCGCGTCCGCCCGGGAGGTGCTGGCCGAGGTCGAGCGTCAGGCCTCGGTGTAGAACGGGTTGGCCACCACGCCCTCGCCGTCGGCCCACCGGTACACCTCGCGGCCCTGGACGAAGACCTTCAGCGCGCGGCTCATCACGTCCAGCGGGTCGCCGGACCAGATCACCACGTCGCCGTCGAGGCCCGGCGCGAGGGAGCCCACGCGGTCGTCCAGGCCCATGATGCGGGCCGGGTTCACGGTGATCGACTCCAGCGCCACGCGGCGGTCCAGGCCCTCCTTCACGGCCAGGGTCGCCTGGTGGACCAGGAAGTGGATCGGCACCACCGGGTGGTCGGTCGTGATGGCGATCCGCACGCCGGCGCGGGCCAGGACGCCCGGCGTGCGCAGGCTGCGGTTGCGCACCTCGACCTTGGAGCGGGTGGTGAACAGCGGCCCGATGACGACCGGGACGTCCTTCTCCGCCAGCAGGTCCGCGATCAGGTGGCCCTCGGTGCCGTGGTTGACGATCAGCTTGTAGCCGAACTCGTCGGCCAGCCGCAGCGCGGTGGCGATGTCGTCCGCGCGGTGGCAGTGCTGGCACCACGGCAGCGTGCCGTCGAGCACCTTCGACAGCACTTCCAGCGTGTTGTCCCGGTCGAACGGACCGTCGGCGGCGGCCTTCCGGGCGGCGTAGTCCTGCGCCTTGGTGAAGGCGTCGCGGATGACCGCGGCCACGCCCTGGCGGGTGGACGGCAGCTTCTTCTGGTCGCCGTAGACGCGCTTGGGGTTCTCGCCCAGCGCGCTCTTCACGCTGACCGGGTCGCGCAGGAGCATGTCGTCCACGGTCCGGCCCCAGCACTTCACGGCCACCGTCTGGCCGCCGATGACGTTGCCGGAGCCGGGCTTGATCACGGCCGTGGTGACGCCGCCGGACAGGGCGTCGGCGAAGCCCACGTCGGCGGGGTTGATGGCGTCCAGGGCCTTGAGGCGGGCGCCGTTGGGGTCGGTCATCTCGTTGGTGTCCTGACCGGCCCAGCCCTCGCCCTCCTCGTGCACGCCGAGGTGGCCGTGGGCCTCGACGAACCCGGGCAGCACCCACGAGCCACCGGCGTCCACGACGGGCACGCCGGTGGGCACCTCGACGGAGGCGCCCACCGCGACGATCTTCCCGTCCCGGACCAGCACGGTCCCGTTCTCGATCGGCTCGCCCGCGACCGGGACGACGTACCCACCCGTGATAGCGACGTTCATAGTTAGCGACGCTAACGGTCTAGGCCAGGGGACGCAAACCCCACCGGCCGGCCCACGAGTCGCCCGGCTCCAGCCAGAGCAGGTCCACGCCCGAGTTCAACGCGTCCGGCGGGCACGTCATGGGCTCGATCGCCACCGCCCGGCCGCGACCGGGGAAGTTGTCGGGCGTGTAGACCTGCACCCACTTGAAGTCCGGGTCCGCCCACATCTCCACACCGCCGCCGGGGCCGCGCAGGACGTGCCGCACCAGCCCGTCCACCGGCTCGCAGCCGCCGAAGGCCGTGTCCAGCGCGACCCCGGCGAGCAGCCGGGCCACGCGGAAGTCGTGGTCGCCGGACACCGGCTCGGCGGGACCGTTGGGGATCATGGTGTCGGGGTCCACCGGCAGCACGGTCGTGGCCGCGAGGGACAGCGTGGACTCGTCGGTCGGGGACAGGCCCGCGCGCGGGTACGGGTGGGTGCCGACGCCGAAGGGCGTGCGGGCGTCGCCGACGTTCTGCACGCCGTGCGACACGGTCAGCCCGTTGTCGTCCAGCGCGTAGGAGATCGTCGTGCGCAGTTCGACCGGCCAGCCGAAGCCCGCGACCGGGATCTCCAGCGAGATCAGCGACCCGGTGTGCTCCACGACGGTCCACACCGCCCGCCGCACCAGCCCGTGGATCGCGTTGCCGCGCGCGGGCTCGGTGATCTCCAGCCGCTGCTCGACGCCGTCGAGGGTCCACCGGCCGCCGGCCGTGCGGTTGGGCCACGGCACGAGCACCGCGCCACTGCCCATCGGCGGTTCGTCGTCGTAGGTCTCGACGTACGGCACACCGCCGACGTCGAAGGACTTCAGCCCCGCACCGTCGGGGTCGATGACGGCGCGCGCCGCGCCGTGGGCGATCTCCAGCATCGATCAAGCTTAGCGGCCACGACCAAACAACTAGACCGGTCTGTATAGTTCACGGCATGGCACGCCGCACCGACACCCGTCAGCGCATGGTCCGCACGGCCGCGGACCTGTTCCACGCGCAGGGCTACCACGCCACCGGCCTGAACCAGGTGCTGGCCGAGGGCGGGGCCCCGAAGGGTTCCCTGTACTTCCACTTCCCGGGCGGCAAGGAGCAGTTGGCCGTCGAGGCCGTCGCCCTCGCCGCGGACGACCTCTGCACCGCCCTCCGCGCGATCTTCGAGACCACCGCGGACCCGGTGCGGGCACTGGACAAGGTCCTGACCATGCTCGGCGAACGCCTGGAACGCACCGACTTCCGCGAGGGCTGCCCCGTCGCGACCGTCGCCCTCGACGCGAGCGCCGAGAGCGAACCCATCCGCACCGCCTGCGTCTCCGCCTACGACCAGTGGCAGCGGGTCATCGCCGACCACCTGGACGGCGACGAGGACGCGGCGGCGGTCGTGCTGGCCGCCATCGAGGGCGCGGTCCTGCTGGCCCGGACCCGCCGCGACCCGACCCCGCTCCGCGCCGTGGGCGCCCGCCTGCCCGCCCTCCTGGGAAGGACTACCAAGTGAAGGTCCACCACCTCAACTGCGGCACCATGCGCCCGTTCGGCGGGAAACTGGTCGACGGCAGGGGATCCGTCTTCCGCCGGGCCGAACTGGTCTGCCACTGCCTGCTGCTGGAGACCGAGCACGACGGCCTGGTCCTGGTGGACAGCGGCCTCGGCGTGGACGACGTGCGGCGCCCCGAGGAGACCCTGTCCCGGGGCTGGCGCCGGATGTCCCAGCCGGTCCTGGACGAGCGGGAGACCGCCATCCGGCAGGTCGAGGCGCTGGGCTTCCGCGCGGACGACGTCCGCCACGTGGTCCTGACCCACCTGGACCTCGACCACGGCGGCGGCCTGCGCGACTTCCCGCACGCGGAAGTCCATGTCCTGCAAGAGGAGTTGGCCAACGCCCTCCAGCCGGACAAGCGCGGCAACGACGCCGTGCGGTACCCGGACAAGCAGTGGTCGCACGGCCCGAAGTGGGTCACCCACGAGCCTCGCGGCGAGGCGTGGTTCGGGTTCGACGGCGTCCGGGAGTTCCGCGAGGACGTCCTGCTGGTCCCGTTGTTCGGCCACACCAGGGGCCACACGGGCGTCGCGGTGAAGAAGGACGACGGCTGGTTGCTGCACGCCGGCGACGCCTACTTCTACCACCGCGAGCTGACCGACGACCCGTACTGCACGCCCGCCCTGACGATGATGCAGAACCGGGTGGAACAGGTCCGCGAACTGCGCCTGCACAACCAGGACCGCCTGCGCGAACTCAAGCGGACCCACGGGATCGACATCGTCAACGCCCACGACCTGACCGAACTGCGCCGCCACCAACTCCAGCCGGTCTGACGGGTCGCGGACGCCGCGCCGGAGAAGACGGCGCGGCGTCCGCGGTGCCTACTTCGACAGCTTCTCCGCGTCGAACTCGACCTTGCCGTGCACGAACCGGTTGATCAGCCAGAGCACCAACCCGGCGGCCAGCAGGTACAGGGCGATCTTGTAGTCGTCCGCCGGCCGCCCGGACAGCGGGCTGGCCAGGTAGGCGCACGTGATCGCGCCCAGCACCGGCACCCAGGTGGGGGCGCGGAAGTGCTTGTGCTCGACCTCCTCCTTGCGCAGCACCAGGACCGCGATGTTGACGATGGTGAAGACGACCAGCAGCAACAACGCCGTGGTGCCGCCGAGCTTCGCGATGTCGGCCGTGGACACCAGGATGATCGCCACGCCGCTGGTGAACACGATGGAGATCCACGGCGTGCGGCGGAACGGGTGCACGGTCCCGAACACCTTCGGGATGATCCGCTCGTTGGCCATGCCGTAGATCAGCCGGCTGGCCATCAGCATGTTGATCAGGGCGGAGTTGATGACCGCGAACAGGCCGATCAGCGAGAACACCCACAGCGGGAAGCCCGGCGCGCCGACCTGGACGACCTTCAACAGCGCCGAACTGCCCGCCTTGGACAGCTCGCCCGCCGGGATCAGCAGCGACGACGTGATGGCCACCAGGACGTAGATCGTGGCCGCGATGACCATGCCCCACAGCATCGCGCGCGGGAAGATCCGGACCGGGTCGCGGCACTCCTCGGCCATGTTGACCGAGTCCTCGAAGCCGACCATCGCGAAGAACGCCAGGGCGGTCGCCGACGTGATCGCCACCAGCGCCGACTGGCCGGGCGCGGGGTCCACCTGGGTCAGCCGGCCCGGGTCGCCGTCGCCCGCGAGCACCGCCCACACGCCGATCGCGATGATGATGACCAGACCGGACAGCTCGATGCAGGTCAGGACCACGTTGGCCTTGACCGACTCGGACACGCCCCGGAAGTTGACCGCGGCCAGGCCGACGATGAACAGGATGGCGACCAGCGTCGCCGACACGGTGAAGGTGTCGGAGAAGAACTCCTTGATCACCGACTGCAGGTAGGTGCGACCGAACGCGAGCGCGGCCGACGACGCCGACGTGATGCCGGAGCTCATGACGGCGAAGGCCACCATGAACGTCAGGAACTGGATCTTGAACGCCCGGTTGGTGTAGAGCGCCGCGCCGGCCGCGCGCGGGTACTTGCCGACCAGTTCGAGGTAGCTGAACGCCGTCAGGAAGGCCACCGCGAAGGCGATCAGGAACGGCAGCCACAGCGCGCCGCCGATCTTGCCCGCGACGTTGCCGGTGAGGGCGTAGATGCCGGTGCCGAGGATGTCACCGACCACGAAGAACAGCAGCAGCCTGGGCCCGATGGCCCGTTTCAGTTCCGGTTGCGCCGGTGCGCTCGTCGCTTCCGCCATGCCGGATGAGTGTGCCGGATCACACCTGGCCCGGATAGTTGAACCACCGAACCTTGGGCAAGGCTTGATGTTCTACAGCAGGGAAAGCCCTTCGCGGACGTCGATGCGGGCCACCGCGACCGCCTCGTCCAGGGCCGCCCGGAACGCGACCGCCTGTTGCAGGTCCAGCGCCACCGCGCCGCCGCCGCCCGGCAGGAAGATCTCCACGGTCCCCCGGGTCACCCCGAGGCCGAGCCCGGCCCGCCGCGCGCCTTCGGCCTCGACCCGCCACTCACGCCCGTCGCTTCGCACCCGGCCGAGGATGGCGGAAGCGACCGCGGGCGGCAATTACCCGATCGTGGGAGCGGGTTCGGGGGTGAACCGGTAGCGCCACACCGCCGGGATCAGCAGCACCGCGACCACCGTGGCCACCACGACCGCAACCCCGCCGAACACCGTCGCGACGCCGGGCCCGACCGCCGCGCCCGCGGTGCCGTGCACCAGGTCGGCCAACCGCGGCCCGCCCGCCACCACGACGATGAACACGCCCTGCATCCGGCCGCGCATCTCGTCGGTGGCGGCGGACTGGAGGATCGCGCTGCGGAACACCATGCTGATCATGTCCGCCGCGCCGCCGATGGCCAGGAACACCACGGCCAGCCAGAGCGCGTTGGAGAACCCGAAGCCGATCATCGCGAAGCCCCAGGCGACGACGGCCACCGCCGTGCCGACGCCGTGCCGGTGGATGCGGGAGGTCCAGCCCGACACCAGCCCGCACAGCATCGCGCCCAGCGAGATCGAGGCGAACAGCCAGCCCAGCGCGAGGCCGCCGCCGGGCGGGTCGCCGAAGGTCACCTCGGCCATCTCCGGGAACAGGGCGCGCGGCATGCCGAAGACCATCGCGATGATGTCCAGCACGAAGGAGGCCAGCAGGATCTTCTGGACGGCCAGGTAGCGGAACCCGTCCACCACGTCCTTGAGCCCGGCGCGGCGGCTCACGCCGTTCAGCGGGGGCAGCGGCGGCAGCTTCCACACCGCCCAGATCGTGATCGTCAGCGCCACCGAGTCGATCAGGTACAGCGTGGGCAGGCCGATCACCGGCATCAGCGCGCCGGCCAGCATCGGCCCGAAGACGCCGCCGAAGGTCATCACGGTGGAGCCGAGCGCTACCGCCGCGGGCACCTGGTCGGCGGGCACCAACCGGGCGACGGACGCGGCGCGCGCCGGGGCGTTGGCGGCGAAGAACACCTGTTGCAGGCCGAGCAGGGCGATGACCAGCCACACGCTGCGCATGTCGAAGGCGGCTTGCAGCCACAGCAGGACCGACGTCACGGCGATGCCGACGTTGGTGACCACGAGCAGCTTGCGCCGGTCGACCACGTCCGCGACCGCGCCGCCCCAGAGCCCGAACACCAGCAGCGGCACCAGCGCCACGCCGGCGGCCACGCCCACCCAGCCGGACGAGCCGGTGATGTCGTAGACCTGCTTGGGCACGGCCACCGCGGTCAGCTGGCTGCCCACGGCGGTCACGACGGTCGAGAGCCACAGCCGCCGGTACGCCACGACCTTGAGCGGTCGGGTGTCGATGGCGACCTTCCCCAGCAGCTTCCTCACTCTCGTTAGCGTACGACAACTAACAACTTGTTTACCGAGACGTGGACCACGGCCCACCATCCGGACGATCCCGCCCGCCCGCCGGCCGGAGGACCATCCAGGGGCATGCACAACCACGTGCACACGGCCGACACCGTCGTCCAGGCCGGTGCCATCCACGGCGACCTGCACCTGCACCCGGCCCAGCCGTCGGTGCCGGCGCCGCGCCAACTGCCGCCCGCGCCCACCCCGTTCACCGGACGAGCCGCCGAACTCGCCGCGCTCGGCACGGGCGCCATCACGGCCGTCCACGGCACCGGCGGCATCGGCAAGACCTGGCTCGCACTCCGGTGGGCCCACGACCACGCGGACGAGTTCCCCGACGGCCACCTGCACGCCGACCTGCGCGGAGCGGGCCCCGACGCCCTGCCGCCCGCCGCGGTGCTGGGCGGGTTCCTCGGCGCGCTCGGCGTCCCGCCGGACCGCGTGCCGGCGGACGTGCCGGCCCGGTCCGCCCTGTTCCGCAGCCTGGTCGCGGGCCGGCGGCTGCTGGTCGTGCTGGACGACGCCGCCGACACCGCCCAGGTCGCGCCGCTGCTGCCGGGCACGTCCACCGGCAAGGTCCTGGTCACCAGCCGGTCGACGCTGTCCGGGTTGGTCACCGGGCACGGCGCGCGGCCGGTCGCGCTGGACGTGCTCGCCGACGACGAGGCCCGCGCCCTGCTCACCGCCCGGCTCGGCCCGGACCGCACCGCCGGCGGCGACGCGGACGACCTCGTGGCGCTGTGCGGCGGGTTCCCGCTGGCGCTGGGCATCGCGGCTGGCCGCGCGCAGGCCCACCCCGCCGTGCCGCTCGCCACCCTGGTCGGGGAACTGCGCGAGGACCGGCTCGACGCGCTGGACGACGGCGACCCGGCGGCGAGCCTGCCCGCCGTGTTCAGCTCGGCCTACCGGGCGCTGGACCCGGCGGCGGCGCGGGTGTTCGGCTTGCTGGGCCTCGCCCCCGGCCCGGACGCGGGCCCGCTCACGGCCGCCGCGATGACCGGTCTGCCGGTGGCGCGGGCGCGGGCGGTGCTGCGGCGGCTGGCGGACGTGTCGCTGGTCGGGTTCGACGGCCGCTACCGGCTGCACGACCTGGTCCGCCGGTTCGCCGCCGACCGCGCCCGGCGCGACCTCGACCCGGCCGACCGGGACGCCGCGCTGCGCCGCGTGGTCGACTTCCTCCTGCACACCGCCTACGCGGCCGACCGCGTCCTGCACCCCCACCGCCGGCACGTCCCGCTGGACCCGCCGAGCGCGGCACCGCACCGGCCACCGGACGAACCGGCCGCGCTGGCGTGGTTCGCGGCGGAACTGCCCGCCCTGGCCGCCGCCCGGCGCACCGCCGCCGCGCTGGGCCTGCACCGGACCGTGCTGGGGTTGGCCTGGTCCACCGACACGTTCGTCACCCGGCGCGGGCTGCGCACGCAGCGGCTGGACGCGTGGCGGGCCGCGCTGGAGGCCGCGCCCCACCTCGACGACCCGGTGCTGCACGCCCTCGCCCACCGCGCCCTCGGCCACGTGTGCACCCAGCTCGGCCGGCACGCCGAGGCGGTGCGGCACCTGCGGTCGTCGCTGGCGCTGTCGGCGGGCGACCGCGAGTCCGAGGCGCACACCCACCAGTGGCTCGCGTTCGCGTGGGGGCAGCGGGGCGACGCCGACCGGGCGTGCCGGCACGCGACCCGCGCCCTGGACCTGCACCGAGCGGGCGACCACCCGGTGTGGACGGCCGCCGCGCTCAACACGGCCGGCTGGTACTGCTCGGCGGCGGGCGACCACGACCTGGCGCGGCGGTACTGCGTCGAAGCCCTGGCGCTGCACCGGGCGAACGGCGACCGGACCGGCGAGGCCGCCACCCTGGACAGCCTCGGCCTCATCGACCACCGCACCGGCCGGCACCGGGAGTCCGTCGAGCACTACCGCGCAGCGCTCGTCCTGTTCGAGGCCAACCCGTACAAGGCCGCCGACACCCTCGCCGGCATGGGCCACCCGCTGACCGCGCTCGGCGCGCACGACGAGGCGCGGGCCGCGTGGGGCGAGGCGTTGCGGCTGTACCGGGAGCAGCACCGGGCCGCCGACGCCGAGCGGGTCCGGCGGCTCCTTGGCTGATCGGGTGCGCCCGCTGGTTGTCGCGGACGAGAAGCGGCCGGCGGCGGGGTGGCCCGTGCCGGCCGACGACGAGGCGCGGACCCTCGCGTCCCCGCCGCACACCGTGGTGGCGGACCGGGGGCACGTGGTCCCGCTGAAGCGTTAGGGGGCGACCCGCTGGAGTTCCCAGCCGTCGCGGCCGAGGCGGAAGCGCAGGCGGTCGTGCATGCGGTCGCGGCGGCCCTGCCAGAACTCGACTTCCTCGGGCCGGATGCGCCAGCCGCCCCAGTGCGGCGGGACCGGGACGCGGTCGGCGTCGGCGAACTGGCGCTCGATCTTGTTCAGCGCACTCTCCAAAGTGGAGCGGCCGGACACCACGCGGGACTGGGGCGACGCCCACGCGCCCAGCTGCGAGCCGCGCGGGCGGCTCTCCCAGTAGCGGGCGGTCTCCTCGGGGCCGACCTTCTCGACCGTGCCGCGCACGTGGGCCTGCCGCTGCATCGCGAACCACGGGAAGGTGGCGGACGCGTACCGGGTGGCCATGAGGTCGTGGCTCTTGGTGGAGGTGTAGTTGGTGAAGAACACCAGCCCGCGGGCGTCGAGGCCCTTGGCGAGCACCGTGCGGGACGACGGGCGGCCCTCGGGGTCGGCGGTGGCGAGGACCATCGCGTTCGGCTCGGGCAGGCCGGCGCCGGCGGCCTGGTCCAGCCACAGTTGCAACTGCTCGTGCCAGGTGGGCAGCAAGTCGCTCTCCGTGAGCGATCCCTGTTCGTAAGACACGCGCATCGACGGCAACGCGATGTTCGTCGTCTCCGACATCCCGAACCTCCCGAGCAGGTTTTTCCTGGCAAGGCACTTGTGGCACCCGGCGATCCAGCGACCGTACGGGTTTCCGGCCGTGCGCGAAACCGCCTGGGTGGTGATGAGTACCACCGGCACCGTGACTATGCGTGTGAAGCACCTAACGGAATCGAGTTCGAGATCGAGTCAGATGGTCACTCGATCCGGGATGTTCGCGCCTGGCCTCCGCCAGCGCGCGTTCCGCCGTCACCGCGTCGGGTGCCAGCGCGGTCGCCAGGCTGCCGCCGCGCGCCAGCGGAACGAGGGACCACCAGTCGTGTGACACGGGCGCGGTGACGTCCTCGCCCCAGCACAGCACTTCGGTGCCGAGCACCCGCATCCCCGCGAGCCCGGCGGGGCTGCCGTCGGTCGCCGGGTCGCCGACGCGGGTGGTCTGGCGCAGCAGCGGCCCGTCCCGGCGCACGTCCAGCGTGCTGACCAGCGTGCCCGGCGGTTCGCCCACCCGTCCGAGGACGAGCACCTCCCGGAAGCGCAACCGGGCGTCGGGCGCAAGGTCGGCGCGGAACACCGCTTCGTGGCACGCCCGCCGCGTGACCACGGTCGGCTCGGGCGCGTAGTCCAGGCTGCCGCCGGCGGCGACCTCCACCCGGACCACCGCGCGGCTGCCACCCGGCCGGTGACCGGGCAGGGCCAGCGTCGCCGCGACACCCCGCAGTTCCAGGTGCGCGCCGGGGCCCACGCGGACGTGGAGTTCCAGGTCGTCCCCGCCCAGCGGCGCGGTCACCGAACTCACCAGGTGGACCACGCCGTCGCGGCGCGGAACGAGGCGCAACGGAGCCGCGGATCTCATTTCGCGCACCACCGTTCGCCCGTCCACCAGTTCGGCGGAAAGGAATGCCCGCGCTTTCACGCGACGGTCGTGAGTGCGCTGAGTTGGGCGCGCACCCATTCCGCGACGGCGGGCGCGTCCGGTGTTTCCACCAGGGATTGGCTGATCACGGGCAGTGCACCGCGCATCCGGTGGGCGTCGACCGCCATCACGTCGAGGTCGGCCCCGACCATCGGCGCGAGGTCGGTCTTGTTGATCACCAGCAGGTCGGCCGTGGTGACGCCCGGACCGCCCTTGCGCGGCACCTTGTCACCGCCGGCCACGTCCACCACGAAGATCTGCCGCTCCACCAGGCCCCGGCTGAACACGGCGGTCAGGTTGTCGCCGCCGCTCTCGATCAGCACCAGCTCCAGGCCGGGGAACCGGTGCTCCAGCCGTTCCACGGCGTCCAGGTTGGCGGTGATGTCGTCGCGGATCGCGGTGTGCGGGCACGCGCCGGTCTGCACGGCCTCGATGCGGTCCACGTCCAGCACGCCGGTCCGGCGCAGGAAGTCCGCGTCCTCGGTGGTGTAGATGTCGTTGGTGACGACGGCGAGGTCCACGCTGCCGCCCAGCGCCCGGCACAGGGCGGCGGTGAGCGCGGTCTTGCCGCTGCCGACCGGTCCGCCGATGCCGATCCGGATCGCGCCGTGGTGGTGGTCGTCGGCGTGGTGGTCGTGGCCGGGGTCGGTGGGGTCGAGGTTGACCGGGTGGACGTGATCAGCTGACAAAGAGACGCACCTCTTCCCTGTGGTGGCGGTCGTGGGCCTCGGCCAGCAGGTCCAGGCCGGGGGCGCTGGGCGCGGGCAGGTCGGCGGGGTCGGTGTCGGCGTGCTCCTCCGCTTGCGCCGCAACGTCTTCGAGGTCCGCTGCCAGGTGCGCGATGATCGCGTTGACGCCGAACGGGTCCAGGCCCAGCAACCGGATCGCGCCCGTGGCCGGGCCGGTGACGGCGTGGTAGGCCACGACCTGGGCGGCGGCGCGCGGGTCGTGGACCAGCGTGCCGACGATGATCGGGTGGTGCGGTTCGGGAGTGGTGTCGAGGAGGTCGGCCAGCCGGTCCGAGGGCCAGGCCTTCCTCGCGGCACGGGCGATGCCGCGGCCCTGCACGCGGGAGGCCTTGCGCTGCGCGGGGGACGGGGTGCGGGCGTCCAGCTCCACGTCCAGCTCGGCGTAGCGGCCCCGGGTCGCGGCGGCGGCGAAGACGGCGTTGAGCAAGCCCGCCGTGCGCAGGCGACCGACCAGGAACCTTTCGAGGGAGGGGAGATCGGTGACCAGCCCGCGCGCGACCGCCTCCTCCAGCCCGCCGGAGTGGACGTGACCCCCGCCCGGGAAGCGGGAGTCCGCGAGCATCAGCGCCGCGAGGTCCATCAGAACAGGAAGTAGCGCTGGGCCATCGGCAGCTCCGCCACCGGGTGCGGTTCGACCAGCTCGCCGTCCACGTGCACGGCGAAGCTGTCCGGGTCCACGCGGACATCGGGCATGGCGTCGTTGAGCACCATGTCCTTCTTGCCGACCCTGCGCGTGTTGCGCACCGGGACCAACGAGCGGGACAGGCGCAGCAGGTCGGCCAGGTCGCGGTCCACGGCCTCCTGCGACACGAAGTGCACGCTGGTGCGCGCGCCCGCGTACGCGCCGAACATCGGCCGGGCCAGCACCGGTTGCGGCGTGGGGATGGACGCGTTCGCGTCGCCCATCGCGGCCCACGCGATGAACCCGCCCTTGAGCACCACCGACGGCCGGACGCCGAAGAACTTCGGCTCCCACAGCACGAGGTCCGCGAGCTTGCCGACCTCGACCGAGCCGACCTCGTGGTCGATGCCGTGCGCGATGGCGGGGTTGATCGTGTACTTGGCGACGTACCGGCGGGCGCGCAGGTTGTCGGGCAGTTCGCCGCGCCGGCCGTGCATGACGTGCGCGGTCTGCCACGTGCGGATGACGACCTCGCCGACCCGGCCCATGGCTTGGGAGTCGGAGCTGATCATCGAGATCGCGCCGAGGTCGTGCAGCAGGTCCTCGGCGGCGATGGTGGTCGGCCGGATGCGGCTCTCCGCGAAGGCGAGGTCCTCGGGCACGGACGGGTTGAGGTGGTGGCAGACCACCAGCATGTCCAGGTGCTCTTCGAGGGTGTTGACGGTGTGCGGGCGGGTCGGGTTGGTGGAGGAGGGCAGCACGTTCGGCTCGGACACCACGCGGATGATGTCCGGCGCGTGGCCGCCGCCCGCGCCCTCGGAGTGGTAGGCGTTGATCGACCGGCCGCCGATGGCGTCCAGTGTGGACTCGACGAACCCGGCTTCGTTCAACGTGTCCGTGTGGATGGCGACCTGCACGCCCGACTCGTCGGCGATGCGCAGGGCGGTGTCGATGGCGGCGGGCGTGGTGCCCCAGTCCTCGTGCAGCTTGAACCCGCCCGCGCCGGCGTGCAGCTGCTCGCGCAGGGCGTCGTCGCGGACGGTGTTCCCCTTGCCCAGCAACAGGACGTTCACCGGCATGTGGTCCATCGCGGCGAGCATGCGGCCCAGGTTCCACGCGCCGGGCGTGACCGTGGTGGCCTTGGTGCCCTCCGCCGGGCCGGTGCCGCCGCCGATGAGCGTGGTCAGGCCGGAGGCGAGGGCCTCGTCCACGATCTGCGGGCAGATGAAGTGGACGTGGCAGTCGATGCCGCCGGCGGTGAGGACCTTCCCGTTGCCCGCGACGACCTCGGTGGCCGGGCCGATGACCAGCGCCGGGTCCACGCCGTCCATCACGTCGGGGTTGCCGGCCTTGCCGATGCCGACGATCCGGCCGTCGCGCACGCCGACGTCCGCCTTGACCACGCCCCAGTGGTCGAGGACCACCGCGCCGGTGATGACCAGGTCGGGGGCGCCCTCGGCGCGGGTGGCCGTGCCCTGCCCCATGGACTCGCGGATGACCTTGCCGCCGCCGAAGATCACCTCGTCGCCGGCGTGCGGGCCGCGGCTGCGGTCCTCGGTGACCTCGATGGTCAGGTCGGTGTCGGCGAGCCGGATGCGGTCGCCGGTCGTGGGGCCGAACAGCTCGGCGTAGCGCTCGCGGCTGATCTCCGTCACCGGTCCAGGTCCCCCGCCCACTCGGGGCGCAGGCCCGGCACCCGGCGCGCGCCGGCCAGCGGCACCAGCACCACCTCGCGCTCCACGCCCGGTTCGAACCGCACCGCCGTGCCCGCCGGCACGTCCAGCCGCTTGCCCCACGCCGCCTCGCGGTCGAACTCCAGGCCCGGGTTGACCGCGGCGAAGTGGTAGTGCGAGCCGACCTGCACCGGCCGGTCCGCGGTGTTGACCACGACCAGCGTGGTGCGCGGGCGGCCGGGGTTCAGCACGACCGGGTCGGCGCCGGTGATGATCTCGCCAGGGCGCACGCGCGACTCCTTCACACGATCGGGTGGTGCACGGTCACCAACTTCGTGCCGTCCGGGAAGGTGGCCTCCACCTGCACGGACTCGACCATCTCGGGCACGCCGGGCAGCACCTGGGCGCGGGTGAGGACGTGCCGGCCGCTGTCCATCAGCTCGCTGACCGTGCGGCCGTCCCGCGCGCCCTCCAGGACGTGGTCGGTGATCAACGCCACGGCTTCGGGGTAGTTCAGCACGACTCCGCGCTCCAGCCGGCGTCGCGCGACGTCGGCCGCCACGTGGACCAGCAGTTTCTCCCGCTCGTGGGGCGTGAGGTGCATCCCGTGAGGTCTACCAGACGAAACCGCGATACCGCCTGGTGGAAACAAGCACTTAACAGTTGATCTCCTTCTGAATCGGTTCCTGAATCGTGACCGACGACACGGAAAAGCGTCGTTGCCACGTCGTGTCGAGGGGAGCAAGGTTTTCCCAACTCTTGAACCTCGCGGACAAGGAGCGCACAGCGTGGTGCAGCAAACCGAGCAGGACGGATTCCGGCCGGGCCTGGAGGGCGTCGTCGCCTTCCGCACCGAGATCGCCGAGCCGGATCGCGACGGTGGCGCGCTGCGCTACCGCGGGGTGGACATCGAGGACCTGGCCGGGAAGGTGACCTTCGGCAACGTGTGGGCCCTGCTGGTCGACGGCCGCTTCGGGCCGGGCCTGCCGCCCGCCGAGCCGTTCCCGATCCCCGTGCACACCGGTGACGTGCGGGTGGACGTGCAGGCGGCGTTGGCGATGGTCGCGCCGATATGGGGTTACCAGCCGCTGCTGGACATCGACGACGAGGACGCCCGCGCGCAGCTCGCGCGCGCCTCGGTGATGGCGCTGTCGTACGCGGCGCAGTCGGCGCGCGGCATCGGCCGGCCCGCCGTGCCGCAGAAGCGCATCGACGAGTGCAAGACCATCACCGAGCGCTTCCTGACCCGCTGGCGCGGCGAGCCGGACCCGGCGCACGTGAAGGCGCTGGACGCGTACTGGGTGTCCGCCGCCGAGCACGGCCTGAACGCCTCCACCTTCACCGCCCGCGTCATCGCCTCGACCGGCGCGGACGTGGCGGCGGCCATGTCCGGCGCGATCGGCGCGATGTCCGGCCCGCTGCACGGCGGCGCCCCGGCGCGGGTGCTGCCGATGATCGAGGAGGTCGAGCGCACCGGCGACGCGCGCGGCTTCGTGAAGGGCATCCTCGACCGCGGCGAGCGCCTGATGGGCTTCGGCCACCGGGTCTACCGGGCGGAGGACCCGCGGGCGCGGGTGCTGCGGCGGACGTGCCGGGAGTTGGGCGCGGAGCGCTACGAGGTCGCGGCGGCCCTGGAACAGGCGGCCCTGGCCGAACTGCGCGAACGCCGCCCGGACCGGGCGATCGAGACCAACGTCGAGTTCTGGGCGGCCGTGATCCTGGACTTCGCCCAGGTCCCGCCGCACATGATGCCCGCGATGTTCACCTGCGCCCGGACGGCGGGCTGGTCGGCGCACATCCTGGAGCAGAAGCGCACCGGCCGACTCGTCCGCCCGTCCGCGACGTACGTGGGCCCGGGTCCGCGCAAGCCGTCCGAGGTCGAGGGCTGGGAAGAGATCGCCTGATCGCGTGCTCGCGTTGGGCCGGACCGGCCGGCTCGGCGGTCCGGCCCAACGTGAGCAGCGACACCCGGTTGTCACCGTTCGGCCACGCGGCTGCAACACTGGTGGCCCCGGCAACGGCGCCGGTCAGGCTGTCCAACACCTCCCCCGTGACCGGAGGCTTCGCTATGACCCAGACCGCCGATCCGACCACCTTGGTCCTGCCCTCCGACCTGCGGCCGTCCGACGGCCGGTTCGGCTGCGGACCGTCCAAGGTCCGGCCCGAGGCCCTCCAGGCCCTGGCCACCGAGGGCGCGGCCCTGATGGGCACCTCCCACCGGCAGAAGCCGGTGAAGTCCCTGGTCGGCTCCGTGCGGTCCGGTCTGCGCGAGCTGTTCTCGCTGCCGGAGGGCTACGAGGTCGTCCTGGGCAACGGCGGCACCACCGCGTTCTGGGACGCCGCGGCGTTCGGCCTGGTCCGCGAGCGGGCGCAGCACTTCACCTACGGCGAGTTCTCGTCGAAGTTCGCCAAGGTCACCTCCGACGCGCCGTTCCTCGGCGACTCGATCGTGGTCAAGGCCGACCCGGGCTCCGCGCCGGAGATCGCCTACGCCGAGGGCGCGGACCTGGTCGGCTGGGCGCACAACGAGACGTCCACCGGTGTCGCGGTGCCCGTGTCGCGGCCCGCCGGGTCCGACGGCGCGCTGGTCGCCATCGACGCCACCTCCGGCGCGGGCGGCCTGCCGGTGAACGCCGAGGACTTCGACGTCTACTACTTCGCGCCGCAGAAGTGCTTCGCCTCCGACGGCGGCCTGTGGATCGCGCTCATGTCCCCGGCCGCGCTGGAGCGGGTCGCGGAGATCGGCGCGAGCGGCCGGTGGGTGCCGGAGTTCCTGTCGCTGACCACGGCGCTGGACAACTCCACCAAGGACCAGACCTACAACACGCCGTCGCTGGCCACGCTGTTCCTGCTCAACGACCAGATCGAGTGGATCCTGGGCAACGGCGGCCTGTCCTGGGCCGTGGAGCGCACCGCGGACTCGTCGTCGCGGCTGTACTCGTGGGCCGAGGCGACCTCGTACACGACGCCGTACGTGGCCGACCCGGCGTACCGCTCGCAGGTCGTCGGCACGATCGACTTCGACGACTCGGTGGACGCCTCCGCGGTGGCGAAGGTGCTGCGCGCCAACGGCATCGTGGACGTCGAGCCGTACCGCAAGCTCGGCCGCAACCAGCTGCGCGTCGCGATGTTCCCGGCGATCGAGCCGGCCGACGTGACGACGCTGACCAAGGCCGTCGACTGGGTCGTGTCCCAGCTCTGACCCCCGGTTCGCGGGTGCGGGGACCCCTCCGGCGCAATGCCGGTCGGGTCCCCGCACGCGTTTCGCGGGCGACGGCCCCGACCGCCACCACCCCGCCGAGCAGGCCGGCTCGCGGCGGCGGCGCGGGACCGGGCTATTCGATCGTGCGTTCGATCGCATTGGCCCATTCGGGAAATGTGCGCGCGTGTATCGCGCGAGCGGCGGCGGTTTGTGCGTCGAGGTGAACCTTCCGGTAACGGACGTGCGGATCACAGCGACATACGGCAAGATCACATGAAGATATCGGTGAACGCGGCGAGCCTCCCCCGTCAAGGAGGCGCGCCGGATTAACGTCGGCACCTGGCGAGGTGAAGTCACACGGGAGGCCATGATGCGAGCGCTGCGGGTCATCGGGCTCGAAGAGGACGGCAAATCCGTCATCCTCGAAGACCCGGAACGCGGCGAGCGCTTCGTGCTGCCCGCCGACGAACGGCTGCGCGCGGCGGCGCGGGGCGACCTCACCCGACTCGGCCAGATCGAGATCGAGGTGGAGAGCCAGATGCGCCCGCGCGAGATCCAGGCGCGCATCCGCGCCGGCGAGTCGATCGACCAGGTCGCCGCGGCGGCGGGCATCCCGACCCACCGGGTCGAGCGGTTCGCCTACCCCGTGCTGCTGGAGCGGTCCCGGACCGCGGAGCTGGCGCAGCGGGCGCACCCGGTGCGCGAGGACGGGCCGGACGTGCAGACGCTCGGCGAGGTCGTCGCGCACTCGTTCGGCCTGCGCGGCCAGGACTACACCGACGTGAGCTGGGACTCGTGGCGCGGTGAGGACGGCCGCTGGGTCGTGCAGCTGCACTGGACGGCGGGCCGGTCCGACAACCGGGCGCACTGGGCGTTCCACCCGGGCGCGCACGGCGGCACGGTGACCGCGCTGGACGACGCGGCCGTCGAGCTGATGGACCCCAACCCGAACCGCACGCTGCGCACGGTCCGCCCGGTGACCCAGCTGGCCCGCCAGGCCCTGGAGCTGGAGAAGCCGGCGGAGCCGGAGATCCTGGTCCGCGAGGAGCCCCTCCCGACCCCGCCGCCCGCGCCGGAACCCGAGCCGGAGCCGGTGGTCGTCGAGGAGCCCCCCGCGCCGCAGCCCACGCCGGCCCCCGCGCCGGCCGCGGCGAAGAAGGACCCGCAGCCGCCCAAGCGCGGCAAGAAGAACCACCCGATCGTGCCGTCGTGGGAGGACGTCCTGCTGGGCGTCCGCTCCAACCGGGGCTGATCCGCTGGACGACGAAAGGGCCTCCGCCGCGCGCGGGGGCCCTTTCGCGTGGGGTGATGGCCGGCCGGGCCGCTGTTCCCGCTGGTCGGGGCGGCCGTCGAGGGCCGCTGCCGCGCCGCCGGCCGGAGCTTGACGACGGGCCGTCGGGCGGATCACGGTTCTTCGGCCGGAGATCGGGTAACCCTCCGGACATGCTGGCACGAATGCTGATCGGCGCCGTTCTGGGCGCCGGGCTCGGTGCTGCCTGGTGGGGTGTGCGGGAGATGATCGCGGCCGGCGCCGTGTGCTCCAAGGAGAACTGGAACTGCCTCGCGATGGGGCTGTTCAGCATCCCGATCACGCTGGTGGCCGGGGTGCTCGTCGCGTGGGCCGTGCTCCGGTTGGCCGGGGTCGAGCGGGCGCTGGGGATGGCCGCCGTCGGGATGTTCTTCGCCGCCGTCCTCACGCTGACCACCGTGTGGGTGTCCGTGCCGGCCGGCGGCGTGCTGGCGGGCGCGCTGGGGTTCGCGCTGGCCGCACCGGTGACAGCCCGCCACCGCGTGGGGCAGACTGCCGGCCGTGGCTGAGACGACGACCGGTGGCTTCGCCTTCCGGGTGCTGCTGCGCGTCGTCGTGTCCGGGGCGGTCGGGGCGGTGCTGCTGATCGCCTGGATTCAGGCGTACCGGTCCGGCGTGCTCGACCGGGTGGTCAACGAGACCTCGCTGAGCGAGTTCCTGCTGCTCGTCGTGATCGGGCTGCCGGTCGCGCTGCTGTTCAGCGCCCTGCTCGCGGGGCCGGTGCTGTGGCTGCTCAAGGTGCGCCCGGTGTGGCCGGTGGTGCTGATCGGGCCGGTCCTGCTCGGGCTCGCGCACTTCTTCAAGGTGCAGGAGCGGTTCTCGTGGCTCGGCGACCGCTGGACGGTGCTCACCCTGCTCGCGGGCGTCAGCTACGGGCTGGCCGGCCTGCTCACCGCCCCCGCCATGCTGCGCCGGGACAGGTAGTCACGCCACCGCCTCGGTCAGTGCTCCGGGTGGGGCACGGCGTCCAGCAGGGCCGGGTCCCAGCCCTCGCGCTCGCACCAGTCCTCCGCGTCCTCCCGTGACACCGGGTGCGCGCGTTCGGCCCGACCGCCGATGACGTCCCACCCGTCGGGGGCCAGCACGTGGAGCCGGCCGGCCTGGACCGCCAGCAAGCGACCGCGCGGGAACGCCATGGTCGGCTCGGTGCGCAGGTAGCGCACGTCCATCTTGACCTCCACCTGGCTAGAGCTCGCATGTTCGACAGCGGGAAAACCGGATGCTTACGGGGGGTGACCTTCGTACCGTGGCAGTGAGCCTGAGGGGGACCACCGAAGTGACCGAGTCCGCGACTTCGCCACCCGACCACCCGCGACCCACCACGTTCTCGACCGTGCGCAGGCTGTGGCCGTACTTCCGGCCCGTGCGCACCCAGATGCTGCTGAGCATGACCGCGGCGCTGCTGGCCATGCTCTGCGGCCTCGGCATCCCGCTCATCACCCAACGCATCGTGGACGGCCCGATCGCCGCCCGCGACCTGGGGGCCCTGCCGGCCATGGTCGGCCTGGTGCTGCTGCTCGGCATCGGCGAGGCGGCCCTGTTCTACGCGCGCCGCAAGTTCATCGCGCGGCCCGCGTCCGACGTCGAGGCCCGCATGCGGGTCGCGATGTACGACCACCTCCAGCGGCTGCCGGTGTCGTTCCACGACCGGTTCCAGTCCGGCCAGCTGCTCTCCCGCGCCACCACCGACCTCACCACCGTGCGCCGGTTCGTGGCGTTCGTCTGCACGTTCCTCGTGGTCAACACGCTGGTCGTGCTGACCGGCCTGGGCATCCTGTTCTGGCTGTCGCCCGTCCTGGGCGGGATCGTGCTGGCCTGCACGCTGCCGCTGATCCTGCTGTCCTACCTGTTCGAGTCCAGGTTCAAGGTCGTCGCGCGGCGGGCGCAGGACCAGGCGGGCGACCTGACCACCGTGGTCGAGGAGTCCGTGCTGGGCGTCAGGGTGCTCAAGGCGTTCGGCCGCGGGCCGCACCTGACCCGGCGGTTCCTGCGCCAGGCGCGCGAGCTGCGGGACACCGAACTGGCCAAGGTCCGCGTGTTCGCGCTGCTGTGGGCGGTGCTGATCGTGCTGCCCGAGCTGGCCATCGCGGGGCAGCTCGCGTTCGGCGCGGTCGGCATCGCCGACGGCACGGTCACCGCGGGCACGCTCGTCGCCGCCGTCACGGTGAGCGCCTACCTGCGCTGGCCGATCGACTCGATCGGGTGGTTGTTGGCCGAGACGAACCAGACCGCCGCCGCGTCCGAGCGGTACTTCGAGGTCATGGACGCCCCGGTCGCCATCACCTCCCCCGCCACCCCGAAGAAGCTCCCGGCGCGGGTCAAGGGGCACGTCCGGTTCGAGGGCGTGCACTTCGCCCACGGCGAGGGCGACCGCGAGGTGCTGCGCGGCGTCGACCTGGACATCCGGCCGGGCGAGACCCTCGCGCTGGTGGGCGCCACCGGATCGGGCAAGACCACGGTCACCGCCCTGGTGCCGCGCCTGGCCGACGTGACGCGCGGCCGGGTCACCATCGACGGCGTGGACGTGCGCGACCTGGACCTGGCGGAGCTGCGCCGGGTCGTCGGCACCGCGTTCGAGGAGCCGATCCTGTTCTCCGCGAGCGTCACCGAGAACGTCGCGCTCGGCGGGGTCGGCGGGGTCGGCGCGGACGAGGCGCGGGTCCGGGAGGCGCTGCGGGTCGCGCGGGCCGAGGAGTTCGTCGACGCCCTGCCGTGGGGCCTGGACACCCGGATCGGCGAGCAGGGCCTGTCGCTGTCCGGCGGTCAGCGGCAGCGGCTGGCGCTGGCGCGCGCGGTCGTCGGGCACCCCGCGGTGCTGGTGCTGGACGACCCGCTGTCCGCGTTGGACGTGCACACCGAGGCCGAGGTGGAGGCCGCGCTGCACCGCGTGCTCAAGGGCGTGACCGCGCTGGTGGTCGCGCACCGGCCCAGCACCGTGCAGCTGGCCGACCGGGTGGCGATGCTCGTGGACGGGCGGATCGCCGCGGTCGGCACGCACCGGGAACTGTTGGCGGACAACGAGGAGTACCGCTACCTCCTGTCCACTTTGGAAGACGAAGAGGTGGCGGCGTGACCACCGTCGAGCAGGCGCCGGAGCAGGGCGAGGAGAGGTGGCGGGGCGTCGCCGCCGAGGACGTCGAGGAACTGGACCACGCGACCGGCGTGAAGCTGCAGGCCCGGTCGCGCCGGCTGCTGGGCTCGCTGCTGCGCCCGCACGCGCGGGCGGCCGTGCTGGCGCTGGCGATCGTGGTGCTGGAGAACCTGGTCACCCTGGCCGGGCCGCTGCTGATCGCCGCCGCCATCGACAGGGGTGTGCCGGCCGCGCTGGACGGACGTCCGGAGGTGTTGGCGTGGTGCGTCGGCGGGTACGTCGGCGTGGCGTTCTCGGCGACGCTGCTGCGCTGGTCGTTCGTCCGGCTGACCGGCCGGATCGGCCAGGACCTGCTGCTGGACCTGCGGGAGCGCATCTTCCGGCACGCGCAGCGGCTGTCGGTGTCCTTCCACGAGCGCTACACCTCCGGCAAGGTGGTCTCGCGGCTGACCAGTGACGTCGACTCGTTGCAGGACCTGCTCGAACACGGCCTGGACGGGTTCTTCACGTCCATGCTGTCCGTGGTCGGCATCTCGATCGTGATGCTCACCCTGGACCCGCCGCTGGCCTCGGTCGTGCTGTTCGGGTTCGTGCCGCTGCTGCTGCTCATCCGCTGGTTCCGCCGCCGGTCGGCCCGCGCCTACCGCGGCACCCGCGGGGCCATCGCCAAGATCATCGTGCAGTTCGTGGAGACCATGAACGGCATCCGCGCGGTGCAGGCGTTCCGCCGCGAGAAGCGCAACGAGCACATCATGGGCGAGGTCAACGACCGGTTCCGCGACGCCAACACCGAGGCGTTCAGCGTGGTGGCGGTGTTCACCTCGCTGGTCCGGGTGATCGGCAACGTGTCGCTGGCCGTGATCCTCGCCTGGGGCGCGTGGCGGGTGGCGCAGGGCGAGCTGGAGCTGGGTGTGCTGGCCGCGTTCACGCTGTACGTGCGGCGGTTCTACGACCCGTTCGACGAGATCGCCATGTTCGCCAACTCCTACGCCTCGGCGACCGCCGCGCTGGAGAAGATCTCCGGCGTGCTGGAGGAGCGGCCGACCGTGCCGGAACCGGAGGACCCGGCCCCGCTGCGGGACGTGCGCGGGCAGGTCGCGTTCGACGGGGTGGAGTTCCGGTACACGCCGGAGACGCCGGTCGTGCTGCCGGCGTTCGACCTGCACGTGCCGGCCGGGCAGACCGTGGCGCTGGTGGGCGCGACCGGCGCGGGCAAGTCGACGCTGGCCAAGCTGGTGGCGCGGTTCTACGACCCGTCCGCGGGCGCGGTGCGGCTGGACGGCATCGACCTGCGCGAGGTCGCGGACACCGACCTGCGGCGCGCGGTGGTGATGGTGACCCAGGAGAACTTCCTGTTCGACGGGTCGGTCGCGGACAACATCAGCCTGGGCCGGCCGTCGGCGACGCGCGAGGAGGTCGTGTCGGCGGCCCGCGCGGTCGGGGCGCACGAGTTCATCTCGGCGCTGCCCGACGGGTACGACACGGACGTGCGCAAGCGCGGCGGGCGGCTGTCGGCCGGGCAGCGGCAGCTCGTGGCGTTCGCGCGGGCGTTCCTGGCCGACCCGGCGGTGCTGGTCTTGGACGAGGCCACGTCGAGCTTGGACGTGCCGACCGAGCGGCTGGTCCAACACGCGCTGGAGACGGTGTTGGCGGACCGGACGGCGTTCATCATCGCGCACCGCCTGTCCACGGTCATGATCGCGGACCGCGTGCTGGTGCTCGACGGCGGCCAAGTCGTGGAGGACGGCTCACCCGAAGAGCTGATCGACGACCGCGGCCGGTTCGCGGCCCTGCACACCGCCTGGCGGGACTCACTGGCTTAGACAGGCCGCGCCTGCTCCAAGCCGCGCAGCGGCGGGCTGGGCTCCCAGCCACAAGGGGCCTCCGTGTTCCCCACCGTATGACCTGCCCGAAGGGCTACCACAGATTGCCGGGGTCGGGCCAAAAAGTTTGCGAGGAACGAGCAAAGTTTTTCGACCGACCCCGGCAATCTGTGGTCGGCTCCGCCAGGTCATGCGGTGGGGAACACGCAGGCCCTCCCCCCACTGGAGGCCTCCCCAGCCCGCTTTTGATCTTGAGAGCGCGCCAGCGCGTTCCAGGCGCGAAGCGCACCAAGAAGAGCGAAGCGCCTAAAGCAAGGTGGTGATCAAGGCGAACCAAGCGAGAAGCACGCCGGCGACGACGCCGTAAGCGACCCACCGCCACACCAGCACCTTGCGCGCGAGCCAGACGGAAGGGGCGATACCACCCACGACCAGCACGTTCGCCAGCAGCGCCAGCCAAGGGCTGGTCTCACCGAGCCCCAACGACAGGGTGACGACCATGAACGTCACCACGGCCGCGGTGAACACGCTCACGGTCAAGCCGGTGCCCCAGGGAGGCCGCTCCTCCCGGGGCTCCGGCTCCGGCTCGACCGGGGGCAGCCGTTCCACCGGGGGCGCTTCCACGACGACCTGCTCGCCGGTCACCGGGTCGGTGTACGCGACGGGCGTGCCCATGTCCGCGGCCAGCCGTCCCGCCAACTGCCTCCCGCGCCGGGTGACCAGCGCCCCCGCCGCGCCGTTCGCGGGCGGGTCGGTGCGCAGCACCGCTTCGGCGACCTTGGCCCACTCGTGCAGCGCGTCGGCGAGTCCCGCGCCCAGCGGCAGCGTGTGCGGGTCCACCTCGTGCTCGCCCGCGTCGTCGCGGCCCGCCAGCACGGCACGGCCGCCCCGGACCCGCAGTTCCACGAATGTCCTCCTCGGCGACGGGGTGCTCCAGGGTGAACGTAGTCGGTCAGGCGATCGCGTAGAAGGCGATCGCGGCGGCCGTGGCGACGTTGAGCGAGTCGACGCCCGAGGCCATCGGGATGCGGACGGCCAGGTCGGCGGCGGTGATCGCCTCCTCGGTCAGGCCGTGGCCCTCCGACCCCAGCATGACGGCGACCCGCTGCCCGCGCAGCCCGGCGTCCTGGAGGTTGACCGCCGACGCGCGCGGGGTGAGGGCGGCGACGCGGAAGCCGTTGTGGCGCAACACGTCCAACCCGCGTCCGAGATCGGGCACCGTGGCGAACGGGACGCGCAGCACGTGCCCCATCGAGACGCGGACGCTGCGCCGGTAGAGCGGGTCGCTGCACCCGGGGCCGAGCAGCACGCCGTCGACGCCCAGCGCGGCGGCGTTGCGGAACAGGGAACCGAGGTTCTCGTGGTCGCCCACGCCTTCCAGCACGGCCAGGCGGGTGGAGCGCCGGGCCAGGTCCTCGACGGCGGGCTGCGGCGCGCGGTCGGCCGCCGCCAGGACGCCCCGGTTCAGGTGGAACCCCACGACCTCGGCCATGACCTCGGGCGTCGTCACGTACGCCGGCGCGGGCAACTCGCCCAGCGCCTCCACCCGGCGGCGCACGCCGAGCAGCGCGCGCACCGGGTACGGCGAGGCGAGCAGCCGTTCGACGACCACCACGCCCTCGGCGATGACCAGCCCCCGGCCACCGGGTCGGTCGGGCCTGCGGTCGGCCGTCGAGAGGTCGCGGAAATCGTCCAGTCGGGGGTCCGCCGGATCGTCGATCTCGATCACCCGGGCAGTGTCCCACTTCCCGGCATGTGAACACCGCTCGTAGTCCAACGGGTCGAACCGCAAGCGCTGGACCAGCGTTTTCTCGCTGATTGTTACCTGCATGTGACAGAGAGCACCGATTTGGACGCTGGCGGGCACAGGGCAGCCGTGTCACGGTTGACCTCCGCTGAGCCCGCCGGAGCAGCCCGACCGATTGGGAGGCGGCATGGGTAGCAATGTGTCCAGTCGGACGTTCACCAGGGAGGACCGCCAGCGCTACCGCGAGCGGGTGCAGCGGTGCTTGGACGCGCTGGGGACCATGTTGGCGGAGGACAGCTTCTCCTTCCCGCGCCAGCAGATGGGCCTGGAGATAGAGCTCAACCTCGTGGACGACTCGGGCCGCCCCGCGATGGCCAACGCCGAGGTCCTGGAGAAGATCGACGACCCGTCGTTCACCCTGGAACTGGGGCAGCACAACCTGGAGGTCAACGTCCCGCCGCGCGAACTGGCCGGTGACGAGACGCTGGACCTGGAGCGCGAGCTGAAGCAGACGCTGGCGTGCGCCGACGACAAGGCCCACGACGCGGGCACGTCCCTGGTGATGATCGGCGTGCTGCCCACGTTGCGGCATGAGCACTTCGACCGCCGCTGGCTGTCCGACAGCCCGCGCTACGCGCTGCTCAACGACCAGATCTTCGCCGCGCGCGGCGAAGAGATGGTGCTGAACATGGAGGGCACCCCGATGCCGGGGAGCGCCGCGCCGGAGAAGTTGTTGAGCTACGCGGAGTCCATCCTGCCCGAGGCGGCGTGCACGTCCGTGCAGCTGCACTTGCAGGTGGCGCCGGACGACTTCGCCGCCCACTGGAACGCGGCCCAGGCGCTGGCGGGCGTGCAGGTGGCGATCGCGGCGAACTCGCCGTTCCTGCTGGGGCGGGCGCTGTGGCACGAGACGCGCATCCCGTTGTTCCTCCAGGCGACCGACACGCGGCCGGTCGAGCTGAAGAACCAGGGCGTGCGGCCCCGGGTGTGGTTCGGGGAGCGGTGGATCACGTCGATCTTCGACCTGTTCGAGGAGAACGTGCGGTACTTCCCGGCGCTGCTGCCGGAGACCGGCGACGAGGACCCGTTGGACGTGCTGGGCGCGGGCGGGACGCCGTCGCTGACGGAACTGAGGCTGCACAACGGAACCGTGTGGCGCTGGAACCGGCCGGTGTACGACGTGGTGGACGGCGTGCCGCACCTGCGGGTGGAGAACCGGGTGCTGCCGGCCGGGCCGACGGTGCTGGACACGATGGCGAACGCGGCGTTCTTCTACGGCGCGCAGCGGGCTTTGACGACGCTGGACCGTCCCTTGTGGACGCAGATGTCGTTCGACGCGGCCGAGGAGAACCTGTACGCCGGGTCGCGGCACGGGATGGGCGCGCACCTGTACTGGCCGGGGATCGGGTGGGTGCCGCCGGACGAGCTGGTGCTGCGGCGGCTGCTGCCGTTGGCGCACGAGGGGTTGGCGGCGTGCGGGGTGTCCGACGAGGCGCGCGAGCGGTACCTCGGGGTGATCGAGGCGCGGTGCCTGTCGCGGCGGACCGGGTCCACGTGGCAGCGGGACACGGTCGCGTTGCTGGAGGAGCGCGGGGTGGAGCGGGAGGTGGCGTTGAGCGCCATGCTGGCCCGGTACGTGGAGCTGATGCACCACGGGGATCCCGTGCACACCTGGCCGGTGGGGTTGTAGCCCTCCGGCGACGGCCGGCACCGACGGCCCGCCGTCTCGAACGGGCCGACAGCGGCAAACCGGGCGGCCGGTCTCCTCGAAGCGGCGAGCCGCCCGGTCAGCGGCGGCGGCCGGCCTTCAGCGGGGCCACGTCCGCGCCGTCGTGGGAGCTGCGGCACTCGTCGGGCGTGACGGCCTCCACCGCGAGCGTCAGCATGCCCTTCACGCCGGTGTAGATCGACTCGCCCCGCGACGCCAGCGAGGTGTGCACCCGGTTCGAGTCGGAGAAGTCGCGCTCGTCCTTCGTGCGCTTCTTCCCGGCCTCCTCGGGCTTGGTGGCGCTGCGGAGGTTGACCTCCAGCCACGCGGCCACCTCGGTGGGCGTGGTCAGGACCTCTTCCGGGGTCCGTTCCAGGCGGTCCTGGCGTGGTGAGGCGTGGTCGAGGGAGGTGTGCTCGACGTAGGCGTGCCAGTGGGTGTTGCGCAGCGACCACGTCTGTTCGATCGGCCAGTCGTCCTCCGTGCCCATGCGCTCATCTTGCCAGGGTCCGCACGTCGAGTGTGTGGTCCACCCCCACCGCGTCGGCCAGCCGCCGGTCGTGCGTGACCAGCAGGAGGGTGCCCTCGTAGGTCTCCAGGGCCTGTTCCAACTGCTCGATGGCCGGGACGTCCAGGTGGTTCGTCGGCTCGTCCAGCACCAGGCACGTCGTCCCCCGCGCCTGGAGCACGGCCAGGCCCGCCCGCGTCCGCTCGCCCGGGGACAGGGAGCGGGCGGGGCGCAGGACCGCGTCCGCGCCCACCCGGAACTTGGCCAACAGGGTGCGGACCTCCACGTCGGGCAGGCCGGTGGCCTCGGCGACGACCGCCAGCGCGGTGCGGTCGGTGGCGAAGCCTTCGCGGATCTGGTCCACCTCGCCGACCACCACCGACGCCCCCTGGCCGCGGTTCCCCGAGACCAGCGGGACACGGCCCAGCAGAGCGCCCAGCAGCGTGCTCTTGCCGGACCCGTTCGGGCCGGTGATCCGCCACCGCTCCCCCGCGCCGACGGTCAGGTCGATCGGGCCGAGCGTGACCTCGCCCCGCCGGACGACCGCGTTCCGGAGCGTGAAGGCGATCTGGCTGCCCCGCCCCGCCGACGGCAGGGTCAGGCGGAGTTCCCACGGTTCACGCGGCTCCTCCACCTCCGTCAACCGGGCCAGCGCACGGTCCGCTGTGGACGCTTTCGCGGCGGTGTTCTCCGCGCCCTGCTTGCGGAAGAACTTGATGTTCTTGTCCGGCTCGTCGGACTTCGCGTTGCGGCGCACGCCGGCGCGGGACCACTCGCGGACCTCGCGGGCCCGTTGGACGAGCGCGTCGCGCTTGGCGGCGTAGGTCTCGTACTCCTCGCGGGCGCGCCGCCGGGCCGCCGCCTGCTCGGCCACGTACGCGTCCCAGCCGCCGCCGAACACCGTCAGACCGTGGCTGAACTCGTCCAGCTCGGCGATGTGGGTGGTGGTCCGGGCGAGGAACTCGCGGTCGTGGCTGACCAGGACCATGCCCGCCGGGCTGGCCGGGACGTGCGACTCCAGCAGGTTCAGGCCGGCCGCGTCGAGGTCGTTGGTCGGCTCGTCCAGCAGCAGGAACTCCGCGCGCGCCAGCAGCACCGACGCCAGCCGCAGCCGCGCCGACTGGCCGCCGGACAGGGTCCGGTGCTCGTCGAGCAGGTCGGCGGGCAGCCCGAGCCGCTCGCACACCTCGTCCGCGCGTTCGTCGAAGTCGGCCGCGCCGATGGCGGTCCACCCGTCGAAGGCGTGCGCGTAGGCGTCCTCCGCGCCGGGCACGCCCTCGGCCAACGCGCGCGTCGCGGCCTCGAACCGCTCGACCGCCGCGGCGACACCGGTGCGCCGAGCGAGGTGGGCCCGCAACGACTCCCCGGGCCGGACGGTCGTCTCCTGGGTGAGGAAAGCGACGCTCCCGCGCGCGACCACGGTCCCCTCGTCCGGCTTCGCCTCGCCGGCGAGGACCCGCAACAAGGTGGACTTGCCGACACCGTTGGGCGCGATCAGCCCGACACGTTGACCCGGGTGAACATCGAGATCGACCTCCTGGAGCACGGTCCGCGGACCGAACGACAGCGTGACGTTCCGGGCTGCCAGTACGGACACGCCCCGATCGTCGCAGGATCGCCGGTGATCAGCACCTCAGTTTCCGGACGCCCTAGTTGCAAGTAGATTGCAAGTACCAGAAGGTTGCAACGAGGGGATGTCATGGCCCAGTACGTCCTGCCCGACCTGGATTACGACTACGGCGACCTGGAGCCGGCGATCATCGGCGAGATCAACGAGCTGCACCACTCCAAGCACCACGCGGCCTACGTCAAGGGCGCGAACGACACGCTGGACCAGATCGCCGAGGCGCGCGACAAGGAGTCCTTCGGCTCGATCGTCGGCCTGGAGACCACGCTCGCGTTCCACCTCGCCGGCCACGCGCTGCACCAGGTGTGGTGGAAGAACCTGTCCCCCAACGGCGGCGACAAGCCCACCGGCGAGCTGGCGGCGGCGATCGACGAGCACTTCGGGTCGTTCGACAAGCTGCGCGCCCAGCTGACCGCCGCGTCGTCGTCCATCCAGGGGTCCGGCTGGGGCATCCTCGCGTGGGAGCCGGTCGGTCAGCGGCTGATCACCCAGCAGCTCAAGGACCACCACTCCAACCTGTCGATCGCCACCACGCCGCTGCTGGTGTTCGACATCTGGGAGCACGCGTACTACCTGCAGTACCGCAACCTGAAGGCCGACTACATCTCGGCGCTGTGGAACGTCGTCGACTGGGACGACGTCAACGCCCGCTTCGAGGCCGCGCGCGCCGGGCGGAACGGTCTCCAGCTGCCCTGAGAACCCGGCGACGGGTGCTCCGACAAGCCCCGCGCCGCCGGTCCCGTGGTGGATGCTCCGACAAGCCCCGCCACCGGACACGACGAGGCCCCGCTCCCCGGCGGTACGACCGGGAGGCGGGGCCTCGTCTGTTCCCGAACTGACTGCCGCTCCCACCACGAAGCAACGAGACTTAGGTTAGCCTAACTTCGCCTTGCTGGGAAGCCCGGCGCACGAACCCCCGCGCGACCAGCTCCACGACCACCGCGATCGCCGCCGCCTCCACCGCGAGCAGCCCCAACAGGACCACCAACTGCAACGCGCCGGCCTGCCACACCGGCGCCCCGCCCAGCAGCATGCCCACGAAAGCACCCGGAAGTGTGACCAGCCCCACGGTCCGCGTCTGGTCCAGGGCAGGCAGCAACGCCTCCCCCGCCGGCCCGCGCACCAACTCCCGCACCGCCACCGACTCGGTGAACCCCAGCGCCAGGGCCGCCTCGAACTCGCCGTGCCGGTCCCGCAGGGTGTCCAGCGCCCGCCGCACGGACAACGTCGTCGCGGTCATCGCGCCACCGATGAGGATCCCGCCGACCGGCACCAGCGCGATTCCCTCGACCGGCACGAGCCCGCTCAGGACCAGCGCCGCCAGCGCCGGGACCGTCCCGCCGAGGATCGCCACCCCGACCCACGCCCCGCGCCACCCGGTCTTCGTCCGCGCCGCCGACGTCCAGGTCGCCACCGCCGCCATCAGCACCAGGAACCCGGCCGTCAACGGCAACGACGCCAGCACCACCGTGATGACCGCCGACACGACGGCCAGCTGCACGGCCGCCCGCGCCGCCGCCCGGACCACCGGTCGCGGGGAGGCCAACCGCGCCCACCACAGCACCGCCCCGGCCGCCCCGGTGAAGAACACGCAGACGACGAGCAGCCGCACCCAGTCCGTCGTGATGACCACGGAGGCCATCATCGCCTCAGAGCCGGGCGCGCCGCCGCAGGCCGAGCCGGTACGAGGGCAGCGTCAGGCCACCGCGGCGCGCCAGGACGACGCCGCCGACCAGGGCCGCCACGATCGAGACCGCCCCGCCGACCACCAGGGGCGCGCGGGCGGTGAAGTGCTCGGCCAGCCAGCCCATGACCGGGCCGCCCACCGGGTTGCCGCCGAGGAAGACCAGCATGTAGAGGCCCATCACCCGGCCGCGCATGGCCGGGGTCACGGCCAGCTGCACGGTCGAGTTGGCGGTGGTCGTGAAGGTCATCATCGCGATGCCCACGGGGATCAGCAGCGCGCCGGTCAGCCACAGCGAGGGCATCAGGCCGGCGACGATCTCCAGCGCGCCGAACGCCAGCGCGCCGATGATCAGCAACCCCGGCTTCGGCTTGCCCTTGGCGCTGCGGCGGGCCGCCAGGGTCGCGCCGGCCAGCGTGCCCACGGCCATCAGCGTCGAGAGCAGGCCGTAGGCGTCGGCGTCGCCCCCGAACGTGTTGCGCGCCAGCACCGCCAGCGTCACGTGGAAGTTCAGCCCGAACGTGCTGACGAAGAACACCAGGAACAGCAGGATCACCAGGTCGCCCCGCCCGCGCACGTACCGCAGGCCCTCGCGCAGCTGGCCCTTCTCACGCGGCACGGGGTCGCCGCGGTGCAGCTCGGCCGGGCGCATCAGCAGCAGGCCCGCGATCACGCCGACGAACGTCATGGCGTTGAGCAGGAACACCCACCCGGTGCCCACGACGATGATCAGCCCGCCGGCCACGGCCGGACCGACCATGCGGGCCAGGTTGAACGTCATCGAGTTCAGCGCGACGGCGTTGGTCAGCTGGTTCCGGCCGACCATCTCGACCACGAACGACTGCCGCACCGGCGTCTCGATGGCCGCGACCGCGCCCAGCAGCAGGCACAGCAGGTAGACGTGCCACAGCTCGGCGACGCCGAGCACGTCGAGCAGGCCCAGCGTCAGGGCGCACAGCCCGAGCCCGACCTCCAGGACCAGCAGCAGCCGCCGCTTGTCCATCCGGTCCGCGAGCACGCCCGCCCACAGCGACAGGAACAGGATCGGCGCGAACTGCAACGCCGCCGCGATCCCGAGCGCCACCGGCGACCCGTCGGACAGCTCCAACACCAGCCAGTCCTGGGCGACGCGCTGCATCCACACGCCGACCAGGGACACGACCTGGCCGGACGCGTAGAGCCGGTAGTTGCGGACGCGCAGGGACCCGAACATGCGGGGTTTCGGCGGCGGGGGTAGCGCTTCGCCTCGATCGACCCGATCGGACTCGTTCCCACCCGCGTACGCCGGCACCCGTTACTGCCCCGCCATCCTGTCGATTATCTCGGCGGCGCGCGACAGCACCGCCCGGTCCTCCGGTGTCAGCTCCGCCAGCCGCTTGTCCAGCCACGCCTCGCGCGCGGACACCTCTTCGTCTATGTAGGCCAGCCCGGCCCCGGTCAGCTCCACGATCGCCTGCCGCCCGTCGGTCGGGTGGGGGCGGCGCGTGGCGAAGCCGTACTCCTCCAGCGCCGCGATCACCCGCGTCATGGACGGCGGCTGGACGCCTTCCTTGGCGGCCAGCTCGCCCGGCGTCAGCGGCCCGCACTTGTGCAGCGTGGACAGCGCGGACACCTGGGTGAGCGAGATCGCGGAGTTCACCCGCTGCGCGCGGAGCCGTCGGGTCAGCCGGACCACGGCCAGCCGCAACCGGCTCGCCAGTCCCCGTTCCGCGTCGCTCTCCGCCACGTAGTTAGCATACCTCACGATCTCGCACCCGTCGTGTGAACCTGCCCATTCAGCCGCCGAGAGCAGCCTGGATGGGTCCGATGGCGAAGTAGACGACGAAGGCGGCGGCCACCGCCCACATCAGCGGGTGCACGCTGCGCGCCCGCCCGGTCAGCGCCCGCAGCACCACGTAGCTGACGAAGCCCGCGCCGATGCCGTTGGCGATCGAGTAGGTGAACGGCATCACCACGATCGTGAGGAACGCGGGCAGCGCCACCGAGAAGTCGCCGAAGTCGATCTCCTTGACCTGCACGATCATCAGCGCGCCGACGATGACCAGCGCCGGGGCCGCCGCCTCGACCGGCACGATCGAGTACAGCGGGGTCAGGAACATCGCTGCGAGGAACAGCAGGCCGGTGACGACGTTCGCCAGGCCCGTCCGCGCGCCCTCCGCGATGCCGGCCGCCGATTCGATGTAGACGGTGTTGGACGAGCTGGACGCCGCCCCACCCGCGACCGCGCCCACGCCGTCCACGAACAACGCCTTGCTCACGCCGGGCAGCTGGCCGTCCTTGCCGATCAGCCCGGCCTCCTTGCCCAGGCCGGTCATGGTGCCGACGGTGTCGAAGAAGTCGGTCAGCACGAGCGTGAACACCAGCAGGGCGGCGGTCAGGGCGGGCAGCCGGGTCCACGCGCCGAACGACACGTCACCCAGCAGGGCGAGGTCCGGCAGCCCGAACACCTGGTCGGGCAGCGCCGGGTAGCCCAGGTTCCACCCGGCCGGGTTGGTCCCCTTGGACGGGCCGGCCTGCGCGACCGCCTCCACCACGATCGCCAGCACGGTCGAGGCGAGCACACCGATGAGGATCGCGCCCTTGACCTTGCGGGCGACGAGGATGCCGGTCAGCACCAGGCCGACCACGAACACGAACGTCGGCCAGGACGCGATGGACCCGCCGATGCCCAGTCCGACCGGGACGGTCGTGCCCGCCGCGTCCGGGACGCGCCGCACGAAACCGGCGTCCACCAGCCCGATGAAGCAGATGAACAGGCCGATGCCGACCGCGATGGCCGCCTTCAACTCCGGCGGCACCGCGTTGAACACGGCCGTGCGCACCCCCGTGACGACGAGCAGCAGCACCACGAGCCCGTTCACCAGGACCAACCCCATGGCTTCGGGCCAGGTCATCTGCGGCGCGAGGGACACCGCCACGAACGAGTTGATGCCGAGCCCGGTGGCCAGCGCGAACGGGTAGTTCGCGACCAGTCCGAACAGGATCGTCATGACCCCGGCGACCAGCGCCGTGACCGCCGCGACCTGCGACACCGGCAGGATCGCGCCCAGCACGTCCTTCTTGGCCGACGGGTCGTCCGCCGCGAAGCTGCCCAGGATCAGCGGGTTCAGCACGACGATGTAGGCCATGGTCACGAACGTGACCAGCCCACCGCGCACTTCCCGCCCCACCGTCGAGCCGCGCTCGGAGATCTTGAAGAAGCCGTCGAGCCCTGTCCTCGACACCTCACCGCCGGTCTTCGCGGCCATCTCGCCTCCACTCCGGGTAGTCCAGGTGCGCAGAGCGTGCCGCACCGGTGTTTCCGCCAGGTAGCCTGCCTGACGTGGCCGAACAGACCCAATCGCTGCCCGCCCCGCCCCCGCTGCCGGTGCGGCTGACCGACCCGGTCCCCGCCATCGCCGGCGGCACGGCCCTGTGGCTGCTGGCGTTCGCGGCGGTCCTCCTGTTCGCGCGCGACCAGACCACGTTGCTGTGGACGTGCGCGGCGGGCGCGGGCCTGGGCGTGATCGGCTACGGCATCTTCAGATGGCAACGATCAGCCGCCCGAAGGGGTTCGCGCACCGCCCAATCCGGCCTCGACTAACCGCCCCCACCCCGACACACCACCTTCGACACACCCGCTTTTCGGCGCGCAGCGCCGCGAAGGGCCCCGCCGGGTCACCCCCGACCCGGGCTTCTTGCTTGTGTCATCCCCGTATGGCCTGCCCGAAGGGCTACCGCACTTTGCCGGGGTCGGGCCAAAAAGTTTTGCGAGGAACGAGCAAAAGTTTTTCGACCGACCCCGGCAAAGTGTGGTCGGCTCCGCCAGGCCGTACGGGGATGGCACAAGCAAGAAGCCCCCGCCCTTGCTCTTGTGTCCATCCTTGGCGGCCTGCCCGCCGGCGAGGCGCTCTTGATCTTTGATTTTGAGGGCGAAACGCCCAGCCGCACGCTCCGCGTGCTCCGATCAACCCAACAGGACGGTCGGGGTCGGGTCGGCGATCAAGGCCGCGAACGCGTGCCGGTCGGACCACCTGTTCGTGGCCCACGCCAGCGCCCGCGCCAGTCCCTCCGGCGTGTCCGCCGCGTGCGGCACGCCGTCCTCGACCCACCACGACACCTCGTGCGACTCGCCTTCGAACACCACGTGCAGTTCGTCGTGGACGATCACCGGGCTGGTCGGCAGCTCCACCCCGAGCAGGTCGCAGGCCAGCCGGACCGCGCCCAGCTCGGCCCACACGACCTCGTCGCCCGCGGTCTCGACCTCCCCGACGACCTCTTCGGAGGCCAGCGGCAGCGCGAGCAGCTCCGCCAACGCCTCCGCGTGCCCCTCGGCGGCCAGGACCTGGTTGCCGGGCAGGACGCCCAGCAGCCACGGCAGGTCCAGCACCACCACGTCGTCCGCCGCCACGGCCTCGCCGGTCAGCACCCGCACGCGGTCCGGCGGCTCGACGCTCACCGAGTCCGCCACCTCCGCCAGGGCCGCGTGCACCCGCAGCACCAACGCGTCGGCGAGCTTGCGCTCCGGGTCGCCCAACCGGGTCAGCAGGTCGGTGACGTCGTCCTCGTCCAGCACCGTCAACGCGGTCCGCACACCGGCCGCCGCCAGCACGTGCGGCGGGACGTCCACGTCGGGCACCACGTCGTACAGGCCGTCCAGGCCCTCCGCGTCCGGCAGGCGCCACCCGTTGAGCGGGCAGCCCTCGATGGTCGCGTAGCGGGCCAGCCACCAGCCCGTGTAGCCGTCGGGTTCGGCCACCGCGCGCCACGCGACCGGGTCGGCGGCCATCAGGCGCAGGGCGGCCGGCCACTTGTCGCGCGCCACCAGGTCCAGGTCGCGGATGCCCAGCACGCGGGTCGGCGGCTCGTCCGCGCCGTCCCACCAATAGCCCTCGTCGGCCAGGTCGTGGTCCGGCTCGGTGGGCGCGGTGTCGTCCACGACGGTGAACCCGTCGATCACGCCCACGCCCGTCCACACCTCGCGCGGCCACCGGGCGGCCAGGTCGGCGTCGAGCACGCCGATCGGGGCGTCGGACTCCAGCACCGACAGCAGCGGCGAGTCGGGCAGGGCCAGTTCGTCGGCGCGCCGCCAGTCGCCCTCGGCGTCGGGCAGGGCCAGCTCACCCAGCCACGGACGTCCGCCGGCCCGCGCGACCAGCGACAGGACCGTCTTGACCAGGTCCGGGCCGTCCATCGCGGGGTCGTCGAGGCTGTGCTTGACGGCCTCGCGCAGGGCGTCGGAGTCGAGCAGCTCCCCCGGGCCGGCCTCCAGCGCGCCCAGGCGCAGCAGCAGCGGGTGCGCCGCCTCCGGGTGGACGATCCGCAGGCCGGACACGTCGAACGACACGTCGGCGGGCAGCACGTACACGCCGCGCGGCGAGCTGACCAGGCGGCCGTCCGCGAGCGGCACGGGCAGGCTGCCCATCTCCTCGCGGGCCGTGGAGTCGACGTCGGCCAGCGGGGTCAGCGCGTCGTAGACCTCGTGCCACCAGCCCGGGTCGCCGCCGATCCCGGCCAGCGCCTCGACCACCTCGGCGACCGACATGCGCGGGACTTCCAGCGCCGCCAACGCCTTCGCGTGCTCGGGCAGGGTCAGCTCGGCGTCCAGCAGGCCGGGGACGACGTCCTCCAGCAGCTCGACCAGCGGCTCGGACGGGGCGTCGAGGACCCGGGCGTTCTCCGGCGCGGTCCACTCGCCGCTGGCCAGCGGCAGCCAGGACGCCTTCCGCAGCGCGGCCAGGACGCGCTCGCGCAGCAGACCATCCACTTCGGACAGCGGGAAGCCGGGCAGCGGCACCAGGGACGTGCGGTCGATCGCGGGCAGCGCGAGGACCAGGTCCGGGTAGGCCAGGGCGGCCTGGTCGAGCACGAACTCGGCCGCCGCGCCGACCAGCACGCGCCGGCGGGACGGTTCCACCGGCAGGGACGCGATCAGCCGCGCCGGCAGGGACATCTTCTCGTCGGTCGGGGTCGGGGCGTGCAGGACGTCGCCGGTCAGCGGCTCGTCCATCGGCCACGCCCAGCAGGCGTTCCAGTGCGGCCGGGCCTCGACGCCCTGCACCAGGTGCGCGGACAGCTCGCCGCCGACGCGGTGCACGCGCCACCGCTGCGCCCCGGCCGGGCCGTGCAGCACGACCACGCCGTCGTCCTCGGCGCGCTCCCAGACCTGGTCGCCGACCTCGATCCGTCGGAGGCCGGGCAGCGCGAGCAGCAGGTCCGGGACCTGGTCGGCGAACTCGGCGAGCAGCGGGGCGGCGTCGACCTTGAGCGGCAGGCGGACCTCGGTGTCGAAGCCCGCGGGGAGGTCGGCCTCGTCGGTCGGCCAGACCAGCCGCAGCACGGGCACGTCACCGCCGCGCGCCTCGGCCAGCTCCGGGACGGCCTGCCGGGTGCGGGAGGCGGAGAACAGCACCCCACCGGACGTCGAGACCACGCGCGGGGCGTCGGTGACGGCGAGGACGGCGGCGAAACCGACGCCGAACTGGCCCACCGTGTCGGCGGACTTGGCGGACGCGCGCAGCGAGGCCAGGGCCGCCACGCCCTCGGCGGTCAGCGGGTGCCCGGTGTTGGCGGCCCGCAGCTCGCCGTCCACGATGGACAGTCGGAGCGTGCCCGGGGTGGGGCCGGCGGCGTCGGCGGCGTTCTGGGCGAGTTCGACCAGCAGGCGGTCGCGGTAGCCGCCCAGGCGCAGGTCCTCCTCGGCGTTGGCGTCCTCGCGGAACCGCGTGGGCGAGCCGCGCCAGGCAGCGAGCACCGAGTCCCGCAACGCCTCGGTGCCGAACGGGTCCCGGCTCACCGCCCGGACTCGTCCGCTTCGGCAGGCTCGGCTTCGACAGGCTCAGCTTCGGCAGATGCAGCGGCTTCGGCAGGCTCAGCTTCGGCGGCGGGCCCGGCTTCGGCAGCAGTCGGCTCAGCGGCTTCGGCCTCGGTCGACGCGGCCTCGGTCGGCGCGGTCTCAGCGACGGTTTCGTTCACCTCGACGTCCAGGATCGCGTCGTCGTAGACCAGGTCGGCCACCGGCACCGCCGGGCCGCCCTCCACCTCGACCTCCGAGTGCGCGCCGCACCCGTACTCCACGTGCACCACGTGCCCGTCCGCCGGCGTCAGCTCGTTCGCGCACACCCCGAACGCCGCGCCCAGCGACCCCGCGATCCGCGTGTAGAAACCGCACGTCCCACAGGTCGCGGGAGCACTGCGGGCCATGTCGCTGCGCGGGCCGAAGTCGCCGCCGTGCCAGCGGGACGCCGCGTCCAGCACGCCCTCGCGGGACAGCACGCGCACCCGGCCCAGGCCGACCTCCAGCGCGACCTCCTCGACCGCCGGGTCGTCGGAGCCCACGTACCCCGGCACCAGGCGCGGGTCGTCCTCCCGGGCCGGCAGGAGGTCGCCGACGCCCAGGTCGCCGGCGCGCACGCGCTCGTGCCACGGCACCCAGTCCGGCGCGACCAGCGCGTCGTTGCCCGGCAGGAGCACCACCTCGGACACCGACACCGGCGTGCCCGGCCCGGCGAACGCGACGGTCACCGCCCAGTTCCACCCCCGGTACCCGGCGTGCTCGGCCTCGAACAGGTGGGTGACCGACGCCTCGTCCTCGGCGAGCGCACCCACGTGCGCACCTACGGGTTCCGCACCCGCTTCTTCTTGAGCCGCGGCGCGGGCGGTCGACACCGCCGCGGCGTCGACGAGCGCCGGGTCGGCGAGCACTGGATCGGGCTGCTGGGTCGGCGTGGCGGTCACAGGTGAATTGTGCCGCACGTCTTCGCAGGCTCGTGCACACGTGCCACCCTTTCGGACGTGCGGTGGCTCCCGGTGGCAGTGGTCCTCGTCATGTCGACGGCGTGCACGTCCACGCCGAACCCGCCCGAACAGCCCGACCAGCAGGGCAGACCCACCGTCGAGGTGGTCGGCACCCTCCCGCACGACCCGGAGGCGTTCACCCAGGGCCTGGAGCTGGTCGACGGCGTCCTCTACGAGGGCACCGGCCTGGAGGGCGAGTCGACGCTGCGCCGCATCGACCCGGCCACCGGCGAGGTCAAGCAGCGCGTGGACCTGCCCGCGGACTTCTTCGGCGAGGGCGTGACCGTCGTCGGCGACCGCGTCTGGCAGCTCACCTGGCGCAACGGCGTGGCCATCCAGCGCGACAAGAACACCCTCCAAGAGGTGAAACGCGCCACGTACGAGGGCGAGGGCTGGGGCCTGTGCCGCGACGGCGACCGGCTGGTGATGAGCGACGGCACCGAGGAGCTGCGGTTCCGCGACCCGGAGACGTTCGCCGAGACCGGCCGCGTGACCGTCCGCCGCAACGGCGTCCCGCTGGTCCGGATCAACGAGCTGGAGTGCGTCGGCGGGGCCGTGTGGGCGAACCTGTGGCAGCTCGACGAGGTCGTCAAGATCGACCCGAAGACCGGCGACGTGCTGACCACCGTCGACCTCAGCTCCGTGCGCCCGGCGGACGTGCCCGAGTCGAACGTCCTCAACGGCATCGCGGCGGTGCCCGGCAGCACCGACGAGTTCCTGGTCACCGGCAAGAACTGGCCGACGATCTTCCGGGTGAAGATCAAGGAAGGGTGACCGCGAGCCCGGCCTTCACCGCGTCGAACACCGGCATCGTCTCGTAGCGCTTGACGTTGTCGTCGCGCTGGAACAGCTCGTCGCCGACCTCGCGGCAGCGGGCCATGTCGGGGACGGACAGCACCACCAGGTAGTCCCACCGCCCGGCCAGCTCGTAGCACTGCTGCACCTCGGGCGTGGCGCGCATGCGCTCGGCGAAGGCCCGGTGGTGCGCGTGGGACTCCCGTTCGAGCACCACCAGCACCACGGCGAGCAGCCCGCCCACCTTGCCCACGTCGAGCACCGCCACCTCGCGCTTGAGCAGCCCGGACGCCCGGTAGCGGGTGATCCGCCGCTGCACGGCGGAGGGCGACAGGCCGACCAGCTCGCCCAGGTCGTGCAGGGTGCGGCCGGAGTCCTGCTGGAGCTGCTCCAGGAGTCGGCGGTCCACGTCGTCCACGCAAAGATCTTGCGTGGTGGCGGGTGAACTTTCAATCGCCACCACGGGCGGGCGACCTAGCTTCTGGGCATGGACATCGAGCTGGAGAACATCGCCCGCGCCGCCAAGACCATCGACCCCGTGTTCCGCGACACCCCGCAGTACGTGGACGAGCAGCTGTGCGCCGCGCTGGGCCGCCGGGTGCTGGTGAAGGTGGAGACCGCGAACCCGTTGCGCAGCTTCAAGGGCAGAGGAGCGGACTTCCTGGCCTCGACGCTGCCCGTCGGGCGGTCCGTGGTGTGCGCGTCGGCGGGCAACTTCGGGCAGGCCGTGGCCTACGCGGGGCGCAACCACGGCTTCCCGGTCGAGGTGTTCGTGTCGGACCGGGCGAGGCCGGAGAAGGTGCGCCGGATGCGGCTGCTCGGCGCGACCGTGCACGAGGTCCCGGGCGACTTCACCGGCGCGAAGGACGTCGCGCGGCGGCACGCCGAGGAGACCGGGGCGGTGTTCGTCGAGGACGGTCGGGAGCCGGCCGTGTGCGAGGGGGCGGGCACCATCGCCGTGGAGCTGCTGGGGGCGGGCGTGCCGGTCGACACGGTCGTGGTGCCGCTCGGCGACGGCGCGCTGATCACCGGCATGGCCCGGTGGCTCAAGCACCACTCGCCGCACACGCGGGTGGTCGGGGTGTGCGCGGCCGGCGCGCCCGCGTTGGCGCACGCGTGGGCCGGGCGGGCGTGGGAGGGGCCGGCCGAGACGATCGCCGACGGCATCGCGGTGCGGGTCCCGGTCGCGGAGTCGGTCACACGGGTGAGGGAACTCGTGGACGACGTGGTGCTGGTGTCCGACGACGCCCTGCGGGACGCGGCCGACCTCGCCCTGCGGACGCTCGGGCTGGTGCTGGAGCCGGCGGGGGCGGCGGGGCTGGCCGGGTTGGCGGTCCACGACCTGCCCGGGGAGACCTGCGCCACCGTGCTCACCGGGAGCAATGTGTGAGACAGCCCGGAGCCGGTGAGGCAGGATTGGGGTGTGACGCGTCCACGGCCGGAAGACCCGTCGCGGCGGTACCCGTGGGAGGACGACGAGTACAAGCCGCGGACCCGGCCGTACCCGACGCCCGGCGTGCCACCCGGCGTGCCGCCCGGTGCCGCGCCCGGTGCTCCACCCGGCGCCGCGCCCGGTGGGTATCCGCCGCCGCGGGATGAGCGTGGGTATCCGCCGCCGCGAGAGCCGCGACCGGGCGACGGGCCAACCACGCCGACCTTGCCGAAGAAGTTGACCGTCACCCGCGTGGCGTGGTTCCGGACCAAGCAGCTCAGCACGCAGGCGGTGCGGGCGTTCCGGCGCGCGGCGCACGCGGACGGGGCCAAGCAGTCCGGGCTGTCGTCGCTGACCTACGCGGTGATGCTGAACTACGCCGCCGACGCCGCGATGGCCGTCGCGCTGGCCAACACCCTGTTCTTCTCGGCGGCGGCTGGGGAGAGCCGGGGCAAGGTCGCGCTGTACCTGCTGATCACGGTCGCCCCGTTCGCGGTCGTCGCCCCGGTGATCGGCCCGGTCCTCGACCGCATCCAGCACGGCCGCCGGGTCGCGCTGGCGCTGTCGTGCGTGCTGCGGGTGTTCCTGTCCATCGTCATGGCGATGAACTTCGACAACTGGGGCCTGTACCCGGCGGCGCTGGGCAGCATGGTGCTGTCGAAGTCGTTCACCGTGCTCAAGGCGGCGATCACCCCCCGGGTGCTGCCGCGCGAGATCACGCTGTCCAAGACCAACGCCCGGATGACCGTGTTCGGGCTGGCGGCGGGCGGTGTGTTCGGCGCGGTCGCGGCCGGGTTCGCGAACCTGTTCGGCTCGCCCGGCGCGCTGTGGTTCACGGCCGTGCTGTGCCTGGTGAACGCGTGGCTGTGCCTGCGGATCCCGGCGTGGGTCGAGGTGACCGAGGGCGAGGTGCCGACGTCGCTGCGCGCCAAGCCGCGCAAGCCGCGCCAGGCGCTGGGCCGGACGGTCGTGGTGGCGCTGTGGGGCAACGGCTCGATCCGGATGCTGACCGGGTTCCTCATGCTGTTCTCGGCGTTCGTGGTGCGGGCGCAGACCGAGGGTGACGCGTTCATGCAGTTGCTGCTGCTGGGCGTGATCGCGGGCGCGGCCGGTGTCGGGAGCTTCCTCGGCAACGCGGTGGGCGCGCGGCTGCACTTCGGCGCGCCGGACCAGGTCGTGATCGGGTGCCTGGTCGCGGCCGTGCTGTCCACGGTCCTGGCCGCGATCCTGCCGGGCCTGATCACGGCGGCGGTGGTGGGCCTGGTCGGCGCGACGGCGAGTTCGCTGGCCAAGGTGTCGCTGGACGCGGTGATCCAGGACGACCTGCCGGAGGAGTCGCGGGCGTCGGCGTTCGGGCGGTCGGAGACGATCCTGCAGCTCGGGTGGGTGTTCGGCGGCGCGATGGGCGTGTTGCTGCCGACCGAGTACTGGATCGGGTTCACGGTGCTGTCGGGGCTGCTGGCGTGCGGGCTGGCCCAGACGATCGCGACCCGGCAGGGCAGCACGCTGATCCCGGGCCTGGGCGGCGACCGCCCCATCAGGCCGACGGCGGTCACCCCGTAGGCTCGTCAGCCGTGCGCCGAGTGTTGCCCGTCCTGCCGCTGCTGTTCGTTGCGGCCTGTGCCGTCCCGACGAACCCCGAGGTGACGTTTTACGCGGACGGCAAGACCGTTGTCGTGAAGCCGACCCAGTACTGCGACCTGAAGTCCGAGGACTGCGACGTGGACGCGCGGGCGGCGGGGGTGCTGCGCGTGCGACCCGGTCGTCCGGTCCAGATTTCGGTGCCCGGGGAGTTGGCCAACTCGGCGTGGTCGGTGAAGTTCACCTACCGCAATGCGCGGGGTGAGGCGCAGGAGCCGTTGCGGAGCAAGCTGTTCACCGAGCGGGAGCCCCGGTTCGCCTACACGTTGGTGTTGCCGAACCCGGATGACCAGTTGGAGAGCGTCGAGGTGCAGCAGTACGGGGCTCGGATCGAGACCAGTGCTACTGGCGCTTTCGACTTCGTTGCTCGTGGGACCTGGGTTTTGTCTGTCGACGATCGTCGCTAGCTTGCGCTTCGCGGCTCTCAAGATCAAGAGCTGGGGGCTGGGGGCTGGGGGCTGGGGGCTGGGGGCTGGGGGCAAAAGCGAAGAGCTGAAAAGCGAAAAGCGAAGAGCGAAAAGCGGCGCTCGCCGCGCGGCAGGCCCCCGGGGGTGGAAGGGCGTCGGTTCGTTCCCCGTACGGCCTGCCGGAGGCAACCACCCTTCGCTCTTGTCCGCAACCGGTGAAGCGTGGTTGCGGACAAGAGCGAAGCGCGGTTGGGCTGCGCCCAGGCCGTACGGGGAACGAACCGAGGCCCTTCCGTGGGCGCTGCGCTTGGCGTGCGCCTGCGGCGCGGAGGCGTGCCTTGAGCGTGATGTGACAGGGGCCCCTGCCGTGGGGGGAGGTCGGCAGGGGCCCCTGGTTTGTGCACGGGTCGGGGGATGGCCCGTGCGGTCTGGTGGGTCGTGGTGACCCGGGTTACTTCGTGGCGATCTTGTGGCCCGGCAGGATCAGGTCCGCGTTCGGGATGAACTGCTTGTTCAGCTCGTGCAGCTTCGCCCAGCCGCCCTCGACCTTCAGCTCCTCCGCGATCTTCGACAGGCTGTCGCCCGGCTTGATCTCGTAGTCGCCGTTCGGGTTGGTCGACGGCAGGGCCACCGTCACCGGGGCCGCCTGCTGGACCGGCGCGGTCTGCTGCTGCTGCTGGACCGGAGCGGTCTGCTTGCGGGGCTGGGCCGGGGCCGGGGTGGTGCGCTTCGGGGCCGGTGCGGCGCCGCCGCCCAGGCCCTTCGGGCCGCAGACCGGCCAGGCGTTGATGCCCTGCGTCTGCAGGACGTTCTCGGCCACGCGGATCTGCTCCTCGCGCGACGCCTCGTGCGGCATGCCCTGGCCACCGTTGGCGCGCCACGTGCTGGGCAGGAACTGCAACCCGCCGTAGTAGCCGTTGCCGGTGTTGATGCTCCAGTCGCCGCCGCTCTCGCACGCCGCCACCGCGTCCCAGTTCACGCTCTGCGCGTTCGCCGTGCCGGCCGCCAGGCCCAGCGGGGCGCCGACGATGACGCCGGCTACGGCGACCTTCGCGACGGTGCGGGCGGCGGCGCTGGTGGTCGGGCGGTGCTTGCCTCGGTACGAAGCCATGTGCCTCTCTGCCCACCCACACCTGCTCGACCGGCCGGGGCTCGGGTTCCCCTCGTGGCCGATCGGTCCCCCCGTCCGGCGGATTTCTCTCGCTCGGGGTTGGTGCCGGGAGCCGTTGGACGGGGTTCGGTGTGCGGCGTCCCGGGTGGTGCTCTTGGTCGGTCGGGGCCAACCAACGAGCGACCGTACGTAACCACCGGAGCGAGGTAAAACGATCTGGGGGGTGATCCACATCACTGTAACGAACTCGGGTGATCCGTCGACCCTGTTGTTCCCGCTGGTCAGAGCGTCGTTATCGTCCCGTTTCCAATCCGAGATCCGTCGAGATCGATCACCCTCAGTGAGGCATGGATCACGTCGATCCGCCGCCCGGGTCAGCCCCCCGCGAAGGGCGGGAGGACGTCCAACTGGGCGCTGGGAGGGATGGGGGTGGCGCGGTCGCGGACCGCGACGCCGTCCAGGAGGAAGCTGCACGCCTTGAGGACCCGGGCGAGCCTCTCGTCGTGCCGCGTCTCGATCGCCGTCAGCGCGGTGGCCACGGTCGCCCCGGCGGGCAGGGCGAGGTTCTCGTCGGGGGTGCCCGAGGCGGCGCGCGCGCCCGCGAAGTACCGGACCGTCAGCTCGACCAACTTCAGCCTCCGATGGCGCTCATGGGACGGTCCGGCTGGTGGAAGCCGGCCTCGTTGATGCCGTGACCGGCCGCCTTCGCCCACGAGTTCGCCCGCCACCGGCGCGCGATCTCCTCGTCGGTCGCGCCGGCGCGCAGCAGCGCCCGCAGGTCGGTCTCGGACTGGCTGAACAGGCAGTTGCGCACCTGGCCGTCGGCGGTCAGCCGGGTCCGGTCGCAGGCCGCGCAGAACGGCCTGGTGACCGACGCGATCACGCCCACCACGGCCGGGCCGCCGTCCACCAGCCACCGCTCCGCCGGCGCGCCGCCCCGCTCGCCCGGCTCGGGCGCGAGGTCGAACGCCGTGCGCAGCGCCGCCAGGATCTCCTCAGCGGTCACCATGTCGTCGCGGTTCCAGCCGTGCTGCGGGTCCAGCGGCATCTGCTCGATGAACCGGAGCTGGTAGCCGTGCTCCAGGCAGTACCGCAGCAGCGGCACGGCCTCGTCCTCGTTCACCCCGCGCATCAGCACCGCGTTGACCTTCACCGGGGCCATCCCGGCGTCCCGCGCGGCGGCCAGGCCCGCGAACACGTCGTCCAGCCGGTCGCGGCGGGTCAGCGCGCGGAAGCGGGCCGGGTCGAGGGTGTCCAGCGAGACGTTCACCCGGTCGAGGCCGGCGCGCACCAGGTCGGCGGCGCGGCGGGCCAGGCTCAGGCCGTTGGTGGTCATCGAGATCTTCGGCCGCGGGTCCAGGGCGGAGGTGGCCGCGATCACGTCTTCCAGGCCCGGCCGCAGCAGCGGCTCGCCGCCGGTGAAGCGGATGTTGGTGACGCCCAGGCGGGTCACCGCGATGCCGATCAGCCGCACCAGCTCGGCGTCGGAGAGCAGCTCCCGCTTGGGCAGCCAGTCCAGGCCCTCGGCGGGCATGCAGTAGGTGCAGCGCAGGTTGCAGCGGTCGGTCAGCGACACGCGCAGGTCGGTGGCGACCCGCCCGAACCGGTCGACCAGCAGCGGGGAGTCGGGCCGGTCGGCCACGTCGGGGGTGCCGCGCACGATGGGTAGTCCCAGCTCGACTGCCGTCACCCCTACCAGGGTAATGGGCTGCCACTTGTGGGTACCGCTACAAATCCGACACAGCACGGCGGGAGGCGTTGGAGGACCATCCCAACCCCGGCCGGCCGGCGGCTAAATTGCTTGACATGACGAGCGAGCAGGACCCGCCCGCGGACGTGCTGGAGCGGTTCGCCGGGTACGCGCGGGAGTCCAGCGCCCTCACCGTCCTGTTCCACACCCGCCTGGCCGAGCGGATGGGCCTGTCGCCGACCGACGAGAAGTGCCTGGACCTGGCCGTTCGCGCCGAGGGACCGGTCACCGCGGGCCGCATCGCCGAGCTGTCCGGGCTCTCCACCGGAGCGGTCACCGGCGTGATCGACCGGCTGGAGAAGGCCGGGTACGTGCGCCGCGTGCGCGACCCGCACGACCGGCGCAAGGTGCTGGTCGAGGTGGTCGTCGCCGACGCCGGGCTGTTCGAGGGCGCGCGCGAGACGTTGCGCGAAGTTCTCGCGCAGTTCACACCGGACGAGCGCGAGGTCCTCGACCGCTACCACCGGGTGCTGATCGAAACGTTCCGCAGGCGCGTCGTCGACGTCTGAGCCGGCAGCATGACCCGCATGGCCGAGCAGTGGAACTACCTGATGGACATGGACGGCGTGCTCGTGCACGAGGAGCACCCGATCCCCGGGTCGAGCGAGTTCGTGGCGGAGCTGACCGCGAACGGCATCCCGTTCCTCGTGCTCACGAACAACTCGATCTACACGCCGCGCGACCTGCGGGCCCGCCTGGCCCGCACCGGGCTGGAGGTGCCGGAGACGGCGATCTGGACCTCCGCGCTGGCCACCGCGCGGTTCCTGGACTCGCAGCGGCCCGGCGGGTCGGCGTTCGTCATCGGCGAGGCGGGCCTGACCACGGCGCTGCACGAGATCGGGTACGTGCTCACCGACCGCGACCCGGACTACGTCGTCCTCGGCGAGACCCGCACCTACAGCTTCACCGCCATCACCAAGGCGATCCGCCTGGTCGAGGAGGGCGCGAAGTTCATCGCCACCAACCCGGACGCGACCGGCCCGTCCCGCGAGGGCTCGCTGCCCGCGACCGGGTCCATCGCGGCGCTGATCGAGCGGGCGACCGGGCGCGAGCCGTACTACGTGGGCAAGCCCAACCCGTTGATGATGCGGTCGGCGCTGCGGGCGCTGGGCGCGCACTCGGCGAACACGCTGATGATCGGCGACCGGATGGACACCGACGTGCGGTCCGGCCTGGAGGCGGGGCTGCGGACCATCCTCGTGCTGACCGGCATCTCGGCGGACTCCACGGCGGAGCGGTACCCGTACCGGCCGACGCGGGTGGTGAAGTCGATCGCCGAGCTGGTCGGCCACTCGGCGAACCCGTTCCCCGACGAGGACTAGGCCTCGGGCTCGACCCGGACCACGTCCAGGTCGCCGGCGACGACCAGGCGCTCGAACGGCTCGTCGCCGGCGGTGACCCGCACGAGCGCCGGCCGCCCGCCGAACGCGCTCACGGTGCCGTGGCGCCCGTTGGGCAGGTCGGCGCCGGGCAGTCCGTTGAGCCGGTCCGCGAGCCGTTCGGCCTGGTCGCGGACCAGTTCGCCGCGCCCGGACACCGCGCTGGCCGGGCCGGCCGCCGCGCCGAGGCGGTCCAGCAGGTCGGCGTGCAGCCGCAGCCAGTCGACGTGCTCCCACGGCGTCAGCGCCCCGGTCGCGGCGGTCTCCGCCATGACCTCGTCCAGCACGACCGCGACGCGTTCCAGGTGCTCCCTCATGCCGGTGAGAATGCCCACGGGCGGGTTCCGTCACGCGGAACGCGCGGACTTCACCCCGGTGGGGGAGGCCGCACGGCCCAGCGGGACGTCCGCATCCGGCCCCGCGGTGATCCACTCCTACGCGTCGCACCGGGACGTCGCCTATCGTCGCTGATGTGGACAGACCGCTCTTCGTCGTCGGGGACGTGCACGGGCACCTCGCCGAGCTGACCCGCGCCCTGCACGCCCAGCGGCTCGTGGACGCCGGCGGCGACTGGACCGGCGGCGACGCGGAGCTGTGGTTCCTGGGCGACTTCGTCGACCGCGGGCCCGACGGCATCGGGGTCATCGAGTTCGTGATGAAGCTGTCCGAGCAGTCCGAGGGCCGCGTCGACGCCCTCATCGGCAACCACGAGATCCTGCTCCTGGGCATGCACCGCTTCGGCGACACCCACGTGCCCAACGCCCCCACCCCGCGCAGCTTCGCCCGCAGCTGGCTGCTCAACGGCGGGCTGCGCAGCGACCAGGACCGGCTGACCGACCGGCACATCGACTGGCTGACGGGCCGGCCGGTGCTGCGCCTGGTCGACGAGCACCTGCTGATGCACTCCGACACGCTCGCGTACCTGGAGTGGGGCACCACGATCGAGCAGGTCAACGCGGCCGTGCGGGAGGTCCTGGAGGGCTCGGACCTGGAGGCGTGGTGGGAGTGCTGGCGCAAGATGACCACCCGCTACGCGTTCCGCGGCCCGGAGGGCGGTGACGTCGCCGCCGAGCTGCTGGAGGTGCTGGGCGGGCGCGAGGTCGTCCACGGGCACAGCGTGATCGCCGACCAGCTCGGCGTGTCGCCGGAGGAGATCGACGGCCCGCTGCGCTACGCCGACGACCGCGTGCTGGCCGTGGACGCGGGCCTCTACAGCGGCGGCCCGTGCCTGGTGGTCCGCCTGGACTCGGCTACGCCGGGACGATGACCTTGCCCAGCGGCATCAGCGACACGGGCACCATCTTGAAGTTCGCGACGCCGAGCGGGATGCCGATGATCGTGACGCAGAGCAGTACCCCGGTCACCACGTGCCCGATGGCCAGCCAGATCCCGGCGACGACGATCCAGATGACGTTGCCGAGCAGCGACGGCGCGCCCGCGTCGGCCCGGTCCACCACCTGCCGCCCGAACGGCCAGAGCGCGTAGTTGGCGATCCGGAACGCCGCCAGCCCCCACGGGATGGTGATGATCAGCAGGCAGCACACGATCCCGGTCAGGACGTACCCGATCGCCAGCCAGAAGCCGCTGAGCACCAGCCAGATCAGGTTCAGGATGATCCGCACCCCACCATCCTGCCCGAGCCGGCGGTCAGGCGAGCAGCGCCCGGGTCACCGCCACGACCATCGCCGGCGCGTCGCCCGACGGCGTCAACAGGTGGCTGACCACCAGCCGCACGGTGGTCTGGGCGACCAGGGCCCGGTGGTCCTCGGGGACGTGCGGCCAGTGCGCGGCCACGTGCGCCGCGAACACCTCGGCCGCCGCGCTGAGGATCTCGTGGCCGCGGGTGGTGATGAACGGGAGCATGTCCTCCGCGTTCGCGCCGCTGAAGACGGAGTGGGGCAACGGGTCGCGGGCCGCCTGGTCGAGGACGAACTCCACAGCGGCGCGCAGGCCCTCCAGCGGGTCGGCCGCGGCGGTCAGGCGGTCGTGCACGCCGGCCAGGAACTGGCCCGTCTTGTCCAGGGCCACCGCCCGGACCAGGGTCTCCTTGTTGCCGAACTCGTTGTAGACGGTCTGCCTGCTCACGCCCGCCCGGGTCGCGACGTCCACCATCCGCAGGCCGCGCGAGCCGTGTGCCGCGAGCAGGTCCGCCGCCGCGTCCAGCAGCGCCCGGGTGAGGTCGGTCACGGCGAAAAGCTTTACACAAAGCCGGATTTTGTAAAGACCGTAGAGTTCCAGGTGTGCCGTTGACCGTGGGGTTCGACCTCGACATGACGCTCATCGATCCCCGACCCGGCATGGCGGCGGTCATGAACGCCGTCGGCGCCGAGTCCGGGCACGCGCTGGACGGCGAGCACTTCGCGGCCAACCTCGGGCCGCCCCTGGACATGGTCTACCGCGCCTTCGGCGTGCCCGAGGACGAGGTCCCGGCGCTGGTCGCGCGGTTCCGGGCGCTGTACCCGGAGATCGTCATCCCCGCCACGGTCGCCCTGCCCGGCGCGGCGCAAGCGCTTGCCGCCGTGCGGGAGCTGGGCGGCACGACGATGGTCGTGACCGGCAAGTACCGGGCCAACGCCGCGCTGCACCTGGCCGCCTTCGGCTGGGAGGTGGACCACCTGTTCGGCGAGCTGTGGGCGGCGGGCAAGGCGGAGGCGCTCAAGCTGCACCGGGCCGCGGTCTACGTGGGCGACCACGTCGGCGACATGCGGGGCGCCAAGGCCGCGGGAGCGACGGCGGTGGGCGTGGTCAGCGGGCCCTGCACGCGGCAGGAGCTGGTGGACGAGGGCGCGGACGTCGTCCTCGCCTCGCTGGCGGAGTTCCCGGACTGGCTGCGCGTGAACGCCGTCAGCCTCGGGAGCGGGAGCTCCGCACCGCGCTGAACACGCCGAGCGCGAGCCCGGCGGGCGCGAGCAGCCAGCCCGCCGCGAACACCCAGCCCGGCAACCCGGGCTCGCCCGCCACGAACATCGCGACGATCGCCACGACACCCAGCGCGAACAGCGCCACTGCCAGCGGCATCAGCTTCGAGGTCGGCATGGGGTGAGCGTAGTCGCGCGATCGGAGGTGCCCCGGCGGTGGTGTTCTGGATAGTCTGGTGGGACGCGCCTCGGGCACGCCTGGGGCGCGTTCGTCGTGTGGTTGATCGAGGATTGGTGAGCGCGGTGCCGACCGGCAAGGTCAAGTGGTACGACTCGGAGAAGGGCTTCGGCTTCGTCACCCAAGACGGGGGCGAGGACGTGTACGTGCGGAAGTCCGCGCTGCCCCCGGGCGTCGAGGGCCTCAAGGCCGGACAGCGCATCGAGTTCGGCATGGCCGAGGGCCGGCGCGGCCCGCAGGCCCTGTCGGTGCGCCTGATCGACCCGACGCCCTCGGTGGCCGAGGCCCGGCGGCGCCCCGCGGAGGAGCTGCACGGCCTGGTCGAGGACATGATCAAGCTGCTGGAGCTGAAGGTGCAGCCGGAGCTGCGGCGGGGGCGCTACCCCGACCGCAAGAACACCAAGCTGATCGCCGACGTGGTCCGCGCGGTGGCGCGGGAGCTGGACCCGTAAAGACGCTCTATGAACGCGCAAGGGGCGTTGTGCTCGTGCACAACGCCCCTTTTCGTGCTGCTCAGGGGCAGTTGACCCACTCGTCGGTGCCGTCGGCGAACACCTGCCGCTTCCACACCGGCAGCCGCCGCTTCACCTCGTCGACCAGCTCGGAGCACACCGCGAACGCCTCGCCCCGGTGCTCCGCCGACACGGCGCACGCCAGCGCCACGTCCCCGATCCGCAGCTCGCCCACCCGGTGCGACACAGCCACCGCGCGCACGCCCTCGAACTTCGCGACCACGTCGGCGACGACCCCGGCCACCACGTCCCCTGCGGTCGGGTGCCCCACGTACTCCAGCTCGCGCACGGTCCGGCCGTGGTCGTGGTCGCGGACCACGCCGGAGAACGTCACGACCGCGCCCGCGCCCGCGTTCTCCACCAGCTTCGCGTGCTCCTCCACCGACAGCGGCTGGTCGCTGACGGTCGCCCGCAGCACCTCGGTCATGCGTGGTCACCTCCGGCCACCTGGTCCACCGCGTGCTCCAGCAGCGTGCCGAGCACGTCCAACCCGTCGCGCACCCCGCCGGTCGAGCCGGGCAGGTTCACCACGAACGTCCGCCCGGCGACGCCGGCCACGCCGCGCGACAGCACGGCCGTGGGCACGCGGGGCCAGCCTGACATGCGGATGGCGTCCGCCACACCGGGCACCTCGAAGTCCAGCACGGACCGAGTCGCCTCCGGGGTCCGGTCGGTGGGGCTGATGCCCGTGCCGCCGGTCGTCACGACCACCGACGCGCCCGCGGCGACGGCCGCGCGCAGGGCGTCGGCCACCGGCTCGCCGTCGGGCACCACGGTGGCGTCGGGCGTCTCGAAGCCGCGTTCGCGCAGCCACGCCACGATGATCGGCCCGCCCCGGTCCGCGTAGACCCCGGCGGAGGCCCGGTTGGACGCGGTCACCACGCGCGCGGTCCTCACGGGCGCTCCCACAGGCCGGTCTTGCCGCCTTCCTTGCGCTCCACCCGCACCGCGTCCAGCGTCGCCGCCGGGTCCACCGACTTGACCATGTCGTGCAGGGTCAGCCCGGCGACGGACACCGCCGTCAGGGCCTCCATCTCCACGCCGGTCCGGTCGGTGGTGCGCACGGTGGCCGTGATGTGCACCGCCGCGTCGCCCAGGCTCAGGTCCACGGACACCTTGGACAGCGCGATGGGGTGGCACAGCGGCACCAGCTCCCACGTCCGCTTGGCCGCCATGATGCCCGCGATGCGCGCGGTGGCCAGCGCGTCGCCCTTGGGCAGGGCGTCGCCGCCCAACAGCGCCACCACCTCGTCGGTCGTGCGCAGGACACCGGAGGCGACCGCCGTGCGGGTGGTCGGCTCCTTGCCGGAGACGTCCACCATGTGCGCCGCGCCGCTGGAGTCCAGGTGGGTGAACTGCTTGGTCATGCGGCCGATGCTAGGCCTGTTCGACCGCCGCCTTCCGGACGGCTTCGGCGACGGCGGGCGCCACGGACGCGTCGAACACGCTCGGCACGATGAACGAGGCGTTCAGCTTCTCCCCGTCGACCACGTCCGCGATGGCGGTCGCGGCGGCCAGCAGCATCGCGTCGGTGATGGTGCGGGCGTGCGCGTCCAGCAGCCCCCGGAAGACGCCCGGGAACGCCAGGACGTTGTTGATCTGGTTGGGGAAGTCGCTGCGGCCGGTGGCGACGACGGCGGCGTGCTTCTGCGCCTCCATCGGGTCGATCTCCGGGTCCGGGTTGGCCAGCGCGAACACGATGGCGTCGGAGTTCATCGTCGCGACCTGCTCCGCGCCGAACAGGTTCGGGGCGGACACGCCGATGAACACGTCCGCGCCGACCAGGGCGTCGTGCAGGCGGCCGGACGTGCTGTCCTTGTTGGTGACGGCCGCGATGGACTTCAGGTTGTCGTCCAGTCCCGGCCGGTCGCGGTGCACGATGCCGTCCACGTCGACCGCGACGATGTCGCCCGGCTCCTGCTTGAGCAGCAGGCGGATGATCGCGGACCCGGCCGCGCCGACGCCGCAGACCACGACCTTGCAGTCGGACAGCTTCTTGCCGACCACGCGCAGCGCGTTGCGCAGCGCCCCGACGACAACGATGGCAGTGCCGTGCTGGTCGTCGTGGAAGACCGGGATGTCGAGCTTCTCCCGCAGCCGGGCCTCGATCTCGAAGCAGCGCGGCGCGGCGATGTCCTCCAGGTTGATGCCGCCGTAGACGGGGGCGATCAGCTCGACCGCGCGGATGATCTCCTCGGTGTCCTGGGTGTCCAGGCACACCGGCCACGCGTCGACGCCGGCGAACTTCTTGAACAGGGCGGCCTTGCCCTCCATGACCGGCAGCGCGGCGGCCGGGCCGAGGTTGCCCAGGCCCAGCACCGCGGACCCGTCGGTGACGACGGCGACCGTGTTGCGCTTGATGGTCAGGCGGCGGGCGTCGTCGGGGTTCTCGGCGATCGCCTGGCAGACGCGGGCGACGCCGGGGGTGTAGGCGCGGGAGAGGTCGTCGCGGTTGCGCAGCGGGACCTTGGAGGAGATCTCGATCTTGCCGCCGAGGTGGACCAGGAACGTCCGGTCGGACACCTTGCGGACCACGATGCCGGGCAGCAGCCCGAGGGTGTCGGTGATGTCCTTGGCGTGGTTGGCCGACAGCGCGTTGCAGGTGAGGTCGATGATGACGCGGTCGTTGTGCGACTCGACGACGTCGAACGCGGTGATGACCCCGCCGGCGCGCCCGACGGCCGAGGTCAGGTCCCCCGCCGCGCTCGCCGACGGCGGCGCCTCCAGGCGGACGGTGATCGAGTAACCAGGGCCGGGGACCGGCATCGAACCTCCCAGAACAGCACTGCTCAGCGGAGGGTTCAGCGTAGTCCGACCGGATTAACGAAACTCTTGCGGCTCGACCCGCTCCGGCCGGGAGACTCCACGCGCGGGGAACGCCGCGCGGGCGCGGCCGGAGCCGGTGGTCGGCGGCTCGCCCGTGCGGTGCGCGGCGTTCCCGAGCGGCTCGCCCGTGCGGTGCGCGGCGTTCCCGAGCGGCTCGCGCGTGCGGTGCGCGGCGTTCCCGAGCGGTTCGCGGGCCGGCGCCTCAGCGGTTGATCTCGGTGGTCGGGTGGTGGTAGCCCAGGTCTTCCACCGGGAGCGGGAAGGTGACCTTGCCGAACGGGGACAGGGCGCCCTGCACGTCGCTGGCCAGTTCGCTCACCGCGTACTTGCCGTCCGCGGGCGGCTCCGGCCAGTTCGGGTCGATGCGCTCGGGGCGGGCCTTGGCCACGGTTCCTCCTCGGGGGTGCTGCTGGTCGTGGACAAGTGTGCCTCACCGCTCCCCGTGCGCGCGCGGCCCTATACCGTGGTGGGGATGTCCGGCACCACACTCGCCGACTGGCTGCGCGCGCAGGACGACTCCGCGCTCGTGGCGCTGCTGCGCGCCCGGCCCGACCTGGCCACGCCACCGCCGGCCGACGTCACCGTGCTCGCCACCCGGATCGGGTCGCGGGCGTCGGTCTCGCGGGCCTGCGAGGACCTCGACACGTTGGCGTTGAGCGTCCTGGAAGCGCTGCTGGTGCTGGACGCCGACCTGCACCCCGTCGCGTTCGACCAGCTCGCGGCGTTGTTCGACGTGGACGTCCGGCCGACCGTGCGGCTGTTGCGGGACCGGGCGCTGGTGTGGGGCGAGCCCTCCGCGCTGTCCACGCCGCCCGCCACGCGGGACGCGGTCAACCCGTTCCCGTGCGGGCTGGGGCGGTCCGTGCCGTCGCTCGCCGAGGCCGATCTCGGGGTGCTGGGCGAGGACGAGCGGCGGGTGCTGGGGGCGTTGGCGGCCGGGCCGCCGGTGGGGCAGACGAAGGACGCCGCGCACGTCGTGTCGCTGGCCAACGCCACGACGCCGATCCAGAAACTGCTGGCCAGGGGCCTGTTGGTGCGGCGGGACGCGTTGACCGTCGAGTTGCCGCGTGAGATCGGTCTCAAGGTGCGCGGGGACCGCCCGCTGGGTGACGTCCAGACCTCCGAGCCGCCGTTGACGACCGTCGAGCGCGTGCCCGCCACCGTGGACAGCACGGGTGGCGGTGCGGCGCTGGAGCTGTGCCGGCACGTCGAGGGGCTGCTCGGGCTGTGGTCGGAGGAGCCGCCCGCCGTGCTGCGGTCCGGCGGCGTGGGCGTGCGGGAGCTGCGGCGGGTCGCCAAGGACCTGGACGTGGACGAGCGGCGGGCCGCGCTGCTGGTGGAGCTGGTGGTCAACGCCGGGCTGGTGGCCGACAGCGAGGGCACCGACCCGGAGTGGGTGCCGACGACGCAGGCCGACTCGTGGCTGACCGCCGCGCCGGAGCACCGGTGGGCGGCGCTCGCGCAGGCGTGGCTGGACCTGCCCCGGCTGCCGGGGCTCATCGGGCAGCGCGACGACCGCGACCGGCTGCTCAACCCGTTGGCGCCCGAGCTGAACCGGCCGGGCGCGCCGCGGGACCGGCGGCGGATCCTGGACGCCCTCGCGGCCCTGCCGCCGGGCACGGCCGTGCCGGACGTGGCCGAGCTGGCCGCCGTGCTGGCGTGGCGCGCGCCCCGGCGCGGCGGGCGGCTGCGGGACGAGCTGGTGCGGTGGGCGGTGGACGAGGGCACGGCGGTGGGCGTGCTGGCGCTGGGCGCGTTGACCGCGCAGGGCCGGACGCTGCTGTCCGAGGGGTCCGGTCCGGCGGCGAAGCGGCTGGGCGACGCCCTGCCCCCGCCGGTGGACCACGTGCTGGTGCAGGCGGACCTGACGGTCGTCGCGCCGGGGCGGTTGGAGCCGGAGCTGGCGGAGGACGTCGCGCTGGTCGCGGACGTCGAGTCGGCCGGCGGCGCGACCGTGTACCGGGTGCACGAGGGTTCGGTGCGGCGGGCGTTCGACGCCGGGAAGACCGCCGCCGAGCTGCACGAGCTGTTCCGGGCCAAGTCGAAGACGCCGGTGCCGCAGTCGCTGACCTACCTGATCGACGACACCGCCCGCAAGCACGGGCGGCTGCGCGGCGGGGCGGCCGGGTCGTTCCTGCGCTGCGACGACCCCGTGCTGGTCGCCGAGGTGGTCGCGCACCCGGCGGCGGAACGGCTGGAGCTGCGCCGCATCGCGCCGACGGTGCTGGTCAGCCCGTTGCCGCTGGCGGAGGTCGTGGACGGCCTGCGGGCCGCCGGGTTCGCGCCCGCCGCCGAGGGGCCGGACGGGCGGGTGCTGGACCTGCGCGCGGCGGGGCGGCGGATCCCGGGCAAGGGCAGGCGGCGCGTGGCCGTGCCGTCGGTGCCGTCGGACGAGCAGCTGGGCGAGCTGGTGCGGCTGGTGCGCGCCGGCGACCGGGCGGCGGCGACCACGGGCGGGGCGCGCGTCGCGGTGCCGGGCCACCTGGGCGCGGGCCCGTCGGCGACGCTGGACCTGTTGCAGCGGGCCGCCCGGGAGGGGCGCGGCGTGCTCGTGGACTTCGTGGACGGGCACGGCACCGCGGCGCGGCGGGTGATCAAGCCGCAGGTCGTCGGCGGCGGCGTGCTGGAGGGCGTGGACGTCAGCTACGGCGAGGTCCGGCGTTTTCCGTTGCACCGCATCACTTCGGCCGCTCTGGTCGAGGACGACCCTGCGTGATGCCCGAACGGGGAGTTTGAACACCCCACGGGGTTCCGGCGGTCTTTTACCTTCTTTGGTGCGGCAAGAACGTCCGACACAGGGCCGCACCAGGGGCGGGCGTCACCCCGCTCGCCGGTCCCGCCCGGGCGGTCTCCCACGACGAGACCTCCCGGCGCGGGCCGTCGCGCCACCCAGCGTTATGCCCGTACGGGTAGCCGTGACCACCCGCCGGTGCCGCCACGGTGACCTAGCGTCGAAAGGGCTCGCACTGAGCACGAACCAATCTCGGGAGGAGTGGCGCATGTCCATCATCCGAAGGGTCCTGCTGGCGGCGGCGACGGCGGCGGGCGCGGTGATCCTGTCCACGGCGACGGCCACGGCGTCCCCGGTGGTCGACCGACACGAGGACTGCACGAACTCTGTCACCAACAGCATCGTCTTCGGCGACGCCGGCCTGTCCAACGACTGTGACCACCACCACCACGGTTGGTGGGGTGGTCATCACCACGACAGCGACTGGTACGACGACGACCACTGGGATGACGACGACGGCTGGGACGACCACCACCACCACCACGACCACCACTACTCGGACGACGACTGGATCTGGGTGTGGGTGGACTGACCGCTCCCAGGGTTGAAGCAGCGTGAAGGGCGGCCTCCCCGGCCCGGAGGCCGCCCTTCACCGTGCTGACAACCGGTTCGGGGCTTCGGGCCAGCGTGGTCGCGCGAGAAGCGCGGGCTGCGCACAGCGAATCCGACGCGGCACGGTCACCGCCTGACGCCGGGCAGCGCCAAAGGCGGCCCCGGCGGTTCGACGAACACCTGGCCGAGCGCAAGGGGAAGGACTGACCGATGGCTCGATCCTGGAAGGACGTGAAGGCCGACAAGGCGCGACGCGACCGAGCCGCCGGGCGGGACGTGGAGCACGTGCGGGAAGACGCCCACAACCGCACCCAGGCCGTCATCGTGGGCTTCCGCCCGGCGCGGTCGCGCGAGAAGCGCGGGCTGCCGCACACCGAACCCGGCCGCGGCGCGGTCACCGCCTGACGCCGGGCAGCGCGAAGGGCGGCCCCGTGCCGGAGCCGCCCCCGAAGTCGAGCCGGGCGGTCAGCCCGCGCGCACCGACATCCACTGGCGCATCGCGTGCTCCACCAGCGTGATCAACGTCTGCTTCGTCGACTGCCGGTTCCGCGCGTCACAAGTCACTATCGGCACGGACTGGTCGATCGTGAGCGCCTCGCGCACGTCCTCGATCCGGTGGTGCAGCAAACCGTCGAAGCAGTTCACCCCCACCACGTACGGCAGCTGCCGGTCGTCGAAGAAGTCGATCGACGCGAACGCGTCCGCCAACCGCCGCGTGTCCACCAGCACGATCGCCCCGATCGCACCCCGCACCAGGTCGTCCCACATGAACCAGAACCGGTGCTGACCCGGCGTACCGAACAGGTACAGGATCAGGTCCTGGTCCAACGACACCCGGCCGAAGTCCATCGCCACGGTCGTCGTGACCTTGTTCGGCGTCGCCGACAGGTCGTCGACCCCCGCGCTGGCCTCCGTCATCACCGCTTCGGTGGTCAGCGGAACGATCTCCGACACGGAACCGACGAACGTCGTCTTGCCCACACCGAAACCACCGGCGACCACGATCTTCGCGGAAGTCGTCGGCTTGCGAGCGCCTTCGGCCGCGTTGGGGCTAGAGCCTGCGAAGCCCACTGAGCACCCTCTCAAGGAATTCAATGGACGGCCGGTCCCCCACGACCAAGCCACCCTGGTGAATCAAAACCAAACCCATGCTCGCCATGTCACCGATCAACACCCGCACCACGCCCAGCGGGAGCCGCAGGTGCGCGGCGACCTCCGCCACCGAGCGGGTGTCGGTGCACAGGCCGCAGATGGACCGGTGCTCCGGCAGCACGGCCGCGTCCCGCTCCATGCCCCGCTCGCTGGTGGACACCAGCGCCTCGATGGCGAGGTCGTAGTCCGGCCGCGTGCGACCGCCGGTCCGGGTGTACGGGCGGACCAGCGAGCCGGACTCGGCCGCGGGGTCCTCCTCGTGTCGCACGACCGGCTGCGGTCCGGTCGTGTAGGGCAGTTGTTCCGGCACGCTGTCGGGCAGGCCGTGGGCGCCGAACAGGTCGGCCCCCGGACCTCCGAACAGGCCGCTGCCGTACCCGTCGATGTCGAACCGGTTGGGAACGTCGTCGTAGTCGTACGACGAGTCGTCAACCTCACGCTGAGACATATCGCCTAGCCCCTGCCCTGTGCCTTCTCCCCGTGGCGGTTCGGCCGTCCGACCGGTCCACGGGTTGGATGCGTGCTCGGCTTCCTCGTCCTCTGCGGGGTCGGCATCCGGCTCAGCGAATCGGAAGCCACCGACAGCCCACTCCTGGTAGTTGAAGTTCCTACCGAAGCGGCGTCCGCCGGCGCCAGATCGTTCAGCCATTTACCGCTCACCCCCACGATCTCATGAGGACTACCGCCGAACCACGCCCTGGAGCTGCGCGCGCAGCTCCGGGGTGAGCTGCTGGCCGACGCGCTCGACCAGGAGGGTCATCTCGTAGGCCACGAGACCGATGTCACAGTTCGGGGCCGCGAGGACGGCGAGGCACGAGCCGTCGCTGATGGACATCAGGAACAGGTACCCCCGCTCCATCTCGACCACGGTCTGGTTGACGGCACCGGCCTCGAAGCACCGCGCCGCGCCGGCCGTGAGGCTGACCAGTCCGGACGCGACGGCGGAGAGCTGTTCGGCGCGGTCCCGGGGGAGTCCCTGGGAGCCGGCGAGCAGCAGCCCGTCCGCCGACACGACCACGGAATGTGCCACACCGGGAACCCGGCGCACGAAGTCGGTGATAAGCCAACCAAAGCTGCCTGGCTGAGCTGCGGTCGTCACTCCTGCTCCTCGTCTTGCCGGCTCGACATGTCACCAGCGTAAGCGTCGATCAACGCGTGTCGCCCTCGACGGACGCCCTGCTGAAGACTCGACATGCGTCCACGGATCGCGTCAGCGCTCCGTGGGGGCAGCGGGGGCCGCTGCTGCGGTTGCCGCTCCGCGGACGGGGTGGTCCTCGGTGCGGCGGATCCCGGCACAAGCTGAGCCTTGGGCACCCGCTTGGGCAACCCTGCCTGTGTCGTGGTCTCGGGGGCCTTGCTGAGCAGGGCCTGGGCGGCCTGCCAGCCCTCGTCGGCGGGCGACTGCCACACCGACTCGGCGGACGCCGCGGCGGGCTCGGGCTCGACGACCGGCTCGGGCTCGGTCACGCGGGGCACCTCCGCGGCGCGCTTGGGCAGGTGGTCGGCCGAGCCGGGCTGCCGCTTGGGCAGTCCGCCCTCGGTGAACGGCCGGCCCTGGTCGACCTCGCGGGGGGCGACCGGCGGGTGCGCCGGGCCGCCTTCCGTGGTCGGGGCGACCGGGGGCACGGGCTGGGGCTTGCGGGTCGGCAGGGCGGCCGACGGCGGTTCCGGAGCCTCCACGGCGCGCTCCGGGGCCGGCGGGACGTCCTGCGCGGTGGCCGCGTTGGTCTCGCTGCCCACGGCCTGGAACCACTGGGAGAGGACCGCCTCGTAGATCGGCAGCCGCTCGGTCGGGGCGTCCAGGTCGTCCCGGCTGGGCGCGTGCGGCGTCGAGCCGTTGCGCTGCGCGGGCTCCACCTGGGCCGGCTCCGGCTGGACAGACCCCATCTGGGCCGACTCCGCGTGGGCCGACTCCGCGTGGGCCGACTCCGCGTGGTCGGCGAACGCGTCGACCAGCGGTTCGCCCGCGAGGCGGCTCTCGATGGCCGGGGCGAACTGGGTGGTCTCGAACCCGTGCTGGTCGGCGTCGTCTTCCTCGTGGCGGTCGGAGTAGGCGGTGAACAGCGTGGGCTCGCCGAAGGTGCCGGACGGCTCGTTGTCGACGTCGCGCGTGGTGTGCTCGTCGGCCATCGGCAGCCACGGCTGGGAGATCTCGCCGGAGGTCTCGGCCGGGGCCTCGCCGAAGGTCGGCAGGCCCGCCGCGTCCGGTTCGCCCTCGCCCTGGACGAAGCTGACCGGGAAGGCCGGCTCGTCCTCGACGCGCGGCGTGCTCGCGGTGAACGCGCCGGCGATGCCGCTGGCCCGCTCCGCCGGGTGCGTGTAGCCCGAACCGGCGCCGAGGGGCTCGCCGAAGGCGGACACCGGGGGTTCGCCGAACGCCGACACGGTCGGGGCCGCGGCGGCGGCGCCGGGCGAGGACACCAGGGTGTCGGGGACCACGACGAGCGCGGTGGTGCCGCCCTCGATGTCCTCGTTGGCGCGCAGCCGGACCTTGATGTCGTGCCGCTTGGCCAGCCGCGCGACCACGTACAGGCCCATGCGGCGGGACACGGCGACGTCGACCTCGGGCGGGTCGGCGAGGCGCTCGTTGGCGTCGGCGATCTCCTGCTCGGCCATGCCGACGCCGCGGTCCTGGATCTCGATGGCCAGCTCGCCCTTGCGGGTGCGGGCCGTGCGCACGGTCACCTTCGTCACCGGGTCGGAGAACGCGGTCGCGTTGTCCAGCAGCTCGGCGATGAGGTGCACGAGGTCGTTGACCGCGCGGCCCTGGACGGTGAGCTCCGGGGTCTGGCCGACCTGCACGCGGGCGTACTGCTCGACCTCGGACACCGCGGCGCCCAGCACCTCGGCGGCCGGGACCGGGCGGGTCAGCCGGCGGGACAGGTCCGTGCCGGAGAGGACCAGCAGGTTCTCGGAGTTGCGCCGCATGCGGGTCGCGAGGTGGTCCAGCTCGAACAGCGAGGCGAGCTGGTCGGGGTCCTGCTCGTCCTGCTCCAGCCGGTCGATGAGGTTCAGCTGGCGCTCGACCAGGGCCTGCGAGCGGCGGGACAGGTTGACGAACATCGCGTTGACGTTGTCGCGCAGCAGCGCCTGCTCGGCGGCCAGCCGGACCGCTTCGCCGTGCACCGCGTCGAACGCCCGGGCCACCTGGCCGACCTCTTCGCGGGTCGTGATGGGCACCGGCGCGATGGCCGTCTTGGCGGCTTCCTGCGGGTTCGGGTCCTTGAGGATGTGCGCGACCGCGTCCGGCAGGCCGTGGTCGGCGACGTCGAGCGCGGTGCGGCGCAGGGTGCGCAGCGGGTTGAGGATCGAGCGGGCCACGAACAGGGCCATCACGATCGCCAGCAGCAGCGCGCCGAGGACGATGATCGAGTCGTAGAGCGCCGCGGTGCGGGCCTCGCCGGTCAGCTCGTCGGTGCGGTTCTGCAGCTGTTCGAGCAGCAGGTTCTCGACGTCCCGGGTGAGGTTCACGGTCAGCGTGGACGCGATGTCCCACTTCTCCGGGCGCAGCGAGCCCAGGCCCTTGCCGGCGGCGGCCAGGTTCAGCGCCGACTCCTGCATGTCGTTCGCGGTGTCGACGATCAGGCCGGTGACGGTGTCGTCGTAGATCTTGGCCTGCTCGGGCGTCGCGGACTTGCGGAAGTCGTTGCGGGCCGCGTCCAGCTCGGCGTTGGCGGCGAGCAGCGCGCGTTCCTGGCCGGGGCCGAAGTTCCCCCGCTGGAACACGTCGAGCATGATGCCGCGCTTGCGCGACTCCTGCTCCTTGACGCGGGCGATCGCGTTGGTGGCCAGGTGCAGCCGCACCAGTTCCGGGTTGTTGATCCCGGCGATGGCCTGTTCACCGAGGTCCAGGAGGCTTTCCACGGACTCGGAGTAGGTGCGCAGCACGGCGTCGGACGGGTACGCGGTGTCCCGGACGGCGTTGCGCAGGCTGTTGAGCCGGGTCAGCTGCTCGGAGGCGCGGCGGAACCGGGCGACCACGTCGTCGTCGAGGTCGCCGCTCAGTTCGGTGATCTTGGTCTTGAGCGCGTCGGAGGTGTCGTTGACGCGGCGCAGCTGCCGGTCGAGCACGACGCGGTCCAGCGACTTGCCCGAGGCGACGTGGCTCGCGCTCAGGTCGCGTTCGCGCTGGAGCTGCTGGACCAGGTCGGCGACCGCCGCTTCCAGCTGGATCTCGTTGGCCAACCGGTTGAACTCGGTCGCGTCGCCCAGGTCGGCCTGCACCCGCAGACCGCCCAGCGCGAGCGCCGCGACGGTCGGGATGAGCAGCACGGCGGCCAGCTTGGTGGGCAGCTTCCAGTTGCGCAGCCGCCAGCCCGCCGCGGTGGCGGCGTCCTTCTTCCGCACGTCGGTGCTCGGCCCAGCGCCCGTTGATTCGGTCACAGTTCCATCACGCAACGCAGCCAGTCCGTCACCCGTTCCGGGGCTATCGGAGCGTGGTGGAATCCCCACGCCTGACTGGCTGGGACCTCTCTCTCGTCGGGCCACCCTGGGCTTCCTCTTCCGGCAGCAGTGTTCCCCGGCCTCTCCCCACGGACCGAAGCATGGACTCGCAAAACGGGCCGAATTGCAGCACAGGGGCGGTTGCGCCGGCTAGGCACCCCGCCCTGCGCGGGGACACGAAGGTCCACTTGGACCTTGTGCCACCCGGCCGGTGAGCGTAGTGCCGAACCCCTGGCCCGGGGAAGACTCCGGAAGCACTCACCGTATCTGCCGGGACTGTCGTTTCACACCTCCGGGTGGTTACCATCCCCCGCATCGGCGTTTCCGGCCGAGAATTCAGTTGATCAATTGGACCGGCTCAAGAGGTCGTCGCGGCGAGAGGTGCCATGCCAACCCCAGCGCGTGTTCTCCGGCGTGCGGCAGCGTTGTTCGCGTGTGCCGCGACCCTGACGGCCTGTGGCCTGTTGCCCGGGACCGACGGCAACGACACACCCGAAGTGGAACGCAACACACTGCGCATCGGTGTGATGCCCGTCGTCGACGTGGCCCCGCTCAAGCTCGCGACCAACGAGAAGCTGTTCGAGAAGGCCGGCCTGTCCGTGCAGCTCGTCACGTTGAGCAGCGAGGAGGAGGGCCTCAAGCAGCTCGACACCACGCTGGACATCACGTGGGCCAGCCACGTGAACCTGTTCCGCACGGTCGCCGAGGGCACCCAGCTGCAACTGCAGGGCGAGGCCTACCAGGCGGGCGTCAACACGATGGCGCTGGTCACGACCGACTCGAAGTACACCGACCCGGCCGCCTTCGAGGCCCCGCGCATCGCCGTGAACAGCGACAAGGACATCGGCGCGCTGACCACCAAGGCCGTGCTGGACACCGCGGGCATCGAGAAGCAGCGGATCAACCTGCGCGTGATGCCGTTCGACCAGATGGTCAGCGCGCTGCGCGCGGGCCAGGTCGACGCCGCGTGGATGACCGAGCCGTTCATCACCAAGGCGCAGAAGGACGTCGGCGCGCGGATCGTCACCGACACCGCGGTCGGCCCCACCAAGGACTTCCCCATGTCGGGCTACGCGTCGAGCAAGAAGTTCGCCGACGCCAACCCCAAGACGCTGGCCCTGTTCCGGCAGGTCCTGCGGGAGGCGCAGCAGCTCGCGTCGAACAACAAGCTGGGCGTGCAGGACGCGCTGACCGGCTACGTCGACGTGGACCAGCAGACCGCCGCCCTGGTGTCGGTCGGCACGTTCCCGCTGTCGCTGAACCCGATCCGGCTCCAGCGCGTGGCGGACATGATGGACACCGAGGACGTGCTCCCGGGACGCCTGGACGTCCAGGGATTGCTGCCACCGGGCACGACGAACTAGCACTGAGCGACCGCTTGGTCGCACTTTGTGGCCGAATTCCCCGGGGCCTTCCGCGTTCGCACGCGGAAGGCCCCGGTGGCTATTTGGTCTCGGTCATGCAGATCGTGGTGGCGGGCTGTGAGTAGACGTACACGATGTCGCCGCTCTCGCACTGGTTCTCGTCGGCGGCGCCGGAGACCTTGGTGACCTTGTGCGTGGCGGAAGAACCACAGGTCACCTTGGTGGTTTTGCCCGCGACTATCGTGCCTTCCTGCTTGAAGCAGTCGCCGTCCTTGGCGTTGAGCGTCAGGCACAGCTTGAAGCCGTCGCTGCGCCGGCCGCCGCTGTCGCGGTACTCGGAGTAGTCGCCGGTCGGGCACGCCTTGGTGCTGCTGTCGAGGTTCACGGCCACCTTGAAGGCGGCCTCCGGCGAGCCGCAGTCGATCTTCTCGACGTCGGCGTCGCTGACCGACACCGAGTTGACCTTGATGCAGTCCCCCGCCTCCGCGCCGCCGGGGCTGTCCTTGCTCGCGATCAGACCCGCGACCACGACGCCGACGATGCCCAGGGCGACCACGGCGATCAGCACCTTCGCGCCCGTGGAGGTCTTCTGCTCCGGCGGGGGCGGGAACTGCGCCTGACCCGGGTGCTGGGGCGGCCCGAAGCCCGGCTGACCCGGGTACTGGCCCGGCTGCGGCTGGCCCGGCTGGCCGGGGTACGCGCCCGGCTGGGGCTGGCCCGGGAACCCGCCGGGGCCCGGCTGGGGCTGGTAGGGCGGCGGGTAGCCGGGCTGCTGGTAGCCCGGCTGGGCGGGTGGCGGCGGGTACCCCGGCTGGCCCGGCTGGGCGGGGAAGCCCTGCGGCTGGGACGGCGGGTAGCCGGGCGGGTTGCCACCCGGTGGCGGGCCGTGGGGCGGCGGGTTCGGGGGCGTGGTCACGCGGGTTCCTCTCGACTCGGGCGAGCCGGAACGTACCGCCGCCGACCCGCCCGTCGCAGCGGATTCCGCGCATCCCCCGGCGCAGCCGACCTGCCGCCGATCGGACGAGCGTCAGGGGGTGTTCTTGGCCAGGCAGAACGTGACCGACGGCTCCGGGTAGGCCACCGTGCGGTTCGGCTCACACGTCGTCGGCGTGCCGTGCGCGACCTTCACGACCTTGACCGCCTGGGCGTTGGTGCAGTCGACCTTGCGCAGGCCCGCCTTCTCGTCCCGGCCGTAGCACGCGCCCTCGACGAAGTTGGGGATCAGGCACAACGTCGTCGCCCCGGTGAACCGCGTGTACTGCGCGCCACCCCGCGGGCACTCCGCCTGCGCGTCAACCACCTTGGCGACCTTGACGTTGGCCAGGTCGTCCGCGCAGCTCACCGCCCGGTAGGTGGGCGACTCGGGACGCCCCTCGATGCGCGCGCACTCACCCGGTTGCGGGCGGGGCCGGTTGTCGCTGCCGGTCATCACGAACGCGTAGCCGTACGCCCCGACCGCCACGACGGCGACCGCGCCGATGACCCATCCGATCTTCCGCATGGTCTACGACATCGGCACGGCCGCCCGCCGGGTTGACGAGGTTCACCGCAAAGGGGTCACAGCTCCGCGGGAGCCAGGCAGTAGGTGACCTTCGGCTCGGGGTAGGACATGCCGGCGCTGTCCGGGCAGCGGGACAGGTCGATGTCGCCCTCGATGACGTCGGTGACCTTGATCGTCTCCGGGCCGGTGCACTCGGTCTTCACGAACCCGGTGCCCTCGTCGGGCTTGTAGCAGGCGCCCTTGGCCATGTTGGGCAGCAGGCACAGCTTGTAGCCGTCGCCGACGCTCGCCGCCGGGGAGACCTCGGTGTAGAGGCCCTCCTCGGGGCAGGCCTCGTCGGACTTGCCGAGCACCTTGCCGACCTTGTAGGAGGCGGCGTTGTCGTCGCAGTCGAGCGTCTTGACGTCGGCCCGGTTGTTCTCGTCCTGGCGGCCGATGCTGACGCAGTCGCCGGCGTCCGCGGTGGAGCGCTCGCTGACGACGAAGTACCCGGCCACGGCGACCGCGGCCAGCACGACGACGGCGAGCACGCCGATCAGCAGCTTCCGCTTCGAACCGCCGCCGGCGGGGGCGGGAGCGGGCGCGTCGTCCTCTTCGTCCGGGGTGATCAGGTAGCGGCCGGAACCGGCGGGCTGGTCCGCCTCGGCCTCGCTCTCGTGGGGCTTGGTGTCGCCTTCGTGGGGCTCGGTGTCGCCCGTGGGCGCGGCCGGCGTGGCTCCACCGGGAGTCGGGCCACCGGTCGTGCCACCGGCCGGGGCCGCGGGCGTGGCACCGCCGGGCGTGGTGTCCGGCTTGGGGTCGCCTGGTGCCTCGGGCTTCGGCTCGTCGCTCATGGTCATCCTCGCTGGACGGGTGCGCGTGACGCCCCAGAAGGTAGCGTCACGCGCACCCGGCCCCGCGATCAGGCGACCGCCGCCGGGATCAGGCGTTCTCGGCGGGGGTGAAGCAGAGGGTGAGCTTCGGCTCCGGGAAGGTCAGCGGCGCGCCCTCGGTGCAGGCGGCCTCGTCCTCGACGCCCTCGGCCTTCTTGGTCAGCTTGTAGGCGCCCGACTTCGAGCAGTCGACCTTCGGGTAGCCCATGGAGCTGCCCTCCAGCTCGTAGCAGTTGCCCTCGGCCATGATCGGGATCAGGCACAGCTTCGAGTCCGGGCCGCGGCGGGCGGTCTCGGTGTACTCGTCGTAGTACTTGCCGCCGCAGGACTCGCTCGTGCCCCCGAGCACCTTGGCGACGGTGTAGTTCGCCTCGGCCGCACCGCACGCGACGGTCTTGAAGTCCGGCTTGGTGGTCGTGCCGGTCAGGCTCGCGCAGTCACCGGCCTTCGTCTGGGCGGCGTCGCTGGTGAAGTAGTTGATGCCGTACACGACCAGAGCGGCCACCGCGATGCCGACGATCGCGGTGAGGATGCGCACCACGACGTTCGGCTTCTTCTTCGGCGCCGGACCCTGCGGCATCGGTGCCTGCTGCCCCGGGCCCTGGGGCGGGAAGGGCGGCTGCTGCGGGGGCGGCGGCGGGTAGTTCGGGTTGGGCGCGGGCGCGTCCGTGCTCATGATGACCTTCGTTCACATCGGGGAGTTCCCGGAATTCCACGCGTCGGGGCGTGACGGGAAGCTCCGGCACGCTATCGACTCACCCATCCGGGTGTTCACAGCTTTACCAAACCGAGTCCGTGCACAGGCAGTGACCAATCGAGCACGCCGGCGCGATCGACTTGCACTCGGTTGGAACACTGGAGGTACGCCAACGACAGGAGTGCGCTCTCGTGACCGACGGCCCTTTGATCGTCCAGTCGGACAAGACCCTGCTGCTGGAGGTCGACCACCCGCTGTCGGACGACGCGCGCACCGCCATCGCGCCGTTCGCCGAGCTGGAGCGCGCCCCCGAGCACGTCCACACCTACCGCGTCACTCCGCTGGCCCTGTGGAACGCGCGGGCCGCCGGGCACGACGCCGAGCAGGTGGTGGACGCGCTGGTCCGGTTCTCCCGCTACCCCGTGCCGCAGCCGCTGCTGGTGGACGTGGTGGACACGATGGGGCGGTTCGGCCGGTTGCAGCTGGCCAACCACCCGGCGCACGGCCTGGTCCTGTCGTCGCTGGACCGCGCGGTGCTGGAAGAGGTGCTGCGGCACAAGAAGGTCAAGCCGATGCTGGGCAACCGCATCGACGACGACACCGTGGTCGTGCACCCGAGCGAGCGCGGGCGGCTCAAGCAGCTGCTGCTCAAGATCGGCTGGCCGGCCGAGGACCTGGCCGGGTACGTCGACGGCGAGGCGCACCCGATCGAGCTGGTCGAGGACGGCTGGCAGCTGCGCGACTACCAGCGCCTGGCGGCGCAGGCGTTCTGGGCGGGCGGCTCGGGCGTGGTCGTGCTGCCGTGCGGGGCGGGCAAGACCCTGGTGGGCGCGGCGGCGATGGCCGAGGCGCAGGCGACGACGTTGATCCTGGTCACCAACACCGTCGCCGGGCGGCAGTGGAAGCGGGAACTGGTCGCGCGGACGTCGCTGACCGAGGACGAGATCGGCGAGTACTCCGGCGAGCGCAAGGAGATCCGTCCGGTCACCATCGCGACCTACCAGGTGATCACCCGCAAGTCGAAGGGCGAGTACAAGCACCTGGAGCTGTTCGACTCCCGGGACTGGGGCCTGATCGTCTACGACGAGGTCCACCTGCTGCCGGCGCCGGTGTTCCGGATGACCGCGGACCTCCAGTCGCGGCGGCGGCTGGGCCTGACGGCGACCCTGGTGCGCGAGGACGGTCGGGAGGGTGACGTGTTCTCCCTGATCGGGCCGAAGCGCTACGACGTGCCGTGGCGCGACATCGAGGCGCAGGGCTGGATCGCGCCGGCGGAGTGCACGGAAGTCCGGGTGACGCTGACGGACAACGAGCGCCTGGAGTACGCGACCGCCGAGGCGGAGGAGCGGTACAAGCTGTGCTCCACGGCGCGCACGAAGCTGCCGGTGGTGCGCGCGATCCTGGACCGGCACCCGGACGAGCCGACGCTGGTGATCGGCGCGTACCTGGACCAGTTGGAGAGCCTCGGCGAGGCGTTGGACGCCCCGGTGATCCAGGGTTCGACGAAGAACAAGGAGCGCGAGGCGCTGTTCGACGCGTTCCGCAAGGGCGAGCTGCGGACGTTGGTGGTGTCGAAGGTGGCGAACTTCTCCATCGACCTGCCGGAGGCGTCGGTGGCGGTGCAGGTGTCGGGCACGTTCGGGTCGCGGCAGGAGGAGGCGCAGCGGTTGGGCCGGCTGTTGCGGCCCAAGGGGGACGGTCGGCAGGCGCACTTCTACTCGGTGGTGTCGCGGGACACGCTGGACACCGATTACGCGGCTCACCGGCAGCGGTTCCTGGCGGAGCAGGGGTACGCGTACAGGATCGTCGACGCGGACGACCTGCTCGGGCCGAAACTCCCGGACATCTCCTGACCGACCCGTCCGCCGGCGCCTGACCCGCACCCGCCCGCCTGACCCGCCGCCCACGCCCGGCAGCCACGCCCGACGGCCACGCCTGGCCCGCCGGCACCCACCGCCGGCGCTCCTGGTGGTGTGCCGTGCGGCGCGCCCACCCACGCGCCGCCCGCCCGCGGCTGTCGCCGGCGGTCTCGGTGGTGTGCCGGGTGGCGCGTCCGCTTGGCGTGCGGCGTCGTCCGGTGGTGGCCGGGCGCTAGGTTGGGCGCGGAATCTGGTTGCGCTGGGGCTGGGTGGGTGGCTTCGGGATGACGGTGGTGGTGCGGCTGCGGCCGTCGCCTCGCTGGTGGGTGTGGCGGCCCGGGGTCGAGCGGGCCGAGGTGGTCGCGGCGGCGGTTCGGCGGGCTCGTCGCGGGCGGGCGCGATTATTCGCCGCGGTCGGCTTGCCGTTGTGCGGCGTGATCGCGGTGGTGGTACCCGGGACCGGCTGGAAGGTCGGCCTGGTCGCGGCCGTGCTCGTGGGGGCGGCGGTGGTCGGCGCGGTGCCGCCCCGGGTGTCCGAGTGGGACGTGGTGGCGGCGGCGGACGGCGCGGACGTCGTGCACTGCGAGCAGTTCGCCGATCCCGAGCAGCGGCGGCGGGCCCGGCGGTTGTGCGAGCACTTCCTCGCGGTCGCCGAGGTGTCCGACTCGCCTCGGCTGCGGGGCGTGGAAGTGTCGCTGTGGCGGGCGTTGGTCGCGCTCCGGGAGAGCCTGGTCGTGCGGGACGCCCTGGCCCGCGCCGAGAACCGGGTCGGGCTGGCCGCCGAGATCGCCGAGTCCACCCGCGGCCTGGCCGGGCTGGACCGGCGGGTGGACGAGTTCGCCGCCGCCCTGCGGATCGCGGTCGAGGAGGTCGCGGAGGTGGACCCGGAGTCGGCGGAGAGCGCGTTGCGGCGGGTCGCCGCCCTGGACCCGATCTGAGCACCGGCCCGGAAGCCGGGGGATCTAGGGTTCCCGGGGTGCTGGTCTACTCGATCCCGATGCGCAACCGGTTCCGCGGCATCACCGTCCGCGAAGGCGTCCTGGTCGAAGGTGCGCACGGGTGGGGCGAGTTCTGCGCGTTCCTCGACTACTCCGACGCCGAGTGCCCGCCCTGGTGGGGAACCGCGGTGGAGGCCGCCGAGCGCGGGTGGCCCGAGCCCGTCCGGGACTCGGTCCCGGTCAACTGCACGGTGCCGGTGGTGTCGCCGGAGCGCGCGCACGCGATCGTCGCCGCCTCCGGGTGCTCGACGGCCAAGGTGAAGGTGGCCGACCCGGGCGCGCCGCTGTCCGACGACCTGGAGCGGGTCGCGGCGGTGCGGGACGCCCTGGGGCCTCGCGGCGCGGTGCGGGTGGACGCCAACGCGGCTTGGGACGTGGACACCGCCGTGCGGGCCATCCGTGAGCTGGACAAGGCCGCGCGGGGCCTGGAGTACGTCGAGCAGCCGTGCCCTTCGCTGGACGACCTGGCGGCGGTGCGGCGGCGGGTGGACGTCCGGATCGCCGCGGACGAGTCGATCCGCCGCGCCGAGGACCCGCTCAAGGTCGCGGTCGCCGGCGCGGCGGACGTGGCGGTGATCAAGGTGGCCCCGCTGGGCGGGGTGCGGCGGGCGCTGGAGGTCGCCGAGGCGTGCGGGTTGCCGTGCGTGGTGTCGTCGGCGGTCGAGACGTCGGTCGGCATGGCGGCCGGGCTGGCGCTCGCGGGGGCGTTGCCGGAGTTGGACTTCGCCTGCGGCCTGGGCACGTTGCCGCTGCTGGCCGGGGACGTGGCGAGCGCCTCCCTGGTGCCGGTGGGCGGGGCGCTGCCGGTGCCGCGGCGGGCGCCCGTGCCCGACCGGTTCGCGGAGTTCGCCGCCGACGAGGCCACCACCCGCAAGTGGCTGGACCGCGTGGCGCGGGTGCGCGGCCTCTAGAGGACTTCCAGCATCCGCGTGGCCAGCGGACCGGACGAAGCGGGGTTCTGGCCCGTGTAGAGGTTGCGGTCCACGACGACGTTCGGCGCGAACGGCGCACCGGCCACGAAGTCCACGCCCAGCGCCTCCAGGCGGTCCTGGAGCAGCCACTTCGCCTTGTCCGCGAGGCCCGCGAGCTTCTCCTCCTCGTTGGTGAACGCGGTCAGCCGGTAGCCCGCGACCGCGTCACCGGCGGCGAGCAGGGCGGCGGGCGCGTGGCACAGCACGGCCAGCGGCTTGCCCTCCCGCAACGCCCGGGTGAGCAGGCGGCCGGAGTCGGCGTTCACCGCCAGGTCCTCCATCGGACCGTGGCCGCCGGGGTAGAAGACGGCGTCGAACCCGGCCGGGTCGACGTCCTCCAGCTTGAGCGGCTCGCGCAGCGCGGCGGCGTTCGCCAGTTCCGCGGCGATCGCGTCGGCCTGCGCCTGGCCGCCGTTGGCGTCGGCGGACAGGCTGCCCCGGTCGACGGTCGGCACGACGCCGCCGGGGGTCGTGACGACGACGGTGTGGCCCGCCTCGGTGAACGTCCGGTGCGGCACGGCGAACTCCTCGGCCCAGAAGCCGGTCGGGTGGAGCGTGCCGTCGGCGAGCGTCCAGTGGTCGGAGCCGGTCAGCACGAACAGGATCTTTGCCATGTCCTCGACGGTAGGCCGCACTGCGATCGGTTCGCCAATAGGATCGTCACCATGTCCCATAAGCCTGCTGATGGGTTGGACCTGGCGCTGCTGCGGACGTTCCTGGCGGTGCACCGGGCCGGGTCGTTCACGTCGGCGGCGCGGGTGCTGGGGCTGTCGCAGCCGACCGTGACCAGCCAGGTCCGACTGCTGGAGCAGCGCATGGCCCGCCAGCTGTTCGAACGGCTGCCGCGCGGGGTGCGGCCGACGTCCGTGGCCGACGAGTTGGCGGCCGAGGTCGCGCGGCCGTTGGACGAGCTGACGGCGGTGCTGGACCGCGGCCGACCGACCGCGCCGCCCGAACCCGTGCACCTGGCCGGTCCGGCGGAGGTCCTGTGCCTGCGCGTGCTGCCGGCGCTGGCGCCGCACGTGGCGGAGGGGTTGCGGCTGCGGGTCACCACGGGGTTGACCGACGAGCTGTTGGACGGGTTGCGGGCGGGACGGTTCGACCTGGTGATCTCGACCTTGCGCCCCCGCGGTCGCACGCTGACCGCCGTGCCGCTGATGGACGAGGAGTTCGTGCTGGTGGCGGCCCCGGCGTGGGCGTCGCGCCTGACCGGGGAGGCGTTGGGTGACGCGCCCCTGCTGACGTACGCCGAGGACCTGCCCATCGCGCGCCGGTACTGGCGGCACGTGTTCGGGGTGCGGCTGAACGCGCAGGCGGCGGTGGTGATGCCCGACCTGCGCGGCGTGCTGTCCGCGGTCGTGGCGGGCGCGGGCATCACCGTGCTCCCGCGGTACCTGTGCGCGGACGAGCTGGCCTCCGGCGCGCTGGTGACCTTGATCGACCCCGAAGACCCGCCGATCAACACGGCTTACCTGGCGCAACGGGCGGGCGCGACGCCGAACCGGCACGTGGCGCTGGTCCGGGAGGTGCTGCTGCGCGAGGGGCGGACGTGGTGATCAGACCAGGTCGTCGATGCGCAACACGATCGCGCAGGGCGCGGTGGTCTCGAACTTGCCGACCACGTCCGGCGCCTGCTGATAACCGAATTCGCCGGCCAATTGGCAGTCGACCAGCGAGATCGGCTCGGCGAGGTCCACGATCCAGTAGCGCGGGATGCCGGCGGCGGCGTATTCCTCCCTTTTGATCACGTGGTCCGTGCGGTAGGAGCCCGGCGACACGATCTCGATGACGACCTCCACCTCGGACGCCCGGATCAAACCGCCCTCCTCCTCCACCCTCTTCAACGCCGGACGCCGCACCACCAACACGTCTGGCCTCCGAGAAAAGCCCGGGGCTCCCGGCGGGGCGAGCTCCAAGTCGACATCGACGTCCTGGATGACCACCAGATCGTCCGACAACTGACCCCTCAACCGGATCGCCAATTCCAACGACGCGAGGTTGTGCCTGGGTGCTGGGCTCGGCACCATCAACAATCGACCCTCCTGCAGCTCGGTGTAGCCCGATTCGACCTCGCCGAGTTCCGCGTACTCGGCGACCGTCAGCAAATGCGGGACCACAGCAAGCTTGGGTCGGGGAGTCTCTTCAGGAACGGCCGTCACGACGTCTCCTCACTGGCAGGATCGACAGTGCCCGAATCAATAGAGGAATACAGTAGCCCTTTCCGGTGATCACCGATGGGTGATCGTGCTGCCCATGCTGCCGACCACGCTTTCGGTGCGCTGCAACGCCTCCACCCGGCGAGGGGTCTTCTCGACGCGGGTCAGGTCGACCACTCGGATCGGGGGGCCGAACTCCACCAGAGTGGGCACGTACTCCGCGTGCTCCACCCGCCACCCCGACGCGTCCTTCACGAACTTGAACCGCGTCACGATGCCCTCTTCCGTGATGCCGCGCGGCTCGGAGTGGCGGGCCACCTCGTTGCCCATGCCGTAGACCACCCACTTGCCACCGATCTGCTCGATCGGCTGCACCGCGTGCACGTGCGTCCCGATGATCAGGTCCACCGCCGGGTCCGCCAGGACCGCCGCCGCCATTTCCCGCTGCTCGGCCGTGGCCTCGTGCCGGTACTCCGCGCCCCAGTGCAGGCTGGCCACGACGACCTCCGCGCCGGCGGCCTTCGCGGCTCGGGCGGCCGAGAGCACGCCCTCCACGGACAACTGGTTGGCCATCCACGGCTGGGGCAGCGGGATGCCGTTGAAGCCGTACGTGAAGGCGATGTGCCCGACCTTCACCCCCCGCGCGTCCAGCAGCAACGGGGTCGCCGACTCCTCCGGCGAGCGGAACGAGCCGGTGTGGGCCAGGCCCGCCGCGTCCATCTGGTCCAGGGTCGTCTTGATGGCGCCGGCACCCCGGTCCAGCGTGTGGTTGGACGCGGTCGAGCAGGAGTCGTAGCCGATGGTCTTCAGGGCCTTCGCCACCTCGGGCGGCGCGCTGAAGGCCGGGTAGCCGTAGGTCGGCGCGCCGGGCGCGGACAGCGGTGTCTCCAGGTGGCAGATCGACAGGTCCGCGTCGATCGCCTCGCGCAGCCCGGACAGCAGCGGCACGAAGTCGCGGGCGCCGTCGGCGTCGGCCTGCGCGGTCAGGGCCGGGTGGATCAGGATGTCGCCGCCGGCCGCCAGGGTGAACGACGGCGGGGGCGGCGCGGAGGACGTGGTGGTGGGCGCCGGCCGGGACGAGGTGATGACCACCGGCGACCCGGTGCAGGCCGTGGCGAGGCAGGCGGCCAGCCCCAGCGGGACCAGCCGCCCGACCACGGCCTTCAGCGCCGCCGCCTGCGGCGCAGACCCACCACGAACACCACCGCCAGGGCGGCCAGGAACACCGGCAGCACCCGCTTGAGCACCGGCACGCCGGCCGTCTCCAGCAGGTCGACCGGCTGGTCGGCCGGCCGGTCCGGCACGGCCCGCAGCGGCGGACGGGAGGCGGGCGTCGGGGAAGCAGTCACCCCCTCAGCCTCCCCCGGCGCGAGCCGAGTCGCCAGGCAATCCGCGAACTCGCCCACGATCCGGTCGCTGACCTCGCTGATCAGCCCGCGTCCGAGCTGCGCGGGCCGCCCGGTGACGGCCAGATCGGCCACCACGGACACGGCCGTGCCGGCCCCGTGGGGGTTCAGGGTCACGGTGACGGTCGCGGACGCGGTGCCGTTGCCCCGGCTGTCCTTGCCCGACGCCTTGATCACCGCCGCGTGGGCGTCCTCGGACACCGAGGTGAACTGCCCGGACCCCTTGTAGAGCAGGGTGACCGGGCCGAGCTTGACCTTGACGGTGCCGCTGAACTTCGGCCCGTCCACCTCGGTCAACGTGGCCCCGGGCAGGCACGGCGCCACCCGCCGCGGGTCGAGCAGGGCCGCCCACACGTCCGGCACGGGCGCGGGGACGGTGAACCGGTGTTCCAGCTTCATGCGCTCACCGCGGCGGTCAGGGCCCGTTCGGTCAGCACCCGGGCCAGGTGGGTGCGGTACTCGGCGTCGCCGTTGGCGTCGGTCGTCGGGTCGGTGCCCTCGGCGGCGCGGGAGGCGGCCGTCGTGATGGCCTCGGCCGTGGCCGGCTGCCCGACCAGGGTCTCCTCGACGCCGCGGGCCCGCACGGGCGTCGGCCCCATGTTGGTCAGGCCGACGCGGGCCCGCGCGACCACGCCGCCGGACACCTCCACCGCCGCCGCGACCGCCACGATGGACCAGGCCTGCGCGACCCGGTTGAACTTCTCGTAGTGCGCGCCCCAGCCGGGCAGCTTGGGCACCCGCACGTGGGTGAGCAGCTCGTCGGGGGCCAGCGCGGTGGTGAAGTAGTCCACGAAGAACTCGGCCGCGGGCACCTCCCGCGTCCCCTCCGGCCCCGCGCACACCATCACAGCGTCCAACGCCAACGCGGGCGCGAGCAGGTCGCCGGCCGGATCGGCGTGGGCCAGCGCGCCGCCGAACGTGCCGCGGTGCCGGATCTGCGGGTCCGCGACGGTGTCGGTGGCCAGGCACAGCAGCCGTGCGTGCTCACGCACCAAGTGGTCGCGCTGGACCTCGTAGTGCGTGGTCATGGCCCCGATGAGCAGCGAGTCGCCCTCGTCGTGGACGCCGGTCAGCTCGGTGAGCCCGGACAGGTCCACCAGCAGCGTCGGCGCGGCCAGGCGCATGCGCAGCACGGGGATGAGGCTCTGGCCGCCGGCCAGCACCTTGGCGTCCTCGCCGCCCTCCGCCAACGCCCGCACGGCCTCCTCGACCGACGCCGGCGCCACGTAGTCGAACGCGGCCGGGATCATGCGCCACCTCCGTGGGAACCGGGGCCGCCGCCCGCGCCGGGCTGGGCGGGCGTCTGGACTTGCGTGCCCTGCAACGCTTTCCACACCCGGAACGGCGTGCACGGCATCTGGATGTCGTTGACACCCCTGTGCCGCAACGCGTCCACGACCGCGTTGACCACCGCCGGGGTGGACGCGATGGTGCCCGCCTCGCCGACGCCCTTGACGCCCAACGGGTTCGTCTCCGCCGGCGTCTCGGTGCGGTCGGTGGTGAAGTGCGGCAGGTCGGCCGCCGACGGCAGCAGGTAGTCGGCGAACGTGGCCGTGGTGAGCGTGCCGCCCTCGTCGTGCACGGCCTCCTCGAACAGGGCCTGCGCGATGCCCTGGGCGAGCCCGCCGTGCACCTGCCCCTCCACGATCAGCGGGTTGACGACTTTGCCGACGTCGTCCACGCACACGTACTTGCGGATGGTCACCTGCCCGGTCCGCGTGTCCACCTCCGTGGCGCACAGGTGGGTGCCGTGCGGGAACGAGAAGTTGTCCGGGTCGAACGCCGCGTCGGAGTCGAGCCCGGGTTCCACGCCCTCGGGCAGGTTGTGCGCGACGTGCGCGGCCACGACCACGTCACCCAGCGACATCGTGGTGGACGTGCCGCGCACGGAGAACGTGCCGGCGGTGAAGTCGACGTCGTCGGGCGAGCACTCCATCAGGTGCGCGGCGACGGTCCGGGCCTTGGCCAGCACCTTGTCCGCCGCCAGGACGATGGCCGTGCCGCCGACGGCGAGCGACCGGGAGCCGTAGGTGTCCATGCCGCGCGGGGCGACCTGGGTGTCGCCGTGCAGCACCTCGACGTCCTCGAACGGCACGCCGAGCCGGTCGGCCACGATCTGGCTCCACGCCGTCTCGTGGCCCTGCCCGTGCGGCGAGGTGCCGGTGATCAGCTCGACCTTGCCGGTGGGCAGCATGCGGATCGACGCGTGCTCCCACCCGCCGGCGGCGTAGCGCAGCGCGCCGAGCACGCGGGACGGCGCGAGCCCGCACATCTCGGTGTAGGTGGAGATGCCGATGCCCAGCTGCACCGGGTCGCCGTTCGCGCGCCGCTCCTCCTGCTCGGCGCGCAGGGTTTCGTAGTCGAACAGCTCCATCGCCCGCGCGGTGGCGGCTTCGTAGTCGCCGCTGTCGTAGGTGAGGCCGGCGACGGTGTCGAACGGGAACTCGTCGCGGGTGATCCAGTTCCTGCGCCGCAGCTCCATCGGGTCCATGCCGAGTTCGGCGGCCAGCTCGTCCATGATCCGCTCGACGGCGAACGTGGCCTCGGGCCGGCCCGCGCCCCGGTAGGCGTCGGTGGGCGTCTTGTTGGTGAAGACGTTGTGGCAGATGAACTTGTAGGCGGGGAACTTGTAGATCGCGTTGAACATGAACGCGCCCAGGATCGGCACGCCCGGCGAGACCAGCCGCAGGTACGCGCCCATGTCGGCGAGCAGTTCGACGCGCATCCCGGTGACCGTGCCGTCGCGCTTGGCCGTGACGACGAGCTTCTGCACCTGGTCGCGGCCGTGGTGGGCGGACAGCATGGACTCGGTGCGCGACTCGGTCCACTTGACCGGCTTGCCCAGCCGGCGCGCGACCACCAGCGCCAGCACCTCCTCGGGCGTGACCTGGAGCTTGCCGCCGAACCCGCCGCCGACGTCGGGGGCGATGACGCGCAGCTTGTGCTCGGGCACGCCGACCGTGGCGGCCAGCATCCAGCGCAGGATGTGCGGGATCTGGGTGGACGACCACAGGGTGACCGCGTCCGCCGTCGGGTCGACCACGACCGACCGGGGTTCCATGAACGCCGGGATCAGCCGCTGCTGCCGGAACGTCCGCGCGACCACCACCTCGGCCTCGGCGATGGCCTGCTCGACGTCACCGCCGGTGCCCGCCTCGGCCGAGTCGAACACCCAGGTGGCGCTCTTGTTCGAGCCCAGGTCGGGGTGCACGAGGTCCGCGCCGTCGGCGACCGCCGCCTCCAGGTCCAGCACGACCGGCAGGTCCTCGTAGTCGACGTCGACCGCTTCCAGCGCGTCGTGCGCCTCGGCGGCGGACCGGGCGACCACGACCGCCACGACCTCGCCCGCGAAGTTCACCTCGTCCACGGCGACGGCCGGCGCGGGCGGGGCCAGCATGTCCTCGGTGATCGGCCACGCGCACGGCAGGCTGCCCTGCTCGGCGGCCAGGTCGCGGCCGGTGAACACGGCCAGCACGCCCGGCATCCGCAGCGCCGCCGTGACGTCGACGGACGTGATGCGCGCGTGCGCCACGGGGCTGCGCACCAGGGCGAGGTGCAGCATCCCGGCGAGCCGGATGTTGTCGGTCCACCTGGTCGCGCCGGTGATCAGCCGGGCGTCCTCCTTGCGCCGCCGGGGCCGGCCGAGTTCCGGTCCGGCGGTGGCCGTCATTCCCCACCCCCGTGGTCGACGCGGGCGGCGGCGTCCCGCACGGCCTTGACGATGTTCTGGTAGCCGGTGCACCGGCAGAGGTTGCCCTCCAGGCCGTGCCGCACGGCGTCCTCATCGGGGTCGGGGTCGTCGGCGAGCAGGTCGATGGCCTGCATGATCATGCCGGGGGTGCAGAACCCGCACTGGAGCGCGTGGTTCTCGTGGAACGCCCGCTGGACCGGGTGCAGCCGCCCGTCCTCGGCCAGCCCTTCGACCGTGGTGACTTCCCGCCCGTTGGCCTGCACCGCGAGCACGGCGCAGGACTTGACGCTGCGGCCGTCCAGGTGGACGGTGCACGCCCCGCAGTTGCTGGTGTCGCAGCCGACGACGGTGCCGGTCTTGCCGAGCGCGTCGCGGAGGTGGTGCACGAGCAGCGTCCGGGGCTCGACCTCGTCGCTGTAGCTCACGCCGTCCACGGTGACGGTGATCCGCATGAACCCTCCAGGCCGGTCGGTGATGGGGGTCACACGCGAGCCTGCTACCCGTTGCGTCGTCAAACAATCCGCCGCGCAGGCTAAGCCCGGCCGGCCCGACTAGGTGGCGCGGTGGATGGCGCCGGCGGTCCGGGTCAGGCGTTCACCGCCGCCGCCCCACCGCAGCGCGATGATCTCCGCCGCGATCGACACGGCCGTCTCCTCGGGCGTGCGCGCGCCCAGGTCGAGGCCGATCGGCGAGGACAGCCCGGCCAGCTCGCCCTCGGTCATCCCGGCTTCGCGCAGCCGCCGCACCCGGTCGTCGTGGGTGCGCCGGGACCCCATCGCGCCGACGTACCCGAGCTTGAGGCGCAGGGCCACCTCCAGCAGCGGCACGTCGAACTTCGGGTCGTGGGTCAGCACGGTCACCACCGTGCGCTCGTCCACGCGGCCCGCGTCGGCCTGCGCCCGCAGGTAGCGGTGCGGCCAGTCCACGACGACCTCGTCGGCCTCCGGGAACCGGGTCCTGGTCGCGAACACCGGGCGCGCGTCGCACACCGTCACGCGGTAACCGAGGAACGCGCCGAGGCGGGCCACGGCGGCGGCGAAGTCGATCGCGCCGAAGACCAGCATCCGGGGCGGCGGCTCGAAGGAGTTGACGAAGACCGCCATGCCCTCGCCGCGCCGCTGCCCGTCCGGGCCGTAGTGCAGGGTCGCGCTGCGGCCGGCGGCGAGCAGGCCCCGGGCGTCGTCGGCGATGGCGTCGCGGGCGCGGGCGGACGGCACGTCGCCGGCCACCCGGTCCGGCCAGACGACCAGCCGCCGGCCCACCCACCCGGGGTGCTCGACGACCGTCGCCACGGCCACCGGCTGCTCGGCGCGCACGGTGTCCAGCACGTCGGGCAGCTCGGGGAAGCTCTTCCGCGACACCGCCTCCACGTACACGTCGATGATCCCGCCGCAGGTCAGGCCCACCGCGAACGCGTCGTCGTCGCTCACGCCGTAGCGCTGGAGGACGGGCGCGCCGGTCCGCACGACCTCCTGCGCCAGCTCGTAGACCGCGCCCTCGACGCAGCCGCCGGACACGCTGCCGACGACCTCGCCGTCCGCGCCGACCAGCATCGCCGCGCCCGGCGGCCGGGGCGCCGAGCTGAACGTGCCGACGACCGTGCCGACGCCGACGGTCTCCCCCGCCGCCACGCGTCGGGCGAGCTCGACCAGCACATCACGCACCGCTTACCTCCTTGAGCAGGTGCCGCAGGGCGTTCAGGCTATGCCCGGCGACCAGGCCGTCGAGGTGGGGCAGGGCGGCGGCGATGCCGGACTGCACCGGCGCGTACCCGTCCTTGCCGGCGTGCGGGTTCACCCACAGCACCCGGTGCGCCAGCCGCCGCAGCCGCGCCACCTGCTCGCCCAGCAGCGCCGGGTCGCCGCGCTCCCACCCGTCGGAGCACACGACCACCACGGCCCGCCGCGCCGCGCCGCGTTGTCCCCAGCGGTCCAGGAACGCCTTGACGGTCTCGCCCAGCCGCGTGCCGCCCTCGTGGTCGGGCACGGCCCGCGCGGCGGCGGCCAGCGCCCGCTCGGGGTCGCGGTGCCGGAGCTGCCGGGTGATCCGGGTCAGCCGCGTGCCCAGGGTGAACACCTCCACCGGCATCCGCCGGGCGACGACGTGCGCGAACCGCAGCAACGCGTCCGCGTACGGCTTCATGGACCCGGAGACGTCGAGCAGCAGCACCACCTTCCGCGCCCGGACTCTCCGCCGCCGGTACCGGGGCCGCGCCGGTTCGCCGGTCGCGAGCATCTCCCGGACGGTCGCCCGCACGTCCACGTCGCCGCGCCGGGCCGGCCCCTTGCGCAGCCCGCGCCGCATCGGGGGGCGTGGCCGCAAGGTCGCCAGCAGCTCCCGCAGGTGCGCCCGCTCGGCCGCGCTCATCTCGGCGATGTCCTTGCGCCGCAGCACTTCCACGTCACTGGCCGCGACCGCGAGCCGCTTCCCCCGGCTCCGCGCCACCGCCCCGGTCCCCAACGCGGCGCCCCGCCCGGTCCGCGCTCCCCGAGCCCGCGCGGGGTTCACCTCGACACCCCCGAACCAGGCGGCGAACGCGGCGTCGTAGCGCGGCAGGTCGTCCGGACCGCCGCACAACGCCACCCGCCCCGCCCAGTACACGGCGTCGCGCCGCGCCACGTCGACCAGCTCGACCGCCGCCAGGAACGCCCGCACCCGCTCCGGCCCGCACTCGACCCCGGCCGCGCGCAGGGCGTGCGCGAAGCCCACTAGCCCGGTCAGCGGCCCGGTCATCCCGCGATTGTGCGCTCGGCGGAGGGTGTGAGCACACCCTCCGCCAGGGCGCGCTGGACGTCCTCCCGGTACTTCAGGACGGCGCCGAGGGTGGCCGCCGCGGTGGCCGCGTCCAGGTCGGTGCGGCCCAGGGCGAGCAGGGCCGCGGCCCAGTCCAGCGCTTCCGCGACACCGGGCGGTTTGATCAGCTCCAGCTCCCGGAGCCGCCGGACGGCCGACGCGACCCGCGTGGCCAGGCGTTCGTCCAGGCCGGGCAGGCGGCGGCGCAGGATGGCCACCTCCCGGGCCGGGTCCGGGTGCTCCAGCCAGTGGTAGAGGCAGCGGCGCTTGAGCGCGTCGTGCACCTCGCGGGTCCGGTTGGAGGTGAGCACGACCAGCGGCGGCGTGGCCGCCTCGACGACGCCCAACTCGGGGATGCTGACGGTGTTCTCCCCCAGCACTTCCAGCAGGAACGCCTCGAACTCGTCGTCGGCGCGGTCCACCTCGTCCACCAGCAGCACGCACGGCGCCTCCTCCAACGCCCGCAACAGGGGCCGCGCGAGCAGGAACCGCCGGGTGTAGAGGGAGGCTTCGGCCGCTTCGGCGTCCACCGGGCCGGCGGCTTCGAGGGTGCGCAGGTGCAGGAGTTGGCGGGGGAAGTCCCAGTCGTAGAGCGCTTGGGACGCGTCGATGCCCTCGTGGCACTGGAGGCGGATCAGCGGCAGTCCCAGCGCTTGCGCGAGCGCCAGGGCGAGGGAGGTCTTGCCGGTGCCGGGCTCGCCTTCGCACAGCAGCGGCCGGTGCAGGCGCAGCGCGAGGAAGGCGGCCATCGCGACCCCCGCGTCGGGCAGGTAGCCCACCCGGTCCAGCCGCTCGGCCAGCGCTTCGGGCGAGTCGACGGGGGAGGTCGGTTCGGGGGTCACCGCTCGACCATAGCCCGCCGGCCGGGGGTCGCCCCGGGGTGAACCCCGAGGGCGGTCTCAGGGTGCGTCCCCGATGTGCGGCAAGCCGCTGACCAGCACCATTGAGCTATGACGAACGACGTGCTCAACCAGGCCACCGACAAGGTCAAGAAGCTCCGCCGCAGCCGGACCGACCGGATGGTCGCGGGTGTGTGCGGCGGCGTCTCCGAGCTCATCGGGGTGGACGCGGCGATCCTGCGGATCCTGCTCGTCGCCGCGACCCTCTTCGGTGTGGGCGCCGGCGCGGTGCTCTACATCGCCATGTGGTTCCTCGTGCCGGAGAAGGAGGTCGACCAGGCCTACTAACTAACGGGGGTGGCCGGGCACACCGGGGAGCATCTGCCAGGGACGGGGACCGGACAGGGGCCGGTACTCGACGCCCAGGGCGTCCAACCTCGGCAGGTGGTGCTCGGCCAAGCGGGAGCGGAACTCCTCCACGTCGCGGAGCGCGGGGGCGCTCTTCGACGGCACAGGGGACACGGGGGTGTCCGGGGAAGTCGGGGTGGTGTGGGGTACGGGGCTCCACACCACCTCGGCGAAGGCGCACAAGCGGGGGAAAGCCGCGTAGTCCAGCCGCCGCGGGGAGTCGAGGTGCTCGGTCCACAGGTTCGCCTGCGCGCCGAGCACCCGATCCGCCGCCGCCGGCTCGTAGGCGTAGACGTCCTCCCAGGTCAGGACGGTACCGACGGGGATGGGCTCATCCTCCCGGTCGGACTGGCGGTAGTCCAGGTAGACGTGCTTCTCGGGGCACATGACCACGTCGTGGCCCCGTTCCAACGCCGTCAGGCCGGCTTCCTCGCCGCGCCACGACGCGATCACGGTCCCCGTCGGCAGCGGTCCGACGCCGAGCACCTCGTCCCAGCCGTGGGGCCGCCGGCCACGCCGCACCAGGTGCTGCGCGATGCGCCGGACGAACCGGCCGTCGCCGCCCTCGGCCTCGTCGCCGCCGAGCCCGACCACCTCGGACGGGAACACGTCCAGCAGCTCGTCGAACACCTGCCGGTAGAAGTCCACTGTGGACTCGTCGGCCTTGAGGACGTTGGGGTTCACGCCCCAGTCGGTCCACACGCCGCCGCCTTGGACGCCCAGTTCCGGGTAGGCCGCGATGGCCGCCTGGCTGTGCCCGGGGACGTCGATCTCGGGGACGACCGTGATGTGCCGCTGCGCCGCGTAGGCGACGACTTCGCGCAGGTCGTCCTGGGTGTAGTAGCCGCCGTGCGGCCGGTTCGTCTGCCCGCCGCGGCGCCGGTCGCCGTACCGGGAGGACGGCCGCCACCCGCCGACCTCGTGCAGGCGCGGGAACCTCTTCGACTCGAACCGCCAGCCCTGGTCGTCGGTCAGGTGCAGGTGCAGCACGTTGAACTTGTGCGCGGCCAGCAGGTCCACGTAGCGCAGCAGGTCCGGCTTGGGCAGGAAGTGCCGGGCCACGTCGAGCATCACGCCGCGCCACGCGAAGCGGGGCCGGTCCTCGACCACGCACACCGGCAGGGTCGGCGGGCCGCCGATGGGCGCGGCGCGGAAGGCGTCCGGGCCGCTGAGCTGCCGCAGGGTCTGCCGGGCGTAGAACTCGCCGGCCGCGTCCGCCGCCTCGATCGTGACGCCCCGCGGGTCGACGGTCAGGCGGTAGGACTCCGCCGGCCCGTCGTGGGGCCGCACGTCCACCGTCCCGTCGAACACGAGGGAACCCTCGCCCCGGACGAACGACACCGGCTTGGGGATGATCACGACTTCACCGCTCCCGCGAGTCCCGCGACGAGTCGTCGCTGCACCAGGATGAAGAACACCAGCACCGGGATCGTCATCAACGTCGATCCCGCCATGATCGCGCCCCAGTCGTTCTGGTCGGGCTTGACGAACACCTGGAGCGCCAGCGGCAGCGTCTGGTTCTCCGCCGCGGAGATGATGAACGTCTTGGCGAACAGGAAGTCGTTCCACGCGTGGATGAACGACAGCACGCTCGTCGCCACCAGACCCGGCGCGACCAGCGGGAACAGCACCTGCCACAGGAAGCGGAAGCGGGACGCGCCGTCCAGGGTCGCCGCCTCCTCCAACTCCACCGGCACCGCCGCGACGAACCCGCGCAGCATCCAGATCGCGAACGGCAGGCTGAAGGCGAGGTGCACCAGCACCAGCGAGCCCAGGTGGTTCAGGCCGAACGCGGGCGCCACGTCGCGCACCGACTGCATGACGAAGAACAGCGGGATGGTCAGCGCCTCGACCGGCACCATCTGCACGACCAGCAGCATCACCAGCAGGGTCGTGCGGCTGCGGAACCGGAACCGGGTCAGCGCCGTCGCCGCCAGGAACGCGATCAGCAGGCTCAGCAGCACCACGGCCAGCGCCACCACCAGGCTGTTGACCAGGTAGCGCCCGAAGCTCTGCACGGTCAGCGCCCGCACGAAGCTGTCCAACGTGGGCGCGAGCGTCCACGGCCGCGGGTCGGCGGAGATCACCTCGTGCTCGGGCTTGAGCGCCGTGAGCACCATCCAGTACAGCGGGAACGCCACCACGCCCGCGATGAGGACCGTGACGCCCTCGACGAGTCCGCGCCTCACAGCTGTTCCCCCGACTTCCGCAGCGCCCGCAGGTACCCGAGCGTGATCAGCAGCAGGAGCAGGGTCGTCACGACGCCGATGCTCGCGCCCAGCCCGTACTCCGAGGCCGCGAACGCCTGTTGGTAGGCGTAGACGTTGAGCACCAGGTTGCGCCCGGCGATGCCGCCGCCGCTGGTCATGATGTAGATCTGGGTGAACACCTTGAAGTCCCAGATGATCGACTGGATGGTCACGACGATCAGCAGCGGGCGCAGCAGCGGCAGGATCACCGAGCGGGCCGTGCGGAACGTCGACGCGCCGTCCAGGGCCGCCGCCTCCAGCACCTCGCCCGGGATGGACTTGATGCCCGCGTACAGGGTCACCATGACGAACGGGAACGAGCACCAGATGACCTGCGCGGCGACCAGGCCGAACGCGATCCAGCGGTCGTAGGTCCAGGAGAACCCGGTGGTGCCCAGCAGCTCGTTGACGAAGCCGAAGTTGGCGTCGAACAGGAACAGCCAGATCGTGGACCCGGCCACCGCCGGCGTCGCCCACGCGCCGAGCGCGGCCAGGAACAGCGTCATCCGCGCCCAGGTGCGGACGCGGGTGGCCAGCACCGCCAGCGCCGCGCCGACCAGCAGCGTCCCGACCACGCACACCGCCGCGAACCCGACGGTCTGGCCGAGGACGGTCCAGAACTTCGCGTCCGAGAGCAGGGCGGCGTAGTTGTCCAGGCCCAGGAAGGTCAGCGGCGCGCCGCCGCTGACCTGCTCCTGGCCGTAGTCGAACAGCGAGATCAGGACGAGCTGGTAGATCGGGTAGCCCATCAGGCCCACCAGCACCAGCAGCGCCGGGGTCAGGTAGGCGAGGGCGATGGGGCCGTCGCCCCGCTTCTTGCGCCACCGCGGCCGGCGCGGCGCTTCGGGACGGGCCTGCGCCCCGGTCGCGGGGCGCAGGTCGAGGTGGACGTCGGTCATGAAGCGAACGCCGTGTTCATCGCGTCGGCCGCCTTCTTGGCCGCGGCGTCGAGGTCGTTGCCGCCGGCGGCGACCTCCTGGATGAGGGTGGGCAGCACGGCCTGGGCGTCGATCTTGGCCCAGTTCGGGGTGACGGGGACGAACTTGGTGCCCGCGTTGAGGGTCTTGATGAACGGCTCGACGGCGGGCTGCGACTCGGCGACGGCCTTCTGCACGTCGGCGAAGGTCGGCATGTTGCCCATGGCGTCGAACATCTTGCGCTGGTAGGTCTTGCCGCCCAGGAGCTGGACGAACTCCTTGGCCAGCGTCTTGCGCTCGCTGCCCTTCATCACGCCGAGCAGGTTGCCGCCGGAGAACGCGGGCGCGATGGAGCCGGCCGTCTTGCCCGGCAGCGGCACGACCGCGTACTTGCCGGCGGCGCTGGAGGCGTCGACGGACTTGCGGTTGAAGTCGCCGCCGATGACCATCGCCGCCTTGCCCGCGCGGAACGCCTCGACGCTGGCGTCGCCGCCGTTGCCGGCGCACTGGGCGGGCGGGCAGATGTCGTCGGCGATCAGCTCGGTGTACTGGCGCAGGCCGGCCTTGGACTCGGCGCTGTCGATGGCGGAGACGTACTTGTCGCCGTCCTTGCGCGCGATGTCGCCGCCGTTGGCCCACACGAACGGCATCGCGCCGTAGGTGTACTTGCCGCCGGCGGAGATGCCGAGCAGGTCCGGCTTGGCCTCGCGGACCCGGCGGGCGGTCGGCGCGATCTCGTCCAGCGTGGCCGGGGGCTTGAGGCCGAGTTCGTTGAAGACGTCCGTGCGGTAGTAGAGGGCGCGGACGCCCACGTACCAGGGCAGGCCGTAGACCTTGCCGTCGACCTTGCCGGTGTCGAGGACGGCGGGCAGGAGGTCCTTGGCGTCGTTCCAGCCGGAGAGGTCCAGCTCGGCGAACCCGCCGCCGGCGACGTAGCCCGCGAGGTCGGTGTTGCCGAACTCCGCGACGTCCGGGGCGCTCTTGGGGTCGCTGAAGGCGGCCTTGAAGCGCTCGGCGCGGGTCTGGACCTGGATGTACTGGACGTCGACGGTGACGCCCTGGTGGGCGTTCTGGAACTCGGTCACCGCCTCCTTGACCACGGCCTCCTTCGGGCCGCGGTTGACCTCGTCGAACAGCCAGACGCGGAGCTGCCCGGTCTGCTGGTCGGCGCCGGTCGCGGCCGGGCCGGACTGGACCGGGGCGCACCCCGTCATGGCGAGCACTGCGGCGACACCCGCCGCCGCAGCGGCCACCCTGTTGGCAACTCGCATCTCGTTGACCCCTTGTTGCGTGACGTGCAACGGCTATTTCGTGGGAAGCAACGGGGATGCTAGTGTCCGAATCCGCAAACGGTCTAGACCAGATTTGCCCAGGTCCGGACGGCATCGGCGGACAGCGGCGCGGCCCACCCGCCGGGCCGAACCGCGCTCCCGACGTGGAAGGCCGTGGCGCCCAGGGCCTTGAGCGGCCCGACGTGCTCCCGCTTCAGGCCGCCGCCGACGAGCAGCGTGAGGTTCTCCTGGCGGGCGGCCAGGTCCGCGAGCACGTCCATGCCGTCCGCGACGCCGTTGGGTGAGCCGGCGGCGAGGACGGTGTCGCACCCGAGTCGTTCGACGACGTCCCAGGACTCCCGGGGGTCGGCGGAGTTGTCGAGCGCGCGGTGGAAGGTCCAGGCACACCCGGCGATCTCGCCCAGCACCGCGCGGCAGGCCTCTTCGTCGATGCCCTGCCGGGCGTCGAGGAACCCGAGGACGAATTCCGCGGCCCCCGCCTCCCGCGCGTCGGCGGCGGCGCGGCGCAGCCCGTCGAGGTCGCCGGGCGCGAACCCGGCGGCGTCGCGGAGCATGACCCGGACGGGCAGGTCGGTCGCGGCGAGCACGGACCGGATGAGGGAAGGTGGGGGCGTCAGGCCGTCGGCGGCCATGTCGGTGACCAGTTCGAGCCGGTGCGCACCACCGGCCTGGGCGGCTTCGGCATCGGCCGCGTCGAGAGCGATAACCTCAAGCATGGTCTAGACCATAGACGCTTTGTCGGTGCCCTCTGGGAAAATGGTGTCGGGGGCCGGAGGCCGGCACGCACACAACACGACACGCCACTCACCAGGACGAACCCGGACAGCCGCCGCACACCCGCCGCACCGCACACCCGCCGCGACGCGTGCCGGCCGCACCGGGACAACCCAGAGCCGCAGGCACGCCCGGCGGACGGCGACCGGCTCGCGGAGGTGCCGCACCCGCACGTCGCGCGCGTGCTCGTCGGGCACGTGCACCGGGCGGTGGGCGTGCCGTTCGCGGGCACGGTGGCGTGGTGTGCGCCGCCGAGTCGTGCCGCTGGTCGGCGGGTGGCGGCCTACAACATGATCGTCGGGGTGACCACCGTGCGGCCCGGTTCGCCGCGCGAGTTCACCAGGTGCACCACGATCTGCGTGGTCCCGGCGGGCACGTCGGCGAGCACGAAACGGCCGCCGTCGTCGGCTTTCGTCGTGCTCGACTCGTGCTCCGCCACCCGCACCTCGACGGTGTGCTCACCCGCGGGCACCAGCCAGCCGTCGATGCGGTGGCGCGCTCCCGTCGAGGTGAAGTTGACCATCAGGGTCAGGTTGTCGACCGTGAACGTGATGGTGCCGGGGTTGCCGCCGCGGACACCCGCGAACGACCCCGCCCGCTCCCAGCGGGCCACCTCCACGTCCAGGTTCTCCAGGGCCACCGCGAACTGGATGCGTTCGACCAGCCCCGCCGGCGGCGCGTCCAGCTCGTACACCAACCGGTTCAGCTCGGTGAGGACAGCGGTGTCCTCATGGCCTCTGCGGTCATCGCGCGGGTCGATGTCGTTCACCGCGATCCTCCTTCCGCGTCAAGATGTGCGCGCAACGTCGTCAAGCACCGGCCCCTGGTCGGACCGATGCTCCCGCGTGGCATGGACAGTGCTTCGGCGACCGCGCGGTACTCCGCCCGCCCGGCCAGCACGGTGAGTCGCAGCAGCTCCTGGCACTTCTGCGACAAGCGGCCGAAGGCCCGCCACAACCGGTGGTCCCGGTCGTCGACCAGGGCGGCGTCCTCCGGCAACCCGTGTTCGCTCTCCAACTGCTCCGCCAGCTCGTCGGACAGCGCGGCTTCCCGACGGCTGGGGGTCCAGGTGCGCTGGGCTTCCCGCCGCGTCGCCACGACGAGCCACCCCGCCAGCGCGCGGGGTTCGACCAACCGGTCCAGGTGGCGCAGCAGGGCCAGCCACACCGTCTGCACCACGTCCTCCGCGGTGCTGCGGTCCAGGCCGTGCCCGCGCGCGACGTGCCACACGAGCGGCGTCAGGTCCGCGACCAGCACGTCCAGCGCCCTGCGGTCGCCGTCGCGGGCGGCGACGACGCAGGCGGCGTGCCGGTCCGTCCCGTCCAGACCCTCCCAGGGTGGCCGCTCACCAGCCGTGCGCAGCTCTCCCACGGTCGTCACCTCCTCCTCGACATCCCCCAGCCGGAGCTGATCGTTCCACGTCACGTGTGTCGGCGGTCCGCGATGCCCCCCTCGCACCGCGGACCGCCCTTCACCACGGGCGGCGTCCGATCGGCACCCCTCGAAGCCGACCGGTTCGCCGCCCCCTCCCCCGAGTGGTCAGTGGGACGGCCGGCGGCCGTCGGTCCGGTTCCTCATGCGTTCCTCCGGGGTCGAGGTTCGGTCATCAGATAAGGAGTGAGTAGTTCTACGGTGGATACACAGCCTGTCGTTAACAGTTCACGGTTAACGAACCGATCATGGATTCCCGCAGGTGGGTGGCACACTTCCCGGCATGTCCACAAGCCGGGCCCGGGTCGTCCACGAGGGCGCCCGGGTGACACCGCTCGAACTGTTCTTCGACCTGGTGTTCGTCTACGCGATCACCCAGGTGACGCAGCTGATGGCCGCCGACCCCACGGTCCGCGGCGTGGTGCGCGGCATGCTGCTGCTCGCCCTGCTCTGGTGGTGCTGGTGCTGCTACTCGTGGCTGGGCAACCGGGTGCACGCCGACGACGACGGCGCGCGGATCGTGCTGTTCGGGGCGATGGCCGTGATGCTGGTGGCGTCGGTGACCATCCCGGAGGCGTTCGACGACCTGCCGGGCGGCCTGCCGGGGCCGTTGGTGTTCGCCGCCTGCTACCTGGTCGTGCGGGTGCTGCACCTGGTGTCGTACTGGCGGTTCTCGCAGGGTGACGCGGCCCTGCGCCGGCAGCTCGCGGTGACGTGCCTGCCGATGCTGTCGGGCACGGTGGTCCTGGTGACGGCGTCCTTCACGTCGGGGTTGACGCAGACGGCGCTGTGGGCGCTGGCGCTGGCCGTGGACTACGGCGGGGTGCTGCTGACCGGCGTGTCCGGGTGGCGGGTGCACTCGGCGGTCCACTTCGCGGAGCGGTACGCGCTGATCGTGCTGATCGCGCTGGGCGAGTCGATCGTGGCCGTGGGCGTGGGCGTCGCGGACCTGCCGGTGTCGTGGCCGATCGTCTACGGGATCGTGTGCGGGCTGGTCATCGCGGCGGCGCTGTGGTGGGCGTACTTCGACGTCGTGGCGCCCACGGCGGAGCGGGTCCTGCACGCGGCGAGCGGCGCGAGGCGCGCCGCGCTGGCCCGGGACTCGTTCACCTACCTGCACCTGCCGATGATCGCCGGCATCATCCTGCTCGCGCTGGGCCTGAAGAAGACGATGAACTACCTGGCCGGGGCGGACGGGCACACGCCGAGCGAGCACCTGCACGGGGTCGGGCCGTACGCGCTGTACGGGGGCGTGCTGCTGTACGTGCTGGGGCACATCGGGTTCCGGCTGCGCAACCTGGGGTCGGTGAACCGGGTGCGCGTGGCGATGGCCGTCGCCCTGGTGGTGCTGACGCCGGTCGCGCTGCTGGTACCGGCTTGGGCGGCGCTGGGCGTCCTGACGGTGGCTTGCGTGCTGTGGATCGCCGTCGAGGTGAGGGTCTACGGAGGGGCCCGCCGGGAAATCCGCGAGTCCATCCACGCACCGGCCGCGCACTAGGGCAGCCCTTCACCCGATCGTGGCGGGAAGTGGGTTGTCCGGGCATTTGCGCGTATCCCCCGCAAGAAGCCACTCCGGCCGGCGTCGGGGAAGTCGGCTTGCGAGCCCGAGAAACCCCACCGAGCCGGGGAATCCGCAATTCTGCACCGAAGCGCTCAACCCGCTGAACACCTCGACCGCAAAGCGGGAGTTGTGCCCACGAAGGCGAGTTCCGCCGGGGAAAAGCGAACGGCGAAGGGGCCCGGTCCGAGTGGACCGGGCCCCTTCGGGTGCCGCTGGGATCAGAAGTCCATGCCGCCCGCGTCCGGGACGGCCGGCGCGCCGGAGGACTTCTCCGGCTTGTCGGCCACCACGGCCTCGGTGGTCAGGAACAGCGCGGCGATGGAGGCCGCGTTCTGCAGGGCCGAGCGGGTGACCTTCGTCGGGTCCGGCACGCCGGCCGCGAGCAGGTCCTCGTACACGCCGGTCGCGGCGTTGAGGCCGTGGCCGACGGGCAGGCCCTTGACCTTCTCCACCACGACGCCGCCCTCAAGGCCGGCGTTGACGGCGATCTGCTTGAGCGGGGCCTCGACGGCGACCTTGACGATGTTGGCGCCCGTGGCCTCGTCGCCCTCCAGCTTCAGGCCCGCGAAGGCGGCCTCGGCGGCCTGCAGCAGCGCGACGCCACCACCGGCGACGATGCCCTCCTCGACGGCGGCCTTGGCGTTGCGCACCGCGTCCTCGATGCGGTGCTTGCGCTCCTTCAGCTCCACCTCGGTGGCGGCGCCGGCCTTGATGACCGCCACACCACCGGCGAGCTTGGCCAGGCGCTCCTGGAGCTTCTCGCGGTCGTAGTCGGAGTCCGACTTCTCGATCTCGGCCCGGATCTGGTTGACGCGGCCCTGGATCTGCTCGGCGTCACCCGCGCCCTCGACGACCGTGGTCTCGTCCTTGGTCACGACGACCTTGCGGGCCTTGCCCAGCAGGGACAGGTCGGCGTTCTCCAGCTTGAGGCCGACGTCCTCGGTGATGACCTGGCCGCCGGTCAGGATCGCGATGTCCTGCAGGATGGCCTTGCGGCGGTCGCCGAAGCCCGGGGCCTTGACGGCGACGGACTTGAAGGTGCCGCGGATCTTGTTGACCACCAGGGTCGCCAGGGCCTCGCCCTCGACGTCCTCGGAGATGATCAGCAGCGGCTTGCCGGACTGCATGACCTTCTCCAGCAGCGGGAGCAGGTCCTTGACCGACGAGATCTTGGAGCCGTAGAGCAGGATGTACGGGTCCTCCAGGACCGCTTCCTGACGCTCCGGGTCGGTGACGAAGTAGCCCGAGATGTAGCCCTTGTCGAAGCGCATACCCTCGGTCAGTTCGAGTTCGAGGCCGAGCGCGTTGCTCTCCTCGACGGTGATGACGCCTTCCTTGCCGACCTTGTCCATGGCCTCGGCGATCAGCTCGCCGATGGTCGAGTCGCCCGCGGAGATGGACGCCGTGGCGGCGATCTGCTCCTTGGTCTCGACCTCCTTGGCGGTCTTGAGCAGCTGCTCGGTCACGGCCTCGACGGCCTGCTCGATGCCGCGCTTGAGGCCCAGCGGGTTGGCGCCGGCGGCCACGTTGCGCAGGCCCTCGCGGACCAGGGCCTGGGCGAGCACGGTGGCGGTGGTCGTGCCGTCACCGGCGACGTCGTCGGTCTTCTTCGCCACTTCCTTGACGAGCTCGGCCCCGATCTTCTCCCACGGGTCCTCGAGCTCGATCTCCTTGGCGATCGAGACGCCGTCGTTGGTGATGGTCGGCGCGCCCCACTTCTTCTCGAGCACGACGTTGCGGCCCTTCGGGCCCAGCGTCACCTTGACGGCGTCGGCGAGGGTGTTCATGCCACGCTCGAGACCGCGGCGGGCGTCCTCGTCGAACGCGATCATCTTGGCCATTGCGGTGTGTTCCTCCGCCTTATAAACGACTCATGGGGCCACTGCGGACAGGTGCCCGCAGCGGAACACGGTGCTTGGCCAGGCTCGGTGCCCGCGACGGACGACCCACCCGGGACTACCGGGTGCGCCTCACCGTCCCAGCCTGCGTGCTGGCACTCAGGTGTTCCGAGTGCCAGCACCGTGTTTAGCACTCACCGCCGTCGAGTGCAAGAACCCCAGGTCAGCGGGATGTCTTCACGGGCACGCTGGTGGGCAGCGGCTTGGCGCTGGTCGTGGTGCCGCCCACGTCGATGGACTGCCCGGAGCTGGTGGACTGCGGTGGCCGCGGCGGCTCGTCCTTGGGCGTGAGGATCAGCACGACGATGACGATGGCGATGATCGCCACCACGCCCGCGACCACGGGCGCGAACCACGCGGGCCGCTGCTTCTTGGCCGAGGTGAACGCCGACGCGCCGCCCATCTGGGTCGGCGGGCGCAGCCGCACCGGCTCGGCGAGGAACCCGGGCTGGTTCGCGAAGCCCTGCGGCGGCTGCGGCTGCGCGGGCATCCCGCCCGACGGCGGACCCACCACCGGGGTCGGCCCGGACACGGGCGCGTCGACCCGGCGCGGCGGGCTGGTCACGGTCGCCGCGCCGCCCAGCGCGGTGCGGACGGCGGCGATCAGCTCCTGGCACGACCCGTAGCGCTGGTCGGGGTTCTTGGCGGTGCCCTTGCGCAGGGCGTCGTCGATGCCGGGCGGCAGCGCGACCAGCGAGGTCAGCGCCGGGATCTCCTGGCCGAGGTGGCCCTGGATGACGTCCTGCACGCCGCCCTGGAACGGGGGCCGCCCGGACAGGCACGCGAACACCATGCAGGCCAGCGCGTACTGGTCGGTGCGGCCGTCGAGCGGCTCGCCGCGCAGGTGCTCGGGCGCGGCGTAGGTCGGGGAGCCGAGGAAGTCGCCGGTGCGGGTGCGGTGGCCGGTGGCACCGCGCCGGGTCAGGCCGAAGTCGGCGAGGTAGACGTGCTCGCGGGACGCTTCCTTGGTCGTGACCAGCACGTTCGCCGGTTTCACGTCGAGGTGGACCAGGCCCTTGCCGTGCAGCATGTCCAGCGCTTCGGCGACCTGGCCGAGCAGCGTGAGCGTGCGGGCGGGCGAGATCGGGCCGTCCTTGATGTGGGAGGACAGGTCCTGGCCGTCGACCAGCCGCATCGCGATGTAGAGCAGGCCGTCGACCTCGTCGAAGTCGTACAGCGGCACGATGTTGGCGTGGTCGATCGCCGAGGTGTTGCGGGCCTCGTCCACGAACCGCTCGCGGAACTCGGCGTCGGCGGTCAGGTGCTCGCCGATGACCTTCAGCGCGACCTTGCGGCCGAGCCGGACGTCCGTGGCCTTGTAGGTCACGCTCATGCCACCGCGGCCGAGCACCCCGTCGATCCGGTAGTGGCCCAGCCGTCGCCCAGACAGGTCCTCCGACACGCGAGGCAGCCTAACGTCCGGCCGAACGGGCGTGCGGGCGGTTCCGGGTAAGTCCGGTCACGGCGCGTGCCGGGACGGGTCCGGTCACGCGCGCGGACGCGAGTCCGGGCGTGGGCGCGGGTCCGGGCGTCGGCGCGGGCGTGGACGTGCGCGTCGGCGCGAGCGCGGGCGCGGGTCGGCGTCCCGGCGCGGTGAACGGCCCGACCCGCCGCGTGGCGGGCCGGGCGGGGTTCACGATGCCTTCCGGACGTCCGCCGCCTGGCTGCGGCCGTCCCGGCCCGCCTGGATCTCGAACTCCACGCGGTCGCCCTCGGCCAACGTGCGGAAGCCTTCCATTTGGATCGCCGAATAGTGCACGAAGACATCGGGCCCGCCGTCGGCGGCGATGAAGCCGTACCCCTTCTCCGAGTTGAACCACTTGACCGTGCCGACAGCCAAGACGTCCTCCTTCGAGAAATACCTGAGCAAACCGCCACGCTAGAGGCACGAGGGGGTTCGCCGATACCTCCTTATGGAGTCATGCGCGCATGCTGAATCCGTTGTCGCGCAACCAAGTGACGAGTCCGCGCGGACTGCGCGTCCGGGTCAGCACCAGGCCCGGTCCGGCGAAGTCGAACACGAGCCCGTCGCCGGTGCGCACCGATTGCGGCACGTCCGGGGTCAGGGCGCGCAGGCGGCACTGGAGGGTGTCGGCGAACCCGATGACGTGCCCGGCGTCGAGGGTGACCAGCTCGCCCGCGGCGAGGGTGACCACGTCGAGCGTGCCGTAGCAGCTCAGCACCACCGAGCCCGCGCCGCGGAAGTGGGTGAGGAAGCCGCTGTCGCCGCCGTGCAGGGCGCGCACCGGCGGCGCGGCGGGGTCGAGGGCGACGGTGACCGCGCCGGCCAGCCACGTGTTGCGGGCGACGCACCAGCCGGCGGCGCCGTCGAGTTCGAGGACGTGCAGGTCGCCGGGCAGCGGGGGCGCGACGTCGACCCAGCCGCCCTCGGGACCGGCCGTGCACAGGGCGGCCTTGACGCCGGGGGCCTTGCCCCTGGTGTCGACGGTGACGCCGTAGCTGGTCGCGACCACCGACGACCGTTCGACGAGCACCGGCTCGGCGGGCGCGAGCACCAGCCTGGCCACCCCGAACGTCGGCGTGTGTCGCGTGCGGACCTGCACCGGAACCTTCCCCCCTACTGCGAACCGCGGCCGGCCACCTCGATCGTGCGGCCGGTCGGAGCAGTCTCGCACGCGCGCGGCAGGATGGTGGTCGTGTCGAACTCCGAGCCGTCGAAGCCCCTGACGCGTGTCGCCGACCACCGGGCCCGGGTGGCGGACCTGGTCGGCGTGATGCCGGTGGTGGACCTGCCGGTCGCCGACTGCCTGGGCCTCGCGCTGGCCGCCGACCTGGTGGCCCCCATCCCGCTGCCGCCGTTCGACAACTCGGCGATGGACGGGTACGCGGTGCGCGCCGCCGACCTCGCGCGGGTGCCGGTGACGCTGCCGGTGACCGACGACATCCCGGCGGGCAAGACCTCGCTGGCGCCGCTGGAGCCGGGCACCGCGCAGCGGATCATGACCGGCGCGCCCGTGCCGCCCGGCGCGGACGCCGTGGTGCAGGTCGAGTGGACCGACGGCGGGACCTCGACCGTCCGGGTGGACCGCGCGGTGGCGGTCGGGCAGAACGTGCGGACGGCCGCCGACGACGTGGCCGTGGGCGCGACCGTGCTGACCGCCGGGACGCCGCTGGGCCCGGCGCAGCTGGGGTTGGCGGCGGCGCTGGGGTTCGCGGTGCTGCCGGTGCGGCGGCGACCGCGGGTGCTGGTGCTGTCCACCGGGTCGGAGCTGGTGTCGCCGGGGACCGACCTGCTGCCGGGGCAGATCTACGAGTCCAACGGCGTGATGCTGGCGGCGGCCGTGCGGGAGGCGGGCGGCGAGGCGGAGCTGCTGCGGTTCGTGCCCGACGACGTGGACGCCTTCCACGCGGCCGTCGGGGCGCGCATCGCCGAGTTCGACCTGCTGCTGACCTCGGGCGGGGTGAGCGCGGGCGCGTACGAGGTGGTCAAGGACGCCTTCACCGGGCGCGGCGTGGAGTTCACGAAGGTCGCCATGCAGCCGGGCGGGCCGCAGGGCGCGGGCCGCTACCAGGGCGTCGCGGTGGCGACGCTGCCGGGCAACCCGGTGAGCGCGCAGGTGTCGTTCGAGGTGTTCATCCGGCCCGCGCTGCGGGCGGCGCTGGGGTTCGCGCGGGTCGAGCGGCCGACGGCGGTCGCCCGGCTGAGCGCGGGCCTGACCTCGCCCGCCGGGCGCACCCAGTTCCGGCGCGGCAAGTACGACCCGGTGTCCGGGCGGGTCGTCACGCCGGTGGGCGGGCCGGGGTCGCACCTGCTGTCGGCGCTGGCGGTCAGCGACTGCCTGATCGAGGTGCCCGAGGACGTGACGGCGCTGGCCGAGGGTGACGAGGTGCTGGTCCGGTTCCTCTGAGCTACCCCTTCCGGGTGACAGTCACGACCGCGCTGTGTGACGAGCGGCTCACGCAACGCCATTGAATACTCCATGTGACCCGGATTACACTCGACGGCTACTCGTCCGGTGGTGCGCGTGCGTTCGTCGGGGGACGCACGGGCACGCCGGACGGGGCCGGGCGCCGCCGGCGTAGCGTGTTGCCGGTCGAATGACAGTGCCCCGACCCGGAAGAGCCATGACCGTCGAACGCGACAACAACAGTGGTGCCGTCTCCCACTTCCTCGACCTCGCCAAGGGGATCGTCCCCCCGATGAACCCGGCGGGTCGCCCGTTCGTGCTGGGTGCGGCCGTCGGCACCCTCCTGCTGCGCCGGTTCTCCAAGCGCCTGGGGGTCGTCGGCGCCGTGCTGACCGCCTGGGTGGCGTGGTTCTTCCGCGAGCCCAAGCGGACCACGCCCACCCGTCCCGGCATCGCCGTGGCGCCCGCCGACGGCACGGTGTCCCACGTCGTCGAGGCGGTGCCGCCGGCCGAGCTGGGCCTGGGCGCCGCGCCGATGACCCGGATCAGCGTGTTCCTGTCGGTGTTCGACGTGCACGTCCAGCGCGTGCCCGTGTCCGGCACCGTCAAGCAGGTGTCCTACCGGCCCGGCAAGTTCCTGTCCGCGGACCTGGACAAGGCCAGCGAGGACAACGAGCGCAACACCGTGTGGCTGCGCTCCTTCGAGGGCCACGACGTCGTGGTCGTGCAGATCGCCGGCCTGGTGGCGCGGCGGATCGTGTGCCACGTGGCCGAGGGCGACAAGGTCGCGGTCGGCCAGACCTACGGCCTGATCCGGTTCGGCTCGCGCGTGGACCTGTACGTGCCGGCGGGCAGCCGGGTGCTGGTCGAGGCCGGGCAGAAGACCATCGGCGGCGAGACCGTGCTCGCCGAACTCCCGGAGGGCTGAGGCGGATGGCTCCCAGCGGCCCCGGGGTCCGGCTGCTGCCCAACGCCATCACCGTGCTGGCGATGTGCGCGGGCCTGTCGGCGGTGTACTTCGCCATCAACGGGTTCTACGGCGCGGCCATCGCGTCCATCGCCATGGCGGCGGTGTTCGACGGCCTCGACGGCCGGATCGCCCGGCTGCTGGACGCGACCAGCAAGATGGGCGCCGAGCTGGACTCGCTGGCCGACGCCATCTCCTTCGGTGTCGCGCCCGCGCTGGTCATCTTCGTGTGGAAGTTCGAGGACAGCCGCGAGGGCTGGGTCGTCGCGCTGATCTTCGCGGTGTGCATGGTGCTGCGGCTGGCCCGGTTCAACACGCTGCTGGAGGTGGAGCAGCCGCCGTTCGCGAAGGAGTTCTTCGTCGGCGTGCCCGCCCCGGCCGGCGGGTTGTTGCTGCTGCTGCCGCTGATCCTGGACGAGCAGGTGCGCCGGCCGGGCTGGTGGTCGGAGCCGTGGGTGGTCGGGGCGTGGACGGTGGCGGTGGCGCTGCTGCTGGTCAGCCGCATCCCGACGCTGTCGGTGAAGACGATCAAGGTGCCGCCGCGGGCGGTCGCGCCGCTGCTGGTCCTGGTGGCGCTGCTGGCGGCGGCGGTCATCACGTTCCCGCTGGTGGCGCTGATCGCGGCGTCGCTGCTGTACCTGGCGCACCTGCCGTACTCGGTGCGCCGGTACCGGTGGCTGGCCAAGCACCCCGAGGCGTGGTCGGTGCCGGCGGCGGACCGCCGGGCGATCAAGCGGGCGCACGGCGTCGCGGCCCGGCGGTTGGGCCTGCGGCAGCCGTTGGGCGGCCGGGTGGCGGGCGCGGCGATGCGGGCGGTCCGCCGGCCGCGCCGGGCCGTGGACCCGACCCAGGTGGCCGCGGAGACCAACGGCCAGCCCGGCGCCAAGCGCCGCGGTTGGCGGCAGATCGGCCTACGCCGCCACCACCGCCCTTGATGCCCCCCGGGCGGCGGATCGGCCTACGTCACCACCGCCGCACTTAAGGCCCTCTAGCAGCGGATCGGCCTGCGCCACCACCGCCCTCAAAGGCCCTTTTGTCGGTACCCCGTGAGACGATCGAACCGGGGGCCGGAGGCCACGCTGACGGCCCGGCGGGACTCGAACCCGCCGGGCCGATCGCTGTCCTAGGCTCTTGCCGTGATCACGTTGACGGCCCGCCTGTCGCCTTCCGCCCTCGACACGCGCCGCGGTGTGGTGCGGATGCACCCCGAGGTGCTCGACGCGCTGGGGTTGCGGGCCTGGGACGCGGTCAAGCTGACCGGGGCGCGGGTGTCCGCCGCCCTCGCCGCCGCCGGCGACGGGCCGCCCGGGGTGGTGTTCGTCGACGACGTGACGCTGTCCAACCTCGGCGTGGTCGAGGGGTCCGAGGTCGTGGTGACGCCGACCGAGGTCGCCGCCGCGCGGGCGGTGACGGTGGCCGGGTCGCGGCTGGCCAGTACGTCCCTCACGCCCGAGACGCTGCGGATGGCGTTGACCGGCAAGGTCCTGACCGTCGGGGACGCGGTGTCGCTGCTCCCCCAGGACCTCGCCCCGCCGCCCGGCGTGGACGTCAGCGAGACCCGGCGGAAGCTGTCCAACGCCATCGGCATGACGTGGACCAACGAACTGCTCACGATCACCTCCGTCGACCCGGCCGGGCCGGTGGCGGTGCAGCCCTCGACCGTCGTCGGGTGGCGGGACGGCGCACGGACGGGTGATCCCGCCCCCGAACCGGTGGTGACCGCCCCGCCCGTGGCGGCGGTGGCGATCGCGGACCTGGCCGGGCAACAGGACGCGGCGCGCCGGCTCACCGAGTGGCTGGACATCACCTTCCGGCACCCCGAGCTGCTGACCCGGCTGGGCGCGGCGCCCCGGCTGGCGGCGCTGGTCAGCGGGCCGGAAGGGGTCGGCAAGGCGACGCTGGTCCGGGCCGTCGCGCACGCTGTCGACGCCGCGGTGGTCGAGGTGGCCGCGCCGAGCATCGCCGTGCTGGAGGCGAACGCGACGGCCGCGCGGCTCACCGACGCGCTGTCCACCGCCGGGACGCCCGTGGTGCTGCTGCTGACCGACGTCGAGGCGCTGCTGCCGGCCGCCGACCCGCCGCCGGTGGCGACGGTCGTGCTGGACGCGTTGCGGGAGGCGGTGGCCAGGCCCGGGTTCGCGCTGGTCGTGACGAGCGCGCACCCCGAGGCGGTGGACCCGCGCCTGCGCGTGCCGGAGCTGGTGGACCGCGAGATCGTGCTGTCGCTGCCGGACGGCGTCGTGCGGACGGAATTGCTGCGGGTGCTGCTGCGGGACGTGCCGCTGGAGCCCGACGTGGACCTCGGCGTGGTCGCCGACCGGACGCCCGGGTTCGTCGCGGCGGACCTGGTGGCGCTGCGGCGGGAGGCGGCGGTGCGGTCCGCGCTGCGCCAGCGGGACGTGGCCGAGCCGCACGTGGCGCAGCAAGACCTGTTGGGCGCGTTGGAGACCGTGCGGCCGATCTCGATGTCCACTTCGGACACGTTGCGGACCGGCGGGCTGACGTTGGAGGACGTCGGCGACATGGCCGAGGTGAAGCAGGCGCTCACCGAGGCCGCGCTGTGGCCGTTGCAGTACCCGGACTCGTTCGCGCGCCTGGGCGTCGCGCCGCCGCGCGGGCTGCTGCTGTACGGGCCGCCGGGGTGCGGGAAGACGTTCCTGGTGCGGGCGCTGGCGGGCAGCGGGCGGTTGAACGTGCTGTCGGTCAAGGGCGCCGAGCTGATGGACAAGTTCGTCGGCGAGTCGGAGCGCGCGGTCCGCGAGCTGTTCCGCCGCGCCGCCGAGGCCGCGCCCGCGCTGGTCTTCCTGGACGAGGTGGACGCCCTCGCGCCGCGCCGGGGCCAGTCGTCGGACTCGGGCGTCGGCGACCGGGTGGTGGCGGCGCTGCTGACCGAGCTGGACGGCGTGGAGCCGTTGCGGGACGTGGTGGTCCTGGGCGCGACGAACCGACCGGAGCTGATCGACCCGGCCCTGCTGCGACCGGGCCGGCTGGAGCGCCTGGTGTACGTGCCGCCGCCGGACGCCGCCGCGCGGGCGGAGATCCTGCGGGCGTCGTCGCGGAACACGCCGTTGGCGTCGGATGTCGACTTGTCGGCTTTGGCGGAGGAGTTGGACGGGTACTCGGCGGCGGACTGCGCGGCTTTGGTGCGGGAGGCGGCGCTGACCGCGATGCGGGAGTCCCTGTCGGCGGCGGAGGTGACGGCGGACCACCTGGCGAAGGCGCGGACCGCCGTGCGGCCGTCGTTGGACCCGGTGCAGCTCGCGGCTCTGGAGGCGTACGCGGAGTCCCGGCAGACCTGACTCCCGGCGGGCCGGCCGCAAGCGCTTGCGGCCGGTTCAGATCTTGCCGGACGGGCCCTGGTAGTCGTTCGTCACGATCACGATGATGCCGGGGTGCGCGCCCTCGATGCCGTCGAAGCGGGGCTTCACCTCGGCGCGCAGGGCGCGGGCCAGGGCCTGCGCCGACGCCTCCTCGTCCGTGCCCGGCCGGAAGTAGACCGTGGTGGTCGGGATCTGGCCCTGGGAGTAGTTGCCGGTCTCGGCGACCTCCCAGCCGACCTTGCGCACGTCGTCGGACGCCCGCGCCGCCAGGTTCTGGATGGTGCTGTTGTTGTAGACCCGCACCGGCGGCTTGGTCGTCGGCGAGACCGGGGGCGGCGGGGTTGTGGTGGCGCCGCCCGGGACGCCGGTCGGTGCGGCCGTCGTGGTGGCGGCGGGTGGCGTCGTGGGGGAACCGGTCGTGGTCTGCGGCGCGGTGGGGTCCGTGGTGCCCGGGGTCTGCGTGTCGCTGCCGCCCGGGTCGGTGCTGGACGTGGCCGAGGGCTGGGCGCCCTGCTGGTCGTCGTCGCCGCCGGTGAACAGGCTGGCGACCCCGATCACGAGGGCGACCGCCGCGACACCGATCAGCGCGAGGCCCGCGGCGCGGGCGGGGTGGGCGGGACGTGCCGGCTCCGGGCTGCTCATCGGCGCTCGACACCCGGCCGTTCGACACCGAACCGACGGGCCGCGCGGGCCCGCTGCCGCCCGGTCCGGGACCGGCGCAGCCGCTTCACCAGCATGGGGTCCGCCGCCAACGCCTCTTCCTTCTCCAACAACGCGTTGAGCAACTGGTAGTACCTCGTCGGGGACAGGTCGAACAGCTCTTTGATGGCCTGCTCCTTGACACCCGCGTACTTCCACCACTGGCGTTCGAAGGCCAGGATCGCGCGCTCCCGGTCGTCCAAACCGTCGTCCGGCCCCTCGGCCGGCGCCAGTGCCTCTGCGGCGTCCATCCGGCTCCTCAGCCCTACCTGGTGCGTCCGAGCCATTCAATCACGTGATCTTGGTCCGGGTCGGTTCATCGCCTCGGCGCGTCCTGTGGCGGATACGCTTGTCGCCATGTCAGTCCACCCCATCGTCATCGCCGGCGAGCCCGTGCTCCACCGCCCGACCAAGCCGGTCGAGGTGTTCGACGACGCGCTGCGCACGTTGATCGACGACATGTTCGAGACCATGGCGGCGGCGCACGGGGTGGGTCTCGCGGCCAACCAGATCGGCGTCGACCAGCGGGTGTTCGTCTACGACTGCCCCGACGACGAGGGCGTCCGCCACCGCGGCGTGGTGGTGAACCCGGTGCTGGAGACCTCCGAGGTCCCGCTGGGCATGCCCGACCCGGACGACGACTACGAGGGCTGCCTGTCCGCGCCGGGCGAGTCGTACCCGACGGGGCGGGCGTCGTGGGCGAAGGTCACCGGGTTCGACGGCGACGGCAAGCCGGTCGAGGTCGAGGGCACGGGGTTCTTCGCGCGCTGCCTCCAGCACGAGACCGACCACCTCGACGGGTACCTGTACCTGGACCGGCTCGTGGGGCGGCACAAGCGCGCGGCGAAGAAGATGCTCAAGGCCAACGGGTGGGGCGTGCCCGGCCTGTCCTGGGACCCGGCGACCTCCGAGGACCCGTTCGCCGACGACGAGGACGACGACTGACCCGGCCGACCGGTTCGGCCTGATCGATCTACCTGGGCGTCCTAGACCGGGTCCGCGGTCTTCTCTCCCGCACGCGGGTCCGGCGGGCGGTGGAGCGGGTGTCCGGGGCCGTGCTGGTCGGGCTTGGCCTTCGGCTGGTGCTCGACCCGCGGTGAGCGCCGCCAGGGCAGTTCGGGGAAGCCGGCCAGCTCGACGTGGGTGGTGCACCCGGCCAGCTCGGCGTACGCGCCCGCGATGACGTGCGCCCGGATGCGCCGCACCTGGCCGACCGTGGGCAGTTCGCCGACCAGCAGGAACGGCATGAGCAACCGCCACGCCCCCACCACCGTCGCCCGCCTCCGGTGCGGTGCGCGCAACACCGCCCGGGCCACCCGCAACGCGTGCTCGCCGGCCGTCATGGCGTGCGGGTGACCGGCGTGGTCCCACGCCCACCGCAGCTCGTCGGCCGTCGCGCAGCGCACGCAGTCCACGGGGCCGGTGGCGGGCTCCTCGCCGCAGTGCGCGCAGGTCACCAGGGTCATCGCCCAGTCGGTGCAGGTCCAGGGGTGCTTGCCCACCTCGTCGGCGAGCACCAGCTCAGCCAGCTCCTTCTCCCCCGCGCCACCCTCGGCGAGCTTCTCGGCGGCCAGCAGCTCCTGCCAGTCGAGCAGCCAGTACTGGTCGACCAGCTCGGCGCAGAACCGACAGGCCGGGTAGCTCCGCCCGGCCGGCTCACCGCACGACGGGCACGGCGAAACCGCAGCGGGCCGCGCCACGCGCCGGGCCCCGGGCGGGAAGGGCTGGTGATCAGCCACGCGGAGAAAGGTACGCGTAAAGGGCCGTCCTTGGCATCCGCGTGACGGCGGGTGACGGGGACCGGAGCGCGCGGACCGGCGGGTGGGGTGGGCGAGACCGGCGGGTGGGGCGGGGTGGGCGGACCGGCGGGTGGGGCGGGGTGGGGTGGGCGAGGCCGGCGGCTCGGCCGGGCGGGCGGCGGCTCGGCGGGCGGCGGCTCGGCGGGCGGCGGGCGTGGCGAGTGGGCGTGGCCTCCGGCCCCCGGTGCCATTGTCCCACGCGGGTACGACAGTGCGGCCGGGGTGAGGCGGCCTTGGCATGGGCGTGGTGGCCTGGCTATGGTCGGGCGGACAACTCAACACACGCGGGAGCTCGCGCCTCAGCGGGCTGAGAGGGCGGCTGGAGAGGACTCCGGTGCCGCCGACCGCCTGAACCTGACCGGGTAATGCCGGCGTAGGGAGGAATGTCGTGACGGCACTTGACGACCGTTCGGTGAAGCCGACTGTCACCACCGGCCCGATCTCGGGCTCGCGCAAGGTCTACCGCGAGGTGGCCGACGGGGTGAAGGTCCCGTTCCGCAGGGTGGAACTCACCAACGGCGAGCACGTCGACCTCTACGACACTTCCGGTCCGTATACCGACTCCGACGCGACCATCGACGTCCACACCGGACTGCCCAGGCTGCGCGCCGACTGGGTCGCCGCGCGCGAGCCGGTCAACGGGGCGGTGACCCAGTTGGCGTACGCCAAGGCCGGGATCATCACGCCGGAGATGGCGTTCATCGCCGCGCGCGAGAACATGAGCCCCGAGTTCGTGCGGGAGGAAGTGGCCATCGGCCGCGCCGTGATCCCGTTGAACCGCAACCACCCCGAGGCCGAGCCGATGATCATCGGCAAGAAGTTCCTCGTGAAGATCAACGCCAACATCGGCAACTCGGCCGTGACCTCCTCGATCGAGGAGGAGGTGGAGAAGATGGTGTGGGCCTCCCGCTGGGGCGCCGACACGATCATGGACCTGTCCACCGGCAAGCGCATCCACGAGACCCGCGAGTGGATCATGCGCAACTCGCCCGTCCCCATCGGCACCGTGCCGATCTACCAGGCGCTGGAGAAGGTCAACGGCGACCCGGCGAAGCTGTCCTGGGAGGTCTACCGGGACACCGTGATCGAGCAGGCCGAGCAGGGCGTCGACTACATGACGGTGCACGCGGGCGTGCTGCTGCGGTACGTGCCGCTGACCGCGCGCCGGGTCACCGGCATCGTCTCGCGCGGCGGGTCGATCATGGCCGCGTGGTGCCTCGCGCACCACAAGGAGAGCTTCCTCTACACGCACTTCGAGGAGCTGTGCGAGATCCTGCGCACCTACGACGTCACGTTCTCCCTGGGTGACGGCCTGCGCCCCGGCTCGATCGCCGACGCCAACGACGAGGCGCAGTTCGCCGAGCTGCGCACGCTCGGCGAGCTGACCCACATCGCCCGCGCGCACGACGTGCAGGTGATGATCGAGGGCCCCGGCCACGTCCCGATGCACAAGATCGCGGAGAACGTGCGGCTGGAGGAGGAGTGGTGCGGCGAGGCGCCGTTCTACACCCTCGGGCCGCTGGCCACCGACATCGCGCCCGCCTACGACCACATCACCTCGGCGATCGGCGCGGCGCAGATCGGCTGGCTGGGCACGGCGATGCTGTGCTACGTCACGCCGAAGGAGCACCTGGGCCTGCCCAACCGGGACGACGTGAAGACCGGCGTGATCACCTACAAGATCGCGGCGCACTCGGCGGACCTGGCCAAGGGCCACCCGGGCGCGCAGAACTGGGACGACGCGCTGTCCAAGGCGCGCTTCGAGTTCCGGTGGGAGGACCAGTTCAACCTGTCGCTGGACCCGGACACCGCGCGCTCGTTCCACGACGAGACGCTGCCCGCGGAACCGGCGAAGACCGCCCACTTCTGCTCGATGTGCGGGCCGAAGTTCTGCTCGATGAAGATCACCCAGGACGTTCGGAGGTACGCCGAGGAGCGCGGACTGTCCACTGTGGAGGCGATCGAGGCGGGCATGGAGGAGAAGTCGCACGAGTTCTCCGACCAGGGCAACAAGGTCTACCTGCCGGTCGTGGCGGACTGACGTGCCCGCGACCCCACCGAAGGCCCTCACCATCGCCGGCTCCGACTCCGGCGGTGGTGCGGGCCTGCAGGCCGACCTGCGGACGTTCTTCGCGTGCGGGGTGCACGGCATGACCGCCGTCACCGCCGTGACCGTGCAGAACTCCCTGGGCGTCACCGGCTACGCCGAGATCCCGCCCGAGACGGTCGCCGCGCAGATCGAGGCCGTGGCGACCGACATCGGGGTGGACGCGGCCAAGACCGGCATGCTCGCGTCGGCGGCGATCATCGAGGCCGTCGCCGACGCGTGCGACCGCGTCCACATCGGACGGACGATCCCGTTCGTGGTGGACCCGGTCGCCGCGTCCATGCACGGCAACCAGCTCCTGCGCGACGACGCCCTGGACGCGTTGCGCACCGAGCTGTTCCCGCGCGCGACCCTGGTCACCCCGAACCTGGACGAGGTGCGGCTGCTGACCGGGATCGAGGTCCGGTCGCACGACGACCAGCGCAAGGCCGCCGAGGCGCTGCTGGAGTTCGGCTCGAAGTGGGTGCTGGTCAAGGGCGGGCACCTGTGGGACGACCCGGGCTGCCTGGACGTGCTGTACGACGGGTCGGAGTTCATCGAACTGCCCGGACCGCGCTACGACGTCAAGCACACGCACGGCAGCGGTGACACGCTGGCGTCGGCCATCACGTCCCGGCTGGCGCGCGGCGAGGACGTGCCCACGGCGGTGCGGTTCGGCAAGGAGTTCATCGTGAAGTCGGTCGCGGCGGCCTACCCCCTGGGCGGAGGCGTCGGGCCCGTGTCGCCGCTGTGGCGGCTGGAGAGCTAGAGGGATAGCGCCGCGAGGCCGCGTCGGCTTGTCGCGCCGCTTTCCCGCCGATCAGCTTCTCCGATCGGTGGGAAAGCGGCGCGACGAGCCGACTTCCCGGCGGCCTCGCCGCGACGCCGAAGGCGGCGCAATGCAACACTGAGGGCGTGGAACGTGAACGGATCACGCTCACCGGCGCTCCCGAGACGATGCTGGCCACCCTCTACGGCCGTGCGCTCGACACCCGCTCCCGCGAGCCGATCCTGAACGACACTGCGGCCGTGGACGCTGTCAGACGCATCGACTACGACTTCCGGCGCACGGGCATGACCGCGTCCAGCGCGGCCGGGGTGGCCATGCGGGCCAAGCAGCTCGACGACTGGACGCGGGAGTTCCTGCGCGCCCACGACCACGCCACCGTGCTGCACCTCGCCTGCGGCCTGGACACCCGCGTGTTCCGCCTCGACCCCGGCCCGCACACCCGCTGGGTGGACGTGGACCTCCCGCAGGTCGTGACGCTGCGGGAACGGCTGCTGCCCGTCCCCACCGGCGACTACCGGCTGATCGCCGCGTCGGTCACCGACGACGGGTGGCTCGCCGAGGTGCCCGACGACCGGCCCACCGTCGTGGTCGCCGAGGGTCTGACGATGTACCTGCGCGAGCACGAGGTCAAGGCGCTGGTGACGAGGGTGGTCGACCGGTTCCCGAGCGGGGAGCTGCTGTTCGACGTCTACGGGTCGTTCGGGATCAGGGTGCAGAAGCTGGTGCCCGCCGTGCGCCGGTCCGGCGCGACCCTGCACTGGGGCCTGGACGACCCGCGCTCGCTGGAGGAGTGGGGCGTCACGCTCGTCGAGGACGTGCGCAGCCTGGAGCTGCCGGAGATCGCGCGGATGCCCGCGTCGGGCCGCGTCCCGCTCCGGATCATGGCCAAGCTGCCCGGCGTCAAGGACGTGGGCCGCATCCTCAAATACCGGTTCTAGGCCAACCGGAGCAGGACTCGCGCGTCTCACAAGGCATGAGCGCACGACAGGACGCTTACATCGCGGAGTTGGTGCTGAGCCAACCCGAAGTGGTCGCCGGGCTGTTCCTCGGGTGCCTCGGGATCGGCACGGCGGCGCTGTTCCTGGCCCGGCGGTTGGGGTGGCGGCCGGTGCCGGCGGCGTTGGCCGGGTGCGGTCTCGCGCTGGCCCTCGCCGTCACGCTGGGTCGGCCGGGCGTGCTGGACGCCGGGGTGCTCACCACCGACCCGATCGGCTGGTGCGTGGCCAACGAGTTCTCGCTCACCGGGTCGCTGCAACGCCTCAACCTGCTGATGCTGGTGCCGTTCGCGTTCTTCGCGACCACCGCGACCGGGCGGCCGGTGGTCGTGCTCGCGCTGTCCGCGGGGTTGAGCGGAACGGTGGAACTGGTGCAGGCCACCACGGGCCTGGGGGTGTGCGAAGCGCAGGACTTCGCCAACAACACCGTCGGCGCGACGTTCGCCGTGCTGGTCGCCTGGCTGGTCAACCTGCTCGTCACAGCCGTGACAGGTAGCGCTCGGGCAGAGCGCGAAGATCGACCCGCTCGGGATCAAGCAACCACAAGGTGACCGCGCCTTGCGCGGTGCTGGCCGACTTCGGCCGGCACCGCGAGTGGAACAGCCTGACCGAGTACGTGTCGGGCACGGCGGAGGGGGGTGCGGAGGTCCGCACCCGGGCGGCGTGGGGCTCCCCGGCCGAGCGCGAGTTCGAGGGCCGCATCACGGCCGTGCGACCGCCGTCCCTGCTCGCTCGTGACGGGCGGTCGGCGGGGTCAGCCGACCTCGCCGACCAGTTCCTCCAGCGCCGGCAGGGCGTCCAGCAGGGCGGTCCGGTGCTCGGGGGACAGCTCCTCGATCCGGCGCTGCAACTCCTGCACGCGCGCCGACCGCACCCCGGACACCATCGTCACGCCCTCCGGCGTCGGGGTGGCCAGCCACGCCCGGCCGTCCTGCGGGTCCGGGTCGCGCTTGACGTAACCGGCCTCCACCAGCGCCGCCACGATGCGGGACAGGGTGGGCGGCGCCACGCCCTCCTTCGCGGCCAGGTCACCCAGGCGCATGGGGCCGCAGCGGGCCAGCGTGGCGAGCGCGGACACCGCGCCGGGGCCGAGTCCCGGGGACCCGGTGCGGCGCAGCAGCCGCGACAGCCTGCCGATCGCGAGGTACAGCCGGGCGGTGGCGTCCTCGACCTGCTCGGCGGCCATCGCACCTCCAACGGACACGAAGGGTGGAATGAAGCATCCATCATGCCGGGTGCGCCGCCGACCGCCACCGCCCGTCGGGTGATCAACGCATCAGACGTCCGGCGCAGGACTGGACGCGTGGGCCCAGAACCGCTGCGGGATGCGGCCCGCCAACCGGGCCAGCCTGCCCGCTTCCACGCCGGCGCGCATGGCCGCCGCCATCCGGGCCGGGTCCTGCGCCCGGGTCACCGCAGTGGCCAAGAGCACAGCCGAACAGCCCAGTTCCATGGCCAGCGCGGCGTCCGAGGCGGTGCCGATGCCCGCGTCGAGGATCACCGGCACGCCCGCGCGGGCCACGACCAGCTCGATGTTGTGCGGGTTGCGGATGCCCAGGCCGGTACCGATCGGCGAGCCCAGCGGCATGACGGCCGCGCAGCCCACGTCCTCCAGGCGGCGGGCCAGCACCGGGTCGTCGTTGGTGTAGGGCAGGACCACGAACCCGTCGTCCACCAGCCGTTCGGCGGCCTCCACCAGCTCGATCGGGTCCGGCAGGAGGGTCTGCTCGTCGGCGACGACCTCCAGCTTGACCCAGTTCGTCTCCAACGCCTCCCGCGCCAGCCGGGCGGTCAGGACGGCCTCCGCCGCGCCCCGGCAGCCCGCGGTGTTGGGCAGCACGTCGATCCCCAGGCGGCGCAACAGGTCCAGCACGCCGCCGCCGGCGGAGTCCAGGCGGCGCATGGCCACCGTCGTCAGCTCGGTGCCCGACGCCACCAGCGCCTTCTCCAGCACGGCCAGGTTCGCCGCGCCGCCGGTGCCCATGACCAGCCGGGACCCGAACTCCCGGCCCGCGATGACCAGCGGATCGTCCACGTCAGCCTCCCTGCACAGCGGTGAGCACCTCGACGGCCGCGCCCTCGGGCACCGGGGTGGACGCCCAGGCGGCGCGCGGCACGACCTCGCCGTCCAGCGCCACGGCGACCCCGGAGGCCGGCGCGCCCAACAGGTCCAGGACGGCCGCGACGGTCGCGCCGTCGGCCAGTTCCCGCTCCTGACCATTCACCCGAGCCTTCACCCGTGTCCTCCTTCGCGAGCTTCCCGGAGCAGGTCGAGCACCCGCCGCGCCGTCACGGGCGCGAGCAGCAGACCGTTGCGGTGGTGGCCGGTGGCGGCCAGCACGCCGGGTTCGAGCCACCGGACGACCGGCGCGTTGTCCGGGCTGCCCGCGCGGAACCCGGCGGCGCACTCGGCCAGCGCGTACTCGGCGATCCCCGGCCACACCACCTCGGCGTCGCGCACCAGGTCCCGCACGCCGCCGACGGTGACGTCCGCGTCGAACCCGGCCTCGTACTGGGTCGCGCCGAGCACCAGCCCGTCCGCGCGCGGCACCAGGTAGACCGGGCGGCCGGAGACGTGGGCGCGGATGGTGTGCGTGGGCGGGGGCAGCGCGCCGGGCCTGGTCCGCAGCCGCAGGATCTCGCCCTTGACCGGCCGGATCACGTCCTTGAGGGCCGGGTGCAGGTCACGGCTCCACGCACCGGCGGCGATGACGGTGACAGCGGAGTCCACTGTGGACTTCTCCGTGAACCGCACGCCGTTCTCGGCGCACGCCCGCCGCAGGGCGTCGAGCAGGAGCCGGTTGTCCACCGAAAGGTCACCGGGCACGGACAGTCCACTTCGGACGGTCGGGCCGAGGCCGGGTTCCAGCGCGCGCAGCTCGCGCCTGGTCACCCGGTCCGCCGCGCGACCCATCCGGCCCAGGTAGGCGCACAACTGGTCCAGCACCTCGGCGTCGGCGGCGTCGACCGCCACGGCCAACGTCCCGACCCGGCTCAACGGCACGTCCAGCGCCGCCGCGAACCCCGGCCACAGCTCCAGCGACTCCACGCCCAGGGCCAGCACGTCCTCGTCGCCGGGCCACGCCTCGGTGATCGGCGCGAGCATCCCGCCCGCCACCCACGACCCGCCGTGCGGCGACGCGTGGTCGACCACGGTCACGTCGAACCCGTCCCGGGCCGCGAACCACGCGGCGGACAGCCCGACGACACCGCCGCCCACGACGGTGACCCCACTCGCACTTGCCAAGGCACTCACGCTCCCTGCGCCGGCATGACCCGGATCAGGTTCGACGGTCGGAGCGAACCACGCTCCCTCTCAGCCCGGTGTTCTCCAGGCTCCCGTGCGGACCACGTCCACCGTAGCGCACGATTCCGGCCGGCGGTTACGGTGCCGGGCGTGCCAGGACTCGACGGAACGCAAATCAGGCGGCGGCTCGCCGACTCGCTGCTCTACCTCTGCACGCCCACGCGGCCCGACCTCGCGGACTTCGCCGACGCCGTGCTGGCGGGCGGCGTGGACATCGTGCAGTTGCGCGACAAGGGCCTGGAGGCCAAGCAGGAGATCGCGGCGCTGGAGGTGCTGGCCGAGGCGTGCGCCCGGCACGGCGCGCTGCTCGCGGTCAACGACCGGGCCGACGTCGCGCACGCCGTGGGCGCGGACGTGCTGCACCTGGGCCAGGACGACCTGCCGGTGCCGGCCGCCCGCCGCGTCCTCGGCGACGACGTGGTGATCGGGCGCTCGACGCACGACGTGGACCAGGCGCGGGCGGCGGCGATCGAGCCGGGCGTGGACTACTTCTGCACCGGCCCGTGCTGGCCGACGCCGACCAAGCCGGGCCGCCCCGCGCCGGGCCTGGACCTGGTCCGCGCGACCGCCGGGGCGACGGACCGGCCGTGGTTCGCCATCGGCGGCATCGACCGGGAGCGGCTGCCCGAGGTGCTCGACGCCGGCGCGTCGCGCGTGGTCGTGGTGCGCGCCATCACCGACGCCGAGGACCCGAAAGCCGCCGCAGTCTGGTTGAAACTTCAACTAAAGGGCGTACAGTCGTAGGCGTGATGCCTGTGCTGTACCTGGGCCACGGGGCGCCCCCGCTGGCCGACGACGAACGGTGGACCGGCGAGCTGAGGTCGTGGTCCGCGACGCTCCCGCGCCCGGAGTCGATCCTGGTGGTGTCCGCGCACTGGGAGGCGGACCCGCTGACCCTCGGCGCGACCACGACCGTGCCGCTGACCTACGACTTCTGGGGCTTCCCGCAGCGGTACTACGAGGTCGCCTACGAGGCCCCCGGCGCGCCCGAGCTGGCGGCTTCGGTGGCCAAGCTGGTCGACGAGCCCGTGCACCGGGACGAGGAGCGCGGGCTCGACCACGGCGCTTACGTGCCGTTGAAGGAGATGTTCCCGGAGGCGGACATCCCGGTGCTCCAGATGTCCATGCCGACCCTGGACCCGCGCCGGTTGTTCGAGGTGGGGCGGCGGTTGGCCCCGCTGCGCGACCAGGGCGTGCTCATCGTGGGCAGCGGGTTCATGACGCACAACCTGAGCTGCGTCGACATGCGGCAGGGGCCGGACTACGCGCCGCCGTCGTGGTCGGCGGAGTTCGACGACTGGGCGGGCCGGGCGCTGGTCGACGGCGATGTGGACGCGTTGCTGGACTTCCGGCACAAGGCCCCGGCGGCCGGCATCGCGCACCCCAGGACGGAGCACTTCGCGCCGCTGTTCGTGTCGTTGGGCGCCAGCGCGGACCAGGAGGCGGCCACCACGGTCGAGGGCTTCTGGTACGGCCTGTCGAAGCGGTCCGTGCAGTTCTCGTGAGGCCGCGCGCCGGAGGCGCGCCACCCGACGCGGCACCCCCGGGGCCTGAGGGGGAGGAGGGACAGGCCCCGGGGGTGCTTTCACGCGGTGCGCGGTCCGCAGGGGGAAGTGACCGCGCGCCCCAAGTGCGTCACCCGATCGTCAGGCGCAGGCCGTAGACGCTCAGGATCTCGTTGAGCGGCTGGAAGTAGGTCGTGCCGCCGGAGGTGCAGTTGCCGGAACCGCCGGAGGTCACGCCCTGGGCCTGGCCGAAGCTGGTGCCCGCGACCCACGAGCCGCCCGAGTCGCCCGGCTCCGCGCAGGCGCTGGTGCGGGTCAGGCCGTAAACCGTGCCCTGCGGGTAGTTCACCGTCGAGTTCTTGGCCTGGACGGTGCCGCAGCGCCAGCCCGTGGTGGAGCCGGAGCGGCAGATGGTCGCGCCGACGGCCGCCTCCGACGAGCCGCGGACGGTGACGTTGGTGCCGTTGTAGCGGTTCACCCACGGCCGCGAGGTCCAGCTCGTGTTCGTGGCGACCCAGGCGTAGTCGTTGCCGGGGAACGACGAGCCGCGGAACGTGCCCTGGGACACGCGGTTGTAGCCGGTGGTGGTGGTGCCGACCCGGCCGCAGTGCCCGGCGGTCACGAAGCCGCCCGACACCGAGAAGCCGACCGAGCACCGGCCGCCGCTGCCCATGTAGTACGCGTCACCGCCGCGGGTGTCGTACAGGGTCGTCGGCGAGTGCTCGACCTCGACCACGCGGACCGCCGGGCTGACGGCCTTCGCGGTCGCGAGGAACTTGTCGGCCGCCGCGTCGCGGACGTGGCGGTTGACCTCGACGACGACGGAGTTGCTCTTGTCGTCGACCCGCCAGCCGGTGATGGCCTGCGGCGCGGACAGGGTGTCCAGGGCGGTCTTCGTCCCGACCAGCGAGCGCTGGGAGAACGGGACCACCTGCGGCTCGGCGCCGTGGGCGCGGACGGCGTCGCTCTTCGCGGCGTCGGTGACACCCACGGTGAGCTTGCCGCTGGCGGAGTCGATCCACGCGCCGGCGAACGTGTCGCCGAGCACATCGCGAACCTTCGCCTCGGCTTCACCCGACCTGGCGTCACTCGCCAGACGGACGCGGGCCTGTTCCGCGTTCAGGCCGAGGTCGCGTTGCACCGCTTGGAGCAACTCGGCCGGGTAGCTCTCCGTGTCGGACGCGGTTGCGCCATAGGGGCCGGCAGGGTCCGCGTTCGCCGGTACGCTGAGAGCTGTAGCCGCGCCGGTGGCGAGCAGAGCAGCCGCGGCGAGGCGGGCCGCACTCGTGCGGTTCATTTAGGCGTCTCCCTCATCTTCGGGTGCAGGGAACCCGAGAGCCTGGTTGCAGGGACCGCTCTCGGGGGCTCTAGGGGGACGGGTGGTGGGGCGGCGGCAGGGGTCGCCCCACCCCTTTTCTTTCTTCCGTCGCGTGCAGGGGCACCACGACCGTCCTCACGTCGCGCTCGGTCCGGGCGGCGGGCGCTCGCGGCTCCCACATCCGGCGCCTCCCTTCCCGGTCGCTACCGACCAGTACTCGCCCGTTCGAGCGACGTTATCAGGCTGTTACCTATGACGGCGCAGTCCATCTGAGCGCGAAGTGTGTCACAGCTCACGACCGTTTGACTGCGCTGTGTAGCGTTTGACAGTTAACTCTCACTCAAGGTAATGAGACGATCACCGATTTGGGGTGATTTGCCAGAAGTAAGGGCTTCGGCGATTCATGGCCCTGAAGTGTGAATGCTGCTGCTCTGGTCGGGTGACGCCGAAGAGCTTCCCGTGGTCGTCGGAGTAGTCGTCGACGCCGGCGGTGTCGTGGTTGGCGCAACGGACGACCCGGTGGTCGTCGTGGTGCCGGTCGTGGTGGTCGTGGTGCCGGCCGTGGATTCGGGTGGGCCGGCCCGGTCCGGCGCGGGATCCTGGTGGGTCGTCGGCACGGGTCCCGGCACGGCGGTCCCCCGCACCTGCTCGGCGCTCCCGAACGCCACGACCCCCACCACGAACACCAGCGCGGCGCTCAACCCGGCCGCCGCCCACCGCACCCGCGTGCGCTCGATCGAGTGCTGGTAGAGCGCGGCCCCGACCGTGCTGACCACGCTCGCCACGGCCGCCCCGACGACCGTGCCCGCGAGGTTGAGCTTCACCCCGAGCACGGCCGCGGTGACCGCCCCCAACGCGCCCGCGACGACCTGCGCGGGCTTGATCTCCAACTTCTTCTCCTGGTCCACCATCTCCTCCGGTGGACGGGCCGCCGCCCCGACGGGTTGGCCGGCCGTGAGGACCGCAACAACACCCGCCGGCGCGGGCCATGATCGAGGCATGCGACTCGTGACGATCGACGACATCCGGTCCGCCGCCGCCGTGCTCGACGGCGTGGTCGTGCGCACGCCGCTGCTGCGGTTCGACGACGGGCTGTGGCTCAAGCCCGAGAGCCTCCAGGCGGTCGGGGCGTTCAAGATCCGGGGCGCGTACCACGCGCTGTCCCGGCTCGCGCCCGACGTGCGGGCCCGGGGCGTGGTCGCGTACTCCAGCGGCAACCACGCGCAAGCCGTCGCCTGCGCGGCGCGGCTGTTCGGGGTGCCGGCGGTGATCGTGGTGCCGGACAACGCGCCCGCCGTGAAGGTCGCGGCGACCCGGTCGCACGGCGCGGAGGTCGTGCAGGTGCCCATGGCGCAGCGCGAGCAGCGGGCCCACGAGCTGGCCGAGGAGCGCGGGGCGACGCTGGTGCCGCCGTTCGACCACCCGGACGTGATCGCCGGGCAGGGCACGGTGGGGCTGGAGGTCGTCGCCGACCTGCCGGACGTGGCGACCGTGCTCGTGCCGGTCAGCGGCGGCGGGCTGATCTCCGGGGTGGCGACGGCGGTCAAGGCGTTGCGCCCGGCCGCCCGGGTGGTCGGGGTGGAGCCGGAGCTGGCGGCGGACGCGGCGGCGTCGTTGCGCGCGGGCGAGCTGGTCCGGTGGCCGGCGGCGGACCGGGAGCGGACCAGCGCGGACGGGCTGCGGGCGCAGCCGTCGGAGCTGACGTTCGCGCACATCCGGGAGCACGTGGACGACATCGTGACCGTGTCCGAGGCCGAGATCGCGGCGGCGGTGGGCCGGCTGGCGCGGCAGGCGCGGCTCGTGGTGGAGCCGAGCGGGGCGGTGACGACGGCCGCGTACCTCAAGTCGCCGTCCGCGCGGACCGTGGCCGTGGTCTCCGGCGGGAACGTGGACCCGGAGGTGTTCGCGACGATGCTCTAGGTGTTCACGCGGGGCGGCGGCGCGTCCACACCGCACGCGTGGCACTCGTGGCCGGGCTCCCGGGGCCGGAGGACGCCGTTGTCCGTCCCCAGGGCCAGCAGCCCGCCCGCCGCCGACGCGACCGCGCACAGCAGCAACGCCGTCTGCCAGCCGCTGGTCATCGCCGCGGGGTCGGCGTACCGGTCGCCGGTCAGCCCGACGGCGGCGGGCAGCACGGCCACCGCGAGCAGGCTGCCGGTGCGCGCGACCGCGTTGTTCACGCCCGAGGCCACGCCCGCGAACCGGTCGGGGGCCGCCGCCAGCACGGTCGCCGTCACCGGCGCCACCACCGCCGCGAGCCCCAGCCCGAACACCAGGACGCCCGGCAGCACGCCCGTCGGGTAGGACGCCCCGGGTTCGGCGAGCCGAAGCAGCAGCATCCCACCCGCCACGAGCAAAGGTCCGATGACCAGCTGCGCCCGCGGCCCGATCCGCTGGGCCAGCCGACCCGACCGGGCGGACAGCGCGAGCATGATCACCGTGATCGGCAGGCTCGCCAGCCCGGCCGCCGTGGGCGAGTACCCGAGCGACACCTGGAGCTGGAGGACCATGAGCACCATGACCCCGCCCAGCGCCGCGTAGACGAGGAACGTCAACGCGTTGGCCAGCACGAATGTTCGATCGCTGAACAATTGGGGCGGCACCAGCGCGTCCCGCCCGCGCCGCTGGAACAGCACGAACGCGACCAGTCCGACCACGCCCACCACGGCCGCGCCGACCACCAGCGCGTCGAGCCCGCGCACCGGCGCCTCCACCAACGCCCCGGTGATGCCGGCCAGCCCCAAAGCTCCGACTACTGACCCGACGAAGTTCGGCCGCCCGGTCATCTGCTCGTCCCGCGACTCGGGCACCTTGGTCCGCGCGAGCCACACGCACGCGACCGCGACCGGCAGGTTGACCAGGAACGCGAGCCGCCAGGACCAGACCTGCACGAGCAGTCCGCCGAGCAGCGGCCCGACCGCCGTGGCCACGCCGGACAGCCCCGACCAGGCGCCGATCGCGCGGGCCCGGTCGTCCGGGGCGAAGGCGGACTGGATGATCGCCAGCGAGCCGGGCGTGAGCAGCGCGCCGCCGACGCCTTGCAGGACGCGGGCGGCGACCAGCAGCTCGGTGGTCGGCGCGAGCCCGCACAGCAGCGAGGCGATCCCGAACCAGACCACCCCGAACACGAACACCCGCCGCCGCCCGTACCGGTCGCCGAGCGAGCCGGCGACGAGGATCAGCGCGGCGAGGGAGAGCAGGTAGCCGTCGAGGATCCACTGGAGCCCGGCGACGTCGGCGTCCAACTCGGCCCCGATGCGCGGGAGGGCGACGTTGACGACGGTGCTGTCGAGCATCGCCATGCCCGACCCGAGGATCGTCGCGGCGAGCACGGCCCGAGCGCGCGGACTACCCCAAACGACGGTGTTCGCCACACCCCCATTGTGCCGCCCACACCACTGAGCGCGCGGCCAACCGCCGGCCTCCGGCCCCCGACACCATGATCGCACGCGCCACCGACAACCAGCCGCGACGACCGCCGCGGGCACCGCACGGGCGCCGGCCAACCGGTCCAGCCGCGCACGAGCCGACCGCCGGAACCCAGCCACACAGCCAGCCGAAACCCAGCCACACAGCCAGCCGGCTCAGCCACGCAGCCAACCGGAACCCAGCCACGCAGTCAGCCGGCTCAGCCACGCACCGGCAGCCGCCGACGCTCCCCGACAACCGACCGAGCACCCGCGGTTCGACCTGCCGACCACCGCGCGAGGCCGCGTCGGCTTGTCGCGTCGCCTTTTCCGCCGATCACGCTCTTCGATCGGCGGAAAACGCGGCGCGACGAGCCGACTCCCAGGCGGCCGAGCCGACCCGGCGGAGCCGGGTCAATCAGACACAGCTCAGTCAGACACAGGCCGGTTCAGCGTCGCCACGAACTTGTACCTGTCGCCGCGGTACACCGAGCGCACCCACTCGACCGGGTTGCCCTCGGTGTCGAAGGAGTGCCGGGACAGCAGCAGCATCGGCAAGCCGATGTCCGCGCCCAGCAGCTCCGCCTCCTCCGGCGACGCCAGGGCCGTCTCGATGGTCTCCTCCGCGTGCCCCATCTCGACGCCGAACCGCTCGCGCAGCACCTGGTACAGCGACGCCCCCGGCGCGAGGTACCGCCGCAGCCCGCGGAACCGCCCGAGTGCCAGGTGCGTGGTCTCGATGGCCATCGGCTCGCCGTCGGCCAACCGCAACCGGTGCAGGCGCAGGACCTTCGCGCCCGCCCGCACGCCGAGCAGCCGCGCCAGTTCCGCCTCCGCCGGCATCTCCGACGCCTCGATCAGCCGCGACGACGGCTGGCGGCCCTGGGCCTTCATGTCCTCTGTGTACGACGACAGCTGGAGCCGTTGCGCCACTTTGGGTTCCGCCGCGAACGTGCCCTTGCCCTGCACGCGCAGCAACCGTCCTTCGACGGTGAGTTCGGCCAGCGCCTGCCGGACCGTCGTGCGCGACACGTCGAACTCCGCGGCGAGCGACCGTTCGGTCGGGATCGGTGATCCCGGCGGCAGCGCGCGCAACAGGTCGAGCAGGTGCCGCTTGAGGCCCCAGTACTTCGGCTCGCGCTGTGCGCGAGACCTGGCGTCGACGCCAGTTGCCGGGCTCGTCTCCAGCATGCCTTCCTCCTCGACCGGTCAGTGCTCTCCCACACAACAGGATGCCTTGTCCACGTCGGATCGTGTCCCCGAACCCCCGACGAACCACCAGCGACCCGCGTGACGACCCCTCACATCGTGCTCCAGCACCCCCGCCCCGCGGGCCCGGATTGGTCCGATGACTTTGCAACGTCTCGGCAACGTCCTTGACAGGTCCTGTGGCGAGGCACACTCTAGGCCGCATTGGTCTACACCACTTTGGTCGTTCCGGTCACTGGGACCGGGGCATTGGGAAAGGGCGCACACGTGAAGGGCTGGAGAGGACTGGCCGTAGGTGCCGCCGCACTCGCGGTGGCCGTGGCCGGATGTGGCACGAGCACCGACAAGGGCAGCGGCAACTCCGGTGAACCCAAGACGCTGACGGTCTGGTTGATGGACGGCTCCGCGCCGACCACCCTCACCGACGCGTTGCACAAGGAGTTCCAGGACTCGAACCCCGGCGTCACCGTCAAGTACGAGATCCAGAAGTGGAACGGCATCCAGGAGAAGCTGACCACCGCTCTGACCAGCAACAACCCGCCGGACGTCATCGAGCTGGGCAACACCCAGACGGCGAAGTTCGCGGCTGAGGAGACCCTGCTCGACCTGAGCGGCGACGTCTCGGACCTCAACGGCGACCAGTGGCTGTCCGGCCTCAAGGACTCCCTGACCTGGGACGGCAAGCAGTACGGCCTGCCGTTCTACGCCGCGAACCGCACGGTGATCTACCGGACCGACCTGTTCAAGGCCGCGGGCATCGAGAACGCCCCCAAGTCGCGTGACGAGTGGATCGCGGCCATCGAGAAGCTCAAGGCCGCCAACGCGGCGGACCCGGAGTTCCAGTCGCTGTACCTGCCGGGCCAGTCCTGGTACGCCCTGCTCTCCTTCATCTGGGACGAGGGCGGCGACGTGGCCAAGGCGCAGGGCTCCGCGTGGGCCGGCGCGCTGAACACCCCCGAGGCCAAGGCGGGCGTCGACTTCTACAAGAAGCTCGTGGACACCTCCGGCACCAAGGCCCCGAAGGACGCCGACGAGGCCACGCCGCAGCAGTTCGAGGTCTTCGCCAAGGGCAAGACCGCGATGATGATCGCGCTGCCGTGGGAGCTGGGCAGCGCCGTCAAGGCCGACCCGACCCTGAAGGACAAGACCGCGGCGTTCCCGATCCCGTCCAAGACCGCGGGCAAGACCGCGCCGGTCTTCCTGGGCGGCTCGAACCTGGCCGTCCCGGCCGGCTCGAAGAACCAGGACCTCGCCAAGGCCTACCTGAAGCTGCTGAGCAGCAAGAAGTACCAGGACCAGCTCGCCGAGGGCGGCGCGGTGCCGGGCACCTCGAAGGACACCTCGAAGCTCGCCACCAACTCGATCGGCAAGGCGCTCGCCGAGTCCGCCCCGAACGGCAAGGTCACCCCGACCACGCCCGCCTGGGCCGCTGTCGAGGCCGGCCAGAACCCGCTCAAGGACATGCTGACCGCCTACCTGACCGGCGCGAAGTCGCTGGACCAGGCCACGGCCGACGCCAACGCCGCCCTGTCCAAGACGCTGGGCGGATGACCTAGGCCATGACGGCGGTCCACACCACCGACGCCGCGGTGCCGACGAACTCGTCGGCACCGCGGCGTGCCGCACCGGGCGGCGCGCCGCGCCGTCGGGGCAGCGCCTTCGACCGGACGCTGCCCTACCTCCTGCTGGCCCCCGCGCTGGTCGCCATCCTGTGGCTGATCGGCTGGCCGGTCCTGTCCCTGCTCGTGACGAGCTTCCGCCAGCTCAACCTCAAGGAGCTGACCCGCGGCCAGGTCGTCTGGGTCGGCCTGGACAACTACACGAAGATCTTCGCCGAGCCGGAGTTCTGGGCGATCACGGTGCGCACCGTGGTGTTCACGGCGGCCGTCGTGGCGGTCTCGGTGGTGGCGGGCCTGGTGATCGCGCTGCTCATGCGGCAGATCAGCCCGGTGGTGCGGGTCGCGCTGCAGGTCGCGATGCTGCTGGCGTGGGCGATGCCGCTGCTCGCGGCCACCACGGTCTACCAGTGGATGTTCGACCAGCAGTACGGCATCCTCAACAAGACCCTGGTCAAGCTGGGCTTCGACTCGTTCGCCGGGTTCTCCTGGTTCACCACCGGCACCTCGACGCTGGCCGTGATCGGGTTGCTGATCGTGTGGCAGGCCGTGCCGTTCCTGGCGTTCTCGCTCTACGCCGGCGTCATCGGCATCCCGCGCGACCAGTACGAGGCCGCCGGCATCGACGGCGCCTCCGCGTGGCAGACGTTCCGCAACGTGACCTGGCCGGAGATCCGGCCGCTGCTGCTCATGGTCACGTTCCTGTCCCTGCTGTGGGACTTCAAGGTCTTCGCCCAGATCTGGGCGTTCAAGAAGGGCGGCCCGGACGGCGCGAGCACCACGCTGCCGGTCTACCAGTACCTGGAAGGCATCTCCAAGAGCCACTTCGGCGTGGCCGCGGCGGTGTCCGTGGTCATGATGCTGCTGCTCGGGCTGCTCACCTTCCAGTACCTGCGCCGCCTGCTCCGCCAGGAGGGGTCACTGTGACGAAGAAGGTCACGGCGAACGTCGTCGGCGTCGTCCTGGCGGTGTTCTTCGCGTTCCCCGTCTACTGGATGCTGTCCTCGGCGTTCAAGCCGACCAGGGACCTGGTGTCCACCGACTACGACCTGATCCCGCTGTCGGTCACCGCGACCAACTTCGCGACGGCGTGGAACAAGCCCGGGTTCCTCAACTCGATGGGCAACAGCCTGTTCGTCACGCTGGGGGCGGTGCTCGCGTCGATCGTCGTGGGCCTGCTCGCCGCCGTGGCGATGTCGCGCATGCGGTTCCGGGGGCGCAAGCAGTTCGTGCTGCTCATGCTGGTCGCGCAGATGGCGCCGTTCGAGGCGCTGCTGATCCCGATGTTCCTCATGATGCGGGACCTGGAGCTGCTGGACCGGCTGCCGTCGCTGATCCTGATCTACTTCGCGGTGACGCTGCCGTTCTGCGCGTGGACGCTGCGCGGGTTCGTCAACGGCATCCCGCTGGAGCTGGAGGAGGCGGCGATGGTCGACGGCTGCGGCCGGTGGGGCGCGTTCCGCCGCGTCACGCTGCCGCTGCTGGGCCCCGGCCTGGTGGCCACCTCGGTGTTCGCGTTCGTCACGGCGTGGAACGAGTTCCTCTACGCCCTGTCGTTGATCAAGGACCAGGGCAAGGAGACGCTGCCGGTGTGGCTCTCCGGGTTCCAAACCGCGTTCGGCACGGACTGGGGCGGCGCGATGGCCGCGTCCGCGCTGTTCACGCTGCCCGTCCTGGTGTTCTTCCTCATCGTCCAGCGCAAGATGGTCACCGGCGTCACCGCCGGTGCCGTGAAGGGGTAGGCGCATGTCGTTGCACCAGCTCGCCGCAGCTGTGTTGCTCCCGGGTTTCCACGGCACGACCGCACCGGACTGGCTGCTCAAGCGGGTCGCGGACGGGTTGGGCGGGGTGGTGCTGTTCGGCCGCAACGTCGTGGACGACGAGCAGGTCACGGCGCTCACGGCCGCGTTGCGCGGGGTGCGGCCGGACGTCGTGGTCGGCATCGACGAGGAGGGCGGCGACGTCACCCGGCTCGACGCCGGGCGCGGGTCGGAGGTGCCGGGCAACCACGCGCTGGGCGCGGCGGACGACCTGGCGCTGACCCGCGAGGTCGCGGCCTCGGTCGGGGCGCGGCTCGCGGCGTGCGGGGTGAGCCTGGACCTCGCGCCGTCGGCGGACCTGGTGCTGACCCTGCAGGACCCGGTGATCGGCGTGCGGTCGTTCGGGTCGGACCCGGTGAAGGCGGGCGCGCACGTGGCGGCGTTCGTCGAGGGCATGCAGGCCGTCGGCGTGGCCGCGTGCGCGAAGCACTTCCCCGGCCACGGCGCATCCACTGTGGACTCGCACGTGGCCGTGCCGGTGCTGCCGCGCACGGAGGAGGAGCTGCGCGAGGTCGAGCTGGTGCCGTTCCGGGCGGCGGTGCAGGCGGGGGTGCGGTCGATCATGACCGGGCACCTCGTGGTGCCGGCGTGGGGCGAGGCGCCCGCCACGCTCAACCCGCGCGCGGTGGCCGTGCTGCGCGACGAGCTGGGCTTCACCGGCGCGATCATCACCGACGGGCTGGACATGAAGGCCGTCGGCGGCGACCTGGCGGAGGGGTCCGTGCGGGCGCTGGCCGCCGGCGTGGACGCGCTGTGCCTGGGCGGTGAGCCGTTGGACGACGCGGGCCTCCAGTGGCTGATCGACAGCATCGTGGCGGCCGTGGAGCGCGGCGAGCTGTCCCGGGAGCGGCTGGCGGAGGCGGCGCGGCGCACGGCCGCGCTGGGCACCCCGCCGGCGGCCGTGGACGGGCACGACCCGGAGATCGGGCTGCGCGCCGCGCGCCGGGCCGTCGAGGTGACCGGCGAGCTGAAGCTCTCCGGCGCCCCGCTGGTGCTGGACCTGGCCGTCGAGCCGTCCATCGCGGTGGGCGACGTGCCGTGGGGCCTCGGGCCGTACCTGACCGAGCTGCTCCCGGGCACGACCACGTCGACCGCCCGCACCGCCGACGAGGTTGCGGCGGAAGCGGACGGGAGGACCATCGTGGTGGTGACGAGAGAGGCGCACCGCCACCCGTGGGCTCGCGACTTGGTGCTCTCGCTGGTTAGTATTGGTCTAGACCTAGTGCACGTCGAGACGGGCGTGCCGGGTCCCGACCTGGGCACCGCTGCCCGCGTGAACACCCACGGCGGTTCACGGGTGTGCCTGCGTGCCGCGGCAGAGCGCATCGCCGCCGGCTAAGAAAGGGCTCCGATGACCGACCACCAGCCCGGCAGGCACATGGCGGCCGAGATCGACCAGCAGCCCGCGATCTTCGCGGACCTGGTCGCCCGGCGCTCCGCCATCGCGGCCGTCGCCGACGCGATCCGCGCCCGTCAACCGCGCTTCGTGCTGCTCGCGGCACGCGGCTCGTCCGACCACGCGGCGCTGTACGCGAAGTACCTGACCGAGGTGCTGCTCCAGCTGCCCGCCGGTCTGGTGTCCCCGTCCACCACGACCCTCTACGGCGCGCAGCCCGACCTGCGGGACGTGCTCCTGGTGTCGGTCAGCCAGAGCGGCGGGTCCCCCGACCTGCTGGAGGTCACCGAGTCCGCGCGGGCGCGCGGCGCGCTGACCGTGGCGGTGACCAACACGGCCGACTCCCCGTTGAACGGCGCGGCGGAGCTGTCGGTCGACGTCGGCGCGGGCGTGGAGCAGGCCGTGGCGGCGACCAAGACGTACTCGGCGACCCTGCTCGCGCTGTACCTGCTGGTGGACGCCATCCGCGGCGGCAACGGCACGCACGCGGCGGCGCTGGGCGACCAGGCGGCGGCGGCCCTGGAGCTGTCGGCGGACGCGGTCGCGGAGGCCGTGCAGCGCTACCGCTTCGTGGACCGCGTGCTGACCACCGGCCGGGGCTACTCCCTCCCGTCCGCCCTGGAAGCCGCCCTGAAGCTGGCCGAGACCAGCTACCTGGCGGCCAGGGCGTACTCGGGCGCGGACCTGCTGCACGGCCCGGTGGCGGCGGTGGACCCGGAGACGGCCGTGCTGGCGATCACCAGCGCCGGCCGTGGCGGGGACGCGCTGCACGACGTGCTGGACGTGGTCCACGGACGCGGCGCGGACGTCGTGGCCGTGGGTTCGGCGGCGGACAAGGTCCCGGCGGCGCTGCGCATCCCGGTGCCGGAGACGGCCGAGGAGGTCGCGCCGATCCTGGAGATCCTGCCCGTGCAGCGCCTGGCCCACGGCCTGGCCCTGGCCCGCGGCGGCGACCCGGACAGCCCCCGCGGCCTGAAAAAGGTCACCCGCACCCGCTGAGAGCGACTACAGACGCGCTGCGCCGCCCCCGATCCGAGGGCGCGCAGCGCGCTCGCTTCTGTGGGCGCGCGCAGCGCGCCTGCTTTTGGGCTTTTCCGTCCTCCCCGTATGGCCTGCCCGAAGGGCTACCACACTTTCCCGGGGTTGGGCCAAAAAGTTTTGCGAGGAACGAGCAAAAGTTTTTCGACCAACCCCGGGAAAGTGTGGTCGGCTCCGCCAGGCCATACGGGGAGGACGGAAAAGCCCCCTCTTTTGCTCTTCCTCCCCGGCGGCCTGCCCGCCGGCGAGGCTCTTTTACGCTTTGAACTGAACTCTCACGCTCTCAAGCCGAACGCGCTTCGCGCTCTCATGAGGACGCGCGGAGCGCTCGAAAGATCAAAAGCGAAAGCGAAGAGCGAAAAGCGGCGCTCGCCGCGCGGCAGGCCCCCGGGGGTGGAAGGGCGTCGGTTCGTTCCCCGTACGGCCTGCCGGAGGCAACCACGCTTGGGGGTTCTTGGCAACCGGTGAAGCGTGGTTGCCAAGAACCCCCAAGCGTGGTTGGGCTGCGCCCAGGCCGTACGGGGAACGAACCGAGGCCCTTCCTGTGGCTGAATAGCCCAAAGGGGACGCGCCTGCGGCGCGTAAAAGTGCGGTCTTCGGTGGGAAAGCGAGCGGTCTCCGACGCGTAAGCGAGCGGTCTTCGGTGCGTAAGAGTGTGGCCCGCACCCCCTACCCGGAGGGTGCGGGCCGGTTCGAACTGTCGGGTTACTGGCCGGCGGCGGCCAGTTCGGTGACCACGGGGACGGTGGCATCGGCCGTCGCGTCGTAGACGACTTCGCCGTTCACCCACACCTTGCGCGGCTTGAGGTCGTCGTCCCACCACACCAGGTCGGCCACCGCTCCCGGCGCCAGGCGGCCCAGGGTCGGTTCGCCGATGACGTCCGCCGGGACGATCGTGGCCGACGCCAGCGCGTCCGCCAGGTCCACGCCCACCGACACGATGTTGCGGATGGCCCGGTCCAGGGTGAGCGCGCTGCCGGCGATCGTGCCCTCCGGCGAGCGCGGCACGCCGTCTTCGGTCAGGACCACGTCCGCGCCGCCGAGCTGGTAGCGGCCCGGGGGCATGCCGGCTGCCGCGACCGCGTCGGTCACCAGGGCGACCCTCGGGCCGGCGGCGTTGAAGACCAGCCTGCACACGTCCGGGCCCACGTGGGCCAGGTCGGCGATCAGGCCCAGCGTGAAGCGGTCGTCCACCAGGGCCACGCCCGGCACGCCCGGTTCGCGGTGGCCCAGCGGGCGTTGGGCGTTGAACAGGTGCGTCACCATGCGGGCGCCCGCCGCGGCCGCCGCGCGGGTCTGCTCGCCGGTGGCGTCGCTGTGGCCGACGGCGACCAGGACGCCCGCCTCGGACAGCCGCCGCACGGCCTCCAGGCCACCGGGCTGCTCCGGCGCGAGGGTCACCATGCGCAGGTGTCCGCGCAGGTCCTCGGCCAGCAGCAGGTCGATCTCGCCCGGTCCCGGCTCCACCATGAGCGCCGGGTCGTGCACGCCCGCGCGCTTGGGTGACAGGAACGGCCCCTCCAGGTGCACGCCGAGCGGCACCGCGCCGGCTCCCGGGGGCAGCGCGGCCGACGCCGCCAGCACGGCCCGCGCCTGGCGCAGCGCCTCCGGCACCGGGGCCGTGATCAGCGTGGGCACGAAGCGGGTCACCCCGGTCCGCGGGAAGGCCCCGGCGACGAGGCGCATGCCCTCGGCGTCGACCTCGGCGAAGTCGACGCCTACCGCCCCGTTGACCTGCACGTCCACCAGGCCGGGGGTGAGCAGCCCGTCGGCCAGCACCTCGGCGTCGGCGGGCGGTTCCCCCGTCACGACCTCGACCACCCGTCCCGCCCTGATGCGCACGCTGGCGGGACCGGTGATGGTGCGACCGAGCAGTGCTCGCGGAGCTGCGACAACCGTGTCCAAGGTCCCTCCTCAAATGGTCCAGACCATTATGGCCGGAAGCGGTGGGCGACGTCACGTGTGGTTAGAAGATAACCGAATATACGTCCTAAAAGTCACTAAGTCTCGTGAAGCGGGTCCTCAAGCCGGTCCGTCACCCGTTGGCTCATACTTGGGGCCAGACATCCGAGGTCTACGGAGGTTCCGGCGTGGCGGTCACCGACGACGCGATCCTGCGCGTGAAGGAAATGATCACCTCCGGTGAGCTCAAGCCGGGCGACCGACTGCCGCGCGAGGCGGACCTGGCCGAGCGCCTGGGGCTGTCCCGGAACTCCCTGCGCGAGGCCGTGAAGGCGTTGTCGCTGGTCAGGGTCTTGGACGTGCGGCAGGGCGACGGGACGTACGTCTCCAGCCTGCGCGCGGACGACCTGCTGGGCGCGCTCTCGTTCGTCCTGGACCTGCACCGCGGCGAAGACTCGGTGCTGGAGGTGCTGCAAGTCCGGCGCATCCTCGAACCGGCCGCCGCCGCGATGGCCGCCCAACGGGTCGGACCGGAGGAGATCGCCTCCCTGCGCGCGCTGTGCGACGCCGCCGAGCACGCGCGGTCGGTGGAGGAATTGGTGGAGCACGACCTGGAGTTCCACCGGGCCATCGCCCAGTGCTCGGGCAACGCCTACCTGGCCCAACTGCTGGACACCCTGGCCGGGCCGACGGTGCGGGTGCGCATCTGGCGGGGCATCACGCAGGCCGGCGCGGTGGACCGCACAGTGGCGGAACACCGCGCCATCGTCGACGCCCTGGCGGCGCACCAGACCGAACTGGCCCGTTCGTGGTCCACGGTCCACGTGGCCGGTGTCGAGCAGTGGCTCTCCGACCTGGCCTGAGACCCGCGCTCAGCCGAACGCGGCGGCGATGATCCGCATGGCCGTCGGGGAGCGGTCGCCGCCCATGCGGAGGGTGTTGACCGAGTAGACCAGGGTGCGCGAACCGTCGAGGGTCCCGGCCACGCCGTTGTTGTAGCCGGGACGGTCGCCGGACTTGCCCCAGACCACGCGGCCGTTGCCCAGGTCGAGGCGGGTGATGCCGAGCGCGTGGGTCGCGCCTTGCGCCGTCGGCACGGCCATCAGCTCCGCCCGGGCGCGGTCGGTCAGGAAGGGGCCGCGCAGGAGGGCGTTGAGCAAGCGGTCCAGGTCGCGGGCGCTGGAGATGATCTCCGCCGCCGCCCACTGGAGGGTCGGGTTCACCTCGGTGACGTCCACGTACCCGTCCGCCGTCGCCTCGTAGCCGCGCGCGTGGACGCCGCGGATCTTCGGGTCGGCGCCGGGCAGGTACGTGTCGTGCAGGCGCAACGGCCGCAGGACCAGTTCGCGGACCGCGTCCCCGTAGGGCCGGCCGGTCGCCGCCTCGATCACCAGACCCGCCACCAGGTAACCCATGTTCCCGTACTCCTGGCGCTCGCCCGGCGCGAACCGCGGCCCCTCCGCCGCGCCCATGCGCACCAGCGTCACCGGGTCGAACGTGTCGTACCGGTGCTCGAAGAACCACGCCGGGTCCTTGTGCGGCAGCCCGTGCCCGGCGATGCCGTGCGTGTGGTTGAGCAGCTGCCGCACGGTGATCGGGTGCTTGAACGTGTCCGGCAGCAGGCCCGGCAGGTAGTGCTGCACGGTCTGGTCCAGGTCGAGCGTCCCGCGCTCCTGCAGCTTGAGCGCCGCCGCCGCGGTGAACAGCTTGGTGATGCTGCCGACCCGGAACCGGCCGTCCGGGTGGACCGGCGCGGACGTGCCGATCCGCGCCACCCCGCCGCTCCCCCGCCACGACCCGGCCGAGCCCGACACCCGGGCGAGCGCGCCGGAGGCGTCCGGACCGGGGCGCACGGCGGCGGCGAGCGCGTCGGGGTCGGGCGGCGGCACGGTCGCCGCCTGGGCCGGCACGGCGGTGAAAGCCAGCGCCGCCAAGGGGATCAGCAGGAGTTTTCGCATGGGGGAAGCCTGCCGCCGGGCCCGACCATGATCCATCCGGGAAGCCCCCGGTCCGGCGGTGGGGATGCCCCTAGGTCAACCCGTAGACCGCGGTGGCGGTGGCGGTGAAGAGGTGGTGGCGTTCGGCCGGGCTCAGGTCCGCCGCCAGTTCCCGCGCCGCGTCGAGGACCTCGCCGTACGACGCCGCGAGCAGGCACACCGGCCAGTCGGAGCCGAACACCAGGCGTTCCGGGCCGAACGCGTCCAGCACCACCTCGAACCACGGCCGCAGGTCAGCCGCCGTCCACGTCCGCCAGTCCGCCTCGGTGACCAGCCCGGACACCTTGCACGTCACGTTCTCGTGCGCGGCCAGCGACCGGATGCCCTCCGCCCACTCGCCGAACGACCCGCCGCCGGCGATCGGCGGCTTGGCGCAGTGGTCCAGCACGAATCCCACGTCGGGCAGGGCCACCGCCGTCCGCCGGGCCGCCGGCAACTGGTGCGGCCGGATCAGCAGGTCGTACACCAGGCCCTGCCGGCCCAGTTCGGTCAGGCCGCGCCGCACGTCCGCCCGGCACAGCCACTCCGGGTCCGGCTCGTCCTGGACCTGGTGCCGGACACCGCGCAGCCATCGACCGCCGACCCCGTCCGCCAGCGCGTCCAGCTCGTCCGCGACGGCCGGGGAGGTCAGGTCGGTCCACCCGACGACCGCGCCGATGATCTCGTGCTCCTCCGCCAGCGCCAGGAGTTCGGGCGTCTCGTCCGCCACGGTCACCGTCTGCACCAGCACGGTCCGCGTCACCCCGGGAGCGACCGCCACCAGGTCCGCCACCCCGAACGACCGTCGGAGCGCGCCCATCGGCGGGTCGGTGATCCAGTCCTGGTCGCGCACGGACAGGTCCCACACGTGGTGGTGGGCGTCCACGATCACAGCAGGCCCTCCGCGCGCAGGTCGTCCCACAGGCCGTCGGGGACCGGCGCGTGGGCCGCGTTGGCCCGCACCTCCTCCGCCGACCGCGCCCCCACCAGCACCGACACCACCGCCGGGTGCCGGAACGGGAACGCCAGCGCCGCCCGCGGCAGGGTCACGCCGTGCCGCGCGCACACCCCGGCGATCCGCCGGGCCCGCCGGACCAGCTCGTCCGGCGCGGTCGCGTAGTCGTAGGTCGCGTCGTCGGGGACCTCCGGCCGGGCCAGCACCCCGGAGTTGAACACGCCCGCCGCGACCACCGCGACGCCGCGCTCCGCGCACAGGTCGAGGAAGCCGGCCGAGGACTGGTCCAGCAGCGTGTACCGCCCGGCCAGCAGCACCACGTCCACCCCGGTCTCCCGGACGAACCACTCGGCCGTCCCCCAGTGGTTCAACCCGACGCCGACCGCGCGCACGACGCCCTGGTCGCGCAGCGCCGCCAGCGCCGGGAACGCCTCCCGCGCCGCCTGCTCGGTGAACTCGGGCCGCAGGTCCACGTCGTGCAGCAGCACGACGTCGACCCGTTCCAACCCCATCCGGTCCACAGAGGACTCCAGCGAGCGCCGCACGCCGTCGGCGCTGAAGTCCCACACCCGGCGGTGCGTCGCGGGCACGGCGAACCCGTTGGCCAGGTCGTCCCCGCCGCCCTCGACGGGCTCCAGCAGCCGCCCGACCTTGGTGGACACGACGTACTCGTCCCGGGGCCGCACGGCCAGCGCCGCGCCCAGCCGCCGTTCCGACAGGCCCAGCCCGTAGTGCGGCGCGGTGTCGAAGAAGCGGATCCCGACGTCCCAGGCCGCGTCCACGGCCGCGAGGGCGTCCTCCGGGGTCACCTCCGAGTACAGGTTGCCGATCGGCGCGGCGCCGAATCCAAAGCGGGAAAACGAGATCACGGCAGCTCCGTCACTCCTGCACCTTGCCGGTGGCGAACCGGGTCACGACCAGCGCGAGGATGATCACCGCGCCGTAGGAGGCGTTGATGTAGAACCCGCTGACGCTGAGCAGCCGCAGGATGTTCTCCACCAACCCGAGCATCAGCACGCCGGACAACGCGCCGAACAGCGTGCCCCGGCCGCCCTGAAGGGAAATCCCGCCGATCACGGCCGCCGCGAACACCTTGAAGATCATGCCCGACCCCTGCGTCACCGCCACCGTGCCCAGCCTCCCGGTCATCAGGATGCCCGCCACCGCCGCCAGCAAACCGCCGATGACCAGCACGGCCCACACCACCCGGTCCACCCGGATGCCCGCCGCCCGCGCGGCCTCCTTGTTGCCGCCCACCGCGTACAGCGACCGCCCCTGCCGCAGGTAGGTCAGCGCGAAGACCCCAGCGGCGAACAGCAGGACGCACACCCACACCGCCGCCGGCAGCCCGAGCCACGTCGTCGCGCCCAGGTACAGGAACGACTCCGGCACGTCGAACAGCGTCTGCCCCTTGGTCAGCGCCTCCTGCAACCCGCGCAGCATGGTCAGCATCCCGAGCGTGACCATGAACCCGGACAGCCCGAGCTTGAGGACCAGGAACCCGTTCAACCCGCCGATCGCCGCCCCCACCAGCAAGCACACCGGGATCGCCGTCCACGCGGGCAGCTCGACGCCCAGGCCGTTGGACGCCGCCGGGATGACCAGGGCGATCGCCAGCGCCGGCGCGATGCCGATGGTGGACTCCAGGGACAGGTCCATCTTGCCCGCGATGAGGATCAACGCCTGCCCGAGCACCAGCAAGGACAGTTCGCTCTGCTGCTGGAGCACCGCCACCAGGTTGCCGGTGGTCGGGAAGACCGGGCTGACCAGCGCCCCGACCACGAGCAGGACGACGATCGCGGGCACCAGCGCCAGGTCCTGGTAGCGGCCCAGGCGGAACTTCGGCGGGTCGGCCGCGGCGCTCGGCGGCCGGGTGGGTGTTCCCGTCATGACATCCCTTCGATCGCCGCGATCAACTCGCCGTCGCGCCAGCTCCGGTCGAACTCCGCCACCACGCGGCCGTGGAACAGCACCAGGACCCGGTCGCACACGCGCAGGTCGTCCAGCTCGTCGGAGACCACCACCGCCGCCCGGCCCGCGCGGGCCTGCGCGTCCACCACGCCCAGCAGGGCCTCCTTGGACTTCACGTCCACGCCCGCGGTCGGGTTGATCAGCACCAGCACCGCCGGGTCGGCGGCCAGCGCCCGCGCCACGACGACCTTCTGCTGGTTGCCGCCGGACAGGTCGGACACCGGCTGGTCCGGCCCGGCCGCCTTGATGTCGTAGTCGGCGATCGCCGCGCGGCCCGCCGCGCGCAGCGCCGAACGCCGCACGAACGACGACAGCACGGTCATCGACGCGTTCTCCGCGATGCTCAGGTCCGCCACCAGGCCCTGGTGGTGGCGGTCGCGGGGCACGCAGCCGATGCCCGCGCGCAGCGCCGCCGGCACGTCACCGCCGCGGACCCGTGCGCCCCCGACCGACACCGAACCGGCCGAGGGCGAGCGCAGCCCGTACACGGTCTCGGCCAGCTCGTGCTTGCCGCTGGACGCGCTGCCCGCCAGCCCGACGACCTCGCCCGCCGCCACGGTCAGCGAGACGTCGGTGAAGGCGTCCCCGGACAGCCCCGCCAGTTCCAGCACCGGTTGCGCCGACCGGGTCCGGTCCGCCCCGTCGGGGACGTCGAGCCCGCCCGCCTCGCCGGTCATGGCCTCGATCAGCTCCGCCCTGGCCAGCCCGGCCACCGGCGCGGTGAGGACGTGCCGGGCGTCGCGGTACACCGTGACCGTCCGGCACACCTCGTAGACCTCCTGGAGGTGGTGGGAGATGAACAGGAACGACACGCCGGCCGCGCGCAGCGCCCGCATCCGGTCGAACAGCCGCTCGATCGCCGGTCCGTCCAGCTGCGCGGTCGGCTCGTCGAGGATGATGAGCCGCGCGCCGGTGGACAGCGCCCGCGCGATCTCCACCAGTTGCCGCTGCTCCACGGTCAGGTCGGCGACCCGGGCGTCCGGGTGCACCGCCACCCCGTACTGCTCCAGCAGGTCGGCGGCCCGGCGGCGCAGCGCCTTCCACCGGACCAGCGGGCCCTGCCGGTTGAGGAACAGGTTCTCGGCCACGGACAGCTCGGGCACGGCGGTGGACTTCTGGTAGACGCACGCCACCTTCTCCCGCCACGCCGCGCGGTCGGCGACGCCCGGCGCGGCCACGCCGGAGAACCGCACCGACCCGGCGTCCGGGGCGCGCATCCCGGTCAGCACCGACACCAGCGTGGACTTGCCCGCGCCGTTGCGGCCGACCAGGGCGTGCGTGTCGCCCTCCGCGACGGAGATGCGCACGTCGTCCAGGGCCACCGTGCGGCCGAACCGCACGGTCACCCCGGTCGCCTCGACGGCGTTCACTTGCCGATCTGGTTGCCCCAGAAGGCCTTGTCGTCCACGTTGTCCCTGGTGATCAGCGGCGCCGGCAGCTGGTCTTCGAGCAGGCCGCCACCGACGTCCACGATCTCGCTGCCGTGGTCGGTCCTGCCCGGCTTGAACGTCCTGCCCTCGATCGCGGCCTTGGCGTAGAACAGCGCCCACTCCGCGTACAGGTCCGCCGGCTGCGACACGGTCGCGTCGATCTCGCCCTTGCGGATGGCCTCCAGCTCCTGCGGGATGCCGTCGTTGGACACGATGAACACGTGCTTCGGGTCGGTCGGCGGGACGAGCATGTCCTTCTGCCGCAGCACTTGCAGCGTCGGCGCGAGGAACACGCCGCCGGCCTGCATGTAGATGCCGTTGACGTCCGGGTGCTGGTTCAGGCGGGTCTGGAGGGCCGCGGACGCCTTTGCGCCCTCCCAGTCCGTCGGCTCCTCGAACACCGTGATGCCGGGGAAGTTCGCCTTCATGCACTGCGCGAACGCCTCGGACCGGTCGCGGCCGTTGACCGAGGACAGCGAGCCCTGGAACTCGACGACCTTGCCCTTGCCGCCCAGCTTCTCGCCGAGGAACCGGCACGCCTTCTCGCCGTAGGCCTTGTTGTCCGCCCGCACGACCATGTACGCCTTGCCCCGGTCCGGACGGGTGTCCACGGTGACGACCGGGATCCCGGCCTTCTCCAGCCGGTCCAGGGTGGAGGCGACGGCGCCGGTGTCCTGCGGCGCCATCACGATCGCCTTGGCGCCCTGGCTCTGCAACGACTGCGCGTTGGCGACCAGGTTCTCCACCTTGTTCTGGGAGTTGGTCGGGGCCATCAGGTCGATGCCCAGCGCCTTCGCCTTCTCCGGCGTGTACTTGATGTAGGAGTTCCAGAAGTCGGAGTCGGCCCGCGGGTGGTCCACGCCGATCGGCCCGACGCCGGAGGCGCCGCCGGTGGTGGCCGCGGTGCCGCAGGCCGCGGTGGTGAGCGCGAGGCATACCGCTGCGACGAGGATGCTGCGACGCTTCATCGTTCCCTCGATCCCGGGGGGTGGTTCACCTGGGGTTTCGGGCGCAACCGCAGCCCGTGCATGCCACCGTCGACGGCGAGGACGGTGCCGGCGGTCGAACCGGACAGCGGGCTCGCCAGGTAGGCGATCGCGCCGGCGACCTCGTCGGCCGAGACCAGGCGCCCGTGCGGCTGCCTGGCCTCCAGCGCGGCCCGCTCGGCGTCGGGGTCGGGCGCCGAGTCGAGCAGGCGGCCCACCCAGGGGGTGTCCGCCGTGCCGGGGGCCACCGCGTTGACGCGGACGCCCTCCCGCACGTGGTCCGCGGCCATCGCCAGGGTCAGCGCGTGCACCGCGCCCTTGGTGGCCGAGTACAGCGCCCGCTGCGGCAGGCCCGCCCACGCGGCGATCGAGCCGGTGTTGACCACCGCCGCCGCGGGCGAGCGGCGCAGGTGCGGCAGGGCGGCGCGGGTGACCCGCACGATCCCGCCCACGTTGACCTCCCACACCCGCCGCCACTCGTCGTCGGGGTTGGCGGCGACGTCCCCCTGCGCGCCGATCCCCGCGTTGTTGACCACGACGTCCAGCCGGCCGAACCGGTCGACCACCGCCGCGACGGCCGCGCGCACGCTGTCGTCGTCGGACACGTCGGCCCGCAGGCCCACCAGCGGCGCGGCCACCCGCGGGTTGAGGTCCAGGCACGCGACCTCCGCGCCCCGGGCGGACAGCAGCTCGGCGGTGGCCAGGCCGATGCCCGACGCGCCGCCGGTGACGATCGCGACCAGTCCGGCGAAGTCGTTCACGACGCCGCCGTCCACACCGGACCGTCGGGGTAGCGGTAGGCGGCCAGGGTGTCGTCCTTGAGCCGCGCGGAGAACCCGGGCTCGGTGGGCGCGAGGTACCGGCCGCGGCGCACCACGGCGGGGTCGGTGAAGTGCTCGTGCAGGTGGTCCACCCACTCCACGACCCGGTCCTCCAGCGACCCGGACACCGCCACGTAGTCGAACAGGGACAGGTGCCGGACCAGCTCGCACAGCCCGACCCCGCCCGCGTGCGGGCACACCGGCACGCCGAACTTGTGCGCCAGCAAAAGGATCGCGACGTTCTCGTTGACCCCGCCGACCCGGCACGCGTCGAGCTGCACCACGTCCACCGCGCGGGCCTGGAGCAGCTGCTTGAAGATCACCCGGTTCGGCACGTGCTCGCCGGTCGCCACCTTGATCGGCCCCAGCGCGGCGGCGATGGCCCGGTGCGCCAGCACGTCGTCCGGCGAGGTCGGCTCCTCGATCCAGTACGGGTCGAAGGGGGCCAGCTCGCGCATCCACCGCACGGCGGTGCCGACGTCCCAGCGCTGGTTGGCGTCCACGGCGATGCGCACCCGCGGCCCGACCACCTCGCGGGCCAGCTTCATCCGCCGCACGTCGTCGTCGAGGTCGCCGCCGACCTTGAGCTTGATCATGTCGAACCCGTCGGCGACGGCCTGGCGGGACAGCGCGGCGAGCTTGTCGTCGGAGTAGCCGAGCCAGCCCGGCGAGGTCGTGTAGGCGGGGTAGCCGGCGTCCTGGACGAACGCCGCCCGCCCGGCCCGGCCCGGTTCGGCCGCGCGCAGGATCTCCAGCGCCTCCGCCGGGGTGAGCGCGTCGGACAGGTACCGGAAGTCGACCAGGCCGACGACCTCCTCCGGGGTCAACGCCGACAGGAACCGCCACAGCGGCACGCCCGCGCGCCGCGCCGCGAGGTCCCACGCGGCGTTGACCACCGCGCCCAACGCCATGTGCGCGACGCCCTTCTCCGGGCCGAGCCAGCGCAGCTGCGAGTCGCCGACCAGTTCGAAGTACAGCGCTCCGAGGTCTGCCGCGGTCTCGGGGACGGCCCGGCCGACCAGGTGGTGGGCCAGCGACCGGATCGCCGCGGCCTGCACGTCGTTGCCCCGCCCGATGGTGAACGCCAGGCCGTACCCGTCCGGGCCCTCGTCGGTGCGCAGCACGACGTATGCGGCGGAGTAGTCGGGGTCGGGGTTCATCGCGTCCGAGCCGTCCAGCTCCCGCGAGGTGGGGAACCGGATGTCGTGGACGTCCAGGGCGACGACGCGCGCCATCACGCCTGCCCGAACGTCTGGCGCTGCGTGCCCAGCCCGTCGATGGACAGCTCGACCACGTCCCCCGCCCGCAGGTACGGCTTGGGCTCGGGCTGCCCGAGGGCGACGCCCGCGGGCGTGCCGGTGTTGACCAGGTCACCGGGTCGGAGGACGAGGAACCAGCTCAGGTAGCGGATCACCTCGGCCACCGGGAAGATCATGTGCTTGGTGGAGGAGTCCTGGCGCGTGGTGCCGTTGACCGACAGCCGCAGGCCCAGCGCCTGCGGGTCGGGGACGTCCGCGGCGGGGACCAGGAAGGGGCCCAGGGGGTTGAACGTCTCGCAGTTCTTGCCCTTGTCCCACTGCCCGCCGCGCTCGATCTGGAACTCCCGCTCGGACACGTCGTGCGACACGGTGTACCCGGCCACGCAGTCCAACGCCTCCTCGTTGGTCTCCAGGTACCGGGCGGTGCGGCCGATGACGACGCCGAGTTCGACCTCCCAGTCCGTCTTGACCGAGTTGCGCGGCACCAGGACCTCGTCGTACGGGCCCACGATGGTGTCCGGGGTCTTGAGGAACACCACCGGTTCGGCCGGGATCGCCGCGCCGGTCTCCTCCGCGTGGTCGCGGTAGTTGAGGCCGATGCAGACGATCTTGCCGACGCCCGCGACGGGCGGTCCGACGCGCAGGCCGTCGGGGTCGAGCACGGGGAGCGTCCCGGCGGCCAGCGCGGCCCGCGCGCGGGCGATGCCGTCGGCGGCCAGGAACGGCCCGTCGACGTCGGCGGTCACCGGGCTCAGGTCGTACGTGGTCCCGTCGTCGGTCCGGACGGCGGGGCGTTCGGAGCCCGGCGCTCCGAGGCGCAGAAGCTGCACGGCTGGTCCTCCTCAGCGACACGAAATACATCGGATGTATAGCCCGTCAGGACCACCGCCGTCTAGGGCGTGACGCAGATTGCTCCGATGATTCCACCGCTCGCAACCCTGCGCAACGATGTCTGCGCATTCCGTGTTCGACTGGAAGGTTCCGATGAGACACCACCTCGCGGTGTTGGCCTCGACCGCCGCGCTGATCGCCTCGCTCGCCACCGCGGGCGTCGCCCACGCCGACGAGCCGCTCGCCGAACCGCTGTCGCCTTCGGCCGGGAAGGCCGACCGGACCGGGTCCTCGGAGCGGGTGGGCGCGGCCCTCGCGAAGGCGACCGGCACGGTCACGGCGTTCGTCGAGCTGGCCGAGACGCCCGCCGCCGAGGCCTACGGCGCCGAGAAGCGGCGCGGCGGCGTGGACGCGCGGGCCGCCGACGCGGCCAAGCGGTCCCGGCAGCGCACCGACGACAAGGCCGCCCGCGTCGTGGACGCGTTGCGCGGCAAGGACTCCGCCACCCGCGAGGTCGCCCGCACCGCCAACGCCGTGGCCGGCGTGGTGGTCAGCGCCGACGCCGCGAAGGTGCGCGAGCTGGCCGGGCTGCCCGAGGTGCGGTCGCTGCGCCTGTCGGTGCCCAAGGTCGTGCAGAACGCCGGTTCCGTGCAGCTGACGAAGGCCGCGCAGGTGTGGCGGCAGACCGGCCGGTACGGCGAGGGCATGCGGGTCGGCGTCATCGACACCGGCATCGACTACACCCACGCCGACTTCGGCGGCCCCGGCACGCCCGAGGCGTACCAGGCCGTCGACCGGACCGCGCCGTGGACGCCGACCGCCAAGGTCGTCGGCGGCTACGACTTCGCGGGCGACGACTACGACGCGGCCGTGCCGGAGAAGTCCACGCCCCGGCCCGACCCGAACCCGATGGACTGCCAGAGCCACGGCACGCACGTCGCGGGCACGGCCGCCGGGTTCGGCGAGAACGCCGACGGCTCCACGTTCACCGGCGACTACAGGACGTTGACCGACGAGCAGCTCAACGCCATGCGGATCGGCCCCGGCACCGCGCCCAAGGCGTTGCTGTACGCGCTGAAGGTGTTCGGCTGCGAGGGGTCCACCAACCTCACCGCGCAGGCCCTGGACTGGGCGCTTGACCCCAACGGCGACGGCGACTTCGGCGACCACCTCGACGTGGTCAACATGTCCCTGGGCTCGGACTTCGGCGGCCAGGACGACCCGGACTCGCTGTTCGTGCGCAAGCTCGTCGAGCACGGCGTGCTGGTCGTGGCGTCGGCGGGCAACGGCGGCGACTTCTACGACGTCGGCGGCTCGCCGGCCAACACGCCCGAGGCGCTGGCCGTGGCCAACACGCGGGACGCGTTCGCGCTGCTGGACGGCGTGACCGCGGGCGGGGTCGACCAGCCGGGCCAGTACAGCCAGAACTACACCGGCTACGCCGGCCTGGACCTGGCCCGTCCGGTGGTCGCGGTCGCCGCCGAGGGCAACGAGGACGGCTGCGACCCCATCGCCGAGGACCTCGGGGGCAAGTTCGTCTGGCTGGAGTGGGACGACAACGACACCACCCGCCGCTGCGGCTCGGCCGGGCGCACCGACAACGCCCAGAACGCCGGCGCGGAGGGCGTGCTGCTCACGTCCACGCGGGACAACTTCCTCGCCGCCATCGCGGGCAACGCGGGCATCCCGGCGTTCCAGCTCACCGGCACGGCGACCGCGGCCGTCCGGCCCGCGCTGACCGCCGGCACGCTGGAGGTCCGGATGCGCGGCGCGCTGCGCAACTCGGTGCCGACCACGACGCCGAAGCTCGCCGACACCATCACGCCGTCGTCCTCGCGCGGGTCGCGCGGCGCGGTGGCCGCGAAGCCGGACGTGGCCGCGCCCGGCGACACGATCGTGTCCGCGAACGTCGGCACCGGGAACGGCGCGGTGAGCAAGGGCGGCACGTCGATGGCCGCGCCGCACGTGGCCGGGATCGGCGCGCTGGTGCGGGAGGCGCACCCGGACTGGACCGTCGAAGAGGTCAAGGCCGCGGTCATGAACACCGCCGGCAACGACGTGAAGTCCGGTGACGACAACACCGCCGGCCTGACCGAGGCCCCGATGCGGGTCGGCGCGGGCCGGGTCGACGCGGCGGCGGCGGTGGGCGCGGACCTGCTCGCGATGGTCGCCGACGACCCCGGTTCGGTGGGTGTCTCGTTCGGCGCGGTCGAGGTGGCACGGTCGGTGTGGCGGACCAAGACGGTGAACATCGTCAACAAGGGCGCCGACCAGCGCACGGTCACCGCGGACTACCAGGAGGCCACGGCCGTCCCGGGCGCGGAGTACGAGGTGTGGCCGCGCTCGGTGACGGTGGCCCCGGGCAAGACGGCCGCCGTGCGGGTGTCGCTGCGGGTCGAGCCCGAGCAGCTGCGCAAGGTCGCGGACCCGACGGTGGCCAAGCAGCAGGTCGGCGTGGCCCGGCAGTTCCTCGCCGAGGCGTCCGGGCGGCTGGTGCTGACCTCCGGCGCGACGACGCTGCGGGTGCCGGTGTACGCCGCGCCCAAGCCGGCGGCGGACATCTCGGCGGGCGCGGTGACGTTCCGCGGCGACGTGGCGTCGGTGCGGCTGCGCGGGCGGGAGCTGGCGCAGGGCGAGGGTGACCAGGCGTACCGGTCGCTGGTCAGCGCGTTCGAGTTGCAGGGGTCGTCCGAGCGGCTGCCCGACTGCACCGACGAGGTGAAGACGGAGTGCGCCGTCAACGAGTCGGCCAAGGGCGGCGACCTGCGCTACGTCGGCGCGGCCTCCACCGCGCCGGTGGACCGATCCGAGGGGGCGTTGCTGGCGTTCGGCGTCGTGACGTGGGAGAACTGGGTCACGTTGGGGGCCAACAACTCCCCCGAGATCCGGATCGACACCACCGGCGACGGGGCGCACGACTTCCGCGTGCACGCGGCGAAGCCGACCGACGCCAACGGCAGCGTGACGGCGGACGTGTGGCTGGCGCGGACCGTGCGGGTGTCCGACGAGGAGGTGGTCGACGAGCAGCCGCTCAACGCGCTGCACGGCGAGGTGGACACGAACCTCATGGACAGCAACGTGGTCGTGCTGCCGGTGGCGTTGAAGGCGCTGGGCATCGACCCGGCGGGGGCGTCGTTCCGGCTGTCGTACACGGCGGGCACGACCGGCCAGTACGCCGCGGCGGGCAGCGAGGAGGGTTTCGTGGACCGCATCGGCACGCCGATGTCGTTCGACCCGCTCAAGCCGGGCCTGTCCGTGCGGCAGGGGACGACGCCGGCGCTGTCGTTCGTGGCCCGTTCCGGTGCGCGCTTGGAGGTCCACCGCGACGCTGACGCCCTGGCGGCGGACGGCGCCGAGAACCTCTTGCTCCTGCACCACCACAACGCGACCGAGGAGCGCGCTCAGGTCGTGAAGATGCGCGGCTGATCACTTGGCGCGACGGCCCGGCACAACCCGTCTGGGTGGTGCCGGGCCGTCGGTGCGTTCGACCATACTCGGGCGAATGGGCTTCGTGGTCGGCTTGGACGCGGGCGGCACCTCGACGAGGGCGCTGGTGCTGGACCTGGACGGCACCCGCCTGGGTGCGGGCGTGGCGGGCGGCGCCAACCCCAACTCCCACCCGCCGGAGCTGGCGGCGGCGCACATCTCGCAGGCGCTGGTCGCGGCCCTGGACGGGTTGGACGCGGCGAAGGTCCAGTCCGGGGTGCTCGGGATGGCGGGGTCGAGCAAGGTGCTCAGCGACCCGTCGGTGACGGCCCTGTTCGAGGCGGCGTGGACCGGTGCCGGGCTGCGCTGCCCGATGCGGGTGATCACCGACTGCGAGGCGGCCTTCGCGACCGGTTCGTCCGCGCCGAACGGCACGGTCCTGGTGGCCGGGACGGGTTCGATCGCGGCGCGCATCACCGACCACCGCCTGGCCGGGACCGTCGGCGGCTACGGCTGGCTGCTGGGCGACGAGGGTTCGGCGTTCTGGCTGGGCCGGGAGGCGGTCCGGGCGACTCTGCGCGCCCTGGAGTCCGACGCTGCGCTGGACCCGCTGGCCGAGGCCGTGCTGACCATGGCGGACCTGCGCGTGACCGACTCAAGACGGGACGTGTGGCGGCGCTTGATCACCACGTCGAACCAGAACCCGCCCATCCACCTGTCCCACTACGCCCCGCTGGTGACGGCGCACTTCGAGTCGCCTTCGGCGAACCGGATCATCACGGCGGCGGTGGACTCCCTCGCGGACCTGGCGATGTCGTGCCGCGAGGAGGGCGAGGACACGCCGATCGTCCTGGTGGGCAGCTTGGTCCACGCCCACCCGCTGGGCACCCGCCTCCGAGCCGAACTGACCGCGCGCACCCGGGCCACGGTCCGCATCGCCACGGAGGGCGCGGCCGGCGCGGCCTGGCTGGCGGCCGTGGAAGTCCTGGGCACCACCGCCCCGCGCCCCTGCTGACGGTCCGGCGGTCCGCGTCAGCCGTCGTCGTCCTCGCCCAGGTCCACTCCGAACTCGGCGGCCACGTCGTCGAGTTCGTGGCGTTCGCCGGAGTCGGTCACCACACGAGCCCAGGCCACAGCGACGAGCTTCATGTCCACGTCCCACTCCTCCTGGGTGTGCGTCGGCGAGGCCGAAGCTTGCCGGCCGGAGGCCGGCGCCGCTCAGGCGACTTCCCCGGGAACCCGCGGGTGGCGCAGCCCCGGGTGGTCCTTCGGCAGGGAGCGGCGCAGGAGCCACCAGCTCACCGCGATGCACACCGCCTGCAACGGCCACGTCAGCGCCGCCCGCATGAACCCCAGCACGACGACCTGACCTGCCAGCCACAACGCCCCGAACACGACCACCCGCAGCACGTACTGACCCACCCACGGCCACGACGCCACCCGGTACGCCCGCATCAGGTCCGGGTCCCGCCGCCACCGGAACTTCTGCCCCGTCACCAGCCCGACCACGACCCCCAGCAACGGCCACCGCACCACGATGCTCGCCGCCCACACCAGCGCGCTGGCCGCGTTCAAGAAGATCTGGAGCAGGAAGAAGTCCTCCGCTCGACCCGTCCGCAAGGCGATGTACGCCGCCAGCACCACGAGCGCCACCGACACCACCACCGCCCGCGGCCGGTCGCCGCGCACCACGCGGACCACCGCGATGAGCACCCCGCACAGCACGGCCGCCAGCGCCCCGACCTCGACGGACCGCCCCGCCAGCACCCACCCCAGGGCGAACGCCAACGGCGGCAGGGACGCGTCCACGGCGCCGCCCCGGCCGCCCAGCAACTGGCCCAGGGTCTCCTGACGGGTGTCGGTCATGCCTCCAGGGTGCCTTAGGGCAGCCTTACCCAGGTAACGGACCCGCATCGGAGCATTGACCCCGCATGACGCGCGTCACTACCGTGGCCCGAAATCGTCTGGAAAGTTAACAGACAGGAGAGCCGATGCGAGCCGGTAGCCCACGACTGCTGCGCGAGATCAACGACCGCGCCGCGATCGAGGCCTTGCTGCGCAACGGGCCCCTCACGCGCTCGGAGCTGGAGGGCATCATCGGGCTCTCCAAGCCCGCCACCGCCCAGCTGCTGACCCGCCTGGAGACCGAGGGCACGGTCCTGCGCAACGGCCTGCGCGGCGGCGGTCGCGGACCCCGCGCCCAGCTCTGGACGGTCAACGGCGCGCTGGCCCACGTCGCCGCCATCGACCTCACCCCGGACACCGTGGACGTGGCCATCGCCGACATCTCCGGCACGCTGCTCACCGAGCACTCCGCGCCCATGCCCCGCACGGACGTGCTGGAGGCGTTCCACGGCGCGGTGACCAAGGCCGCGAACCAGGCCGGGCTCTCCCCGGAGAGCCTCCACCACGTCGTCGTCGGGTCACCCGGTGCGGTCGACCCGACCACCGGTCGGCTGAACTACGCGCCGCACATGCCCGGGTGGGAGGGCTTCGACATCCCGGGCGCGCTCCGGGAGCTCCTCGGCACCAACGTCACCGTCGAGAACGACGTCAACCTGGTGGCGCTGGAGGAGATGATCGCCGGCCGCGCCACCGACATCAGGAACTTCATCCTGCTCTGGCCCGCCGACGCGGTCGGCGCGGCGGTCGTGGTCAACGGCGTGCTGCTGCGCGGCGCCACCGGCGGCGCGGGCGAGATCGACGCCATGCAGGTCCCCGACCACGCCACCGCCGAGACCGGCACGGACCGCACCGGCAGCCGCTACGGCGACCTGCTCGACAGCGCCGCCATCGTCAAGCTCGCCCGCGCGCACGGCGTGTCCGCGCGCACCGGGCACGCCGCCGTCCGCAAGGCCCTGAGCGAGGGCACGGCCGGCCGCGAGTTCCTGGTGGACCTCGCCCGCCGCATCGCGACCGGCGTGGCCAACGTGATCGCCGTGCTCGACCCCGAACTGGTGCTGCTCTCCGGCGACATCGCGCACGCGGGCGGCACGACGCTCGCCGACCTCGTCGCCGCCGAGCTGCGCACCCTGGTGGTGCCCCGCACCCCCGTCCAACTCGCCCTGGTGACCGGGAAACCGGTGCGTTCCGGCGCACTGCATTCCGCGCTGTCGGTCGTCAGGGAACAGGTGTTCGGCCTACCCGCCGCCACGACCGAACCCTTCCGCGGCCCGCGCCGGTAGCAGGCGGGCCGCACAACGTCCCCGACCGCACGTTGAAGAAGGAGAGCACATGCGCAAGGTCCCCCGCGCAGCGTTGCTTTGCGTGGCCGCCGCGGTGTCCCTGACCGCCTGCGCCGCCGGCGCCGGCAAGTCCGACCAGGCGGGTGGCCTCGCCGCCGCGCCCGGCAAGGACGACAAGTTCACCCTGACCGTCTGGAGCAACTACTCCGGACGCGAGCAGGACGAGGTCACCAAGGCGTTGGAGAGCTTCAAGAAGGTCTACCCCAACGCCGAGATCAAGCACGAGGGCAGCCAGGACGACGACAAGATCACCGCGGGCATCCGCAGCGGCAACCCGCCGGACGTCGCGCTGTCGTTCACCACCGACAACATCGGGCAGTTCTGCTCGTCCGGCTCGTTCCAGGAGCTCAAGCCCTACGTCGAGCGCGACAAGGTGGACCTCTCGCAGATCCCCGACGCCGTGCGGTCCTACACCGAGTACAAGGGCAACCGGTGCGCGATGCCGATGCTCTCCGACGTCTACGGCCTGTACTACAACAAGGACATGCTCGCCGCGGCCGGCATCACCACGCCGCCCAAGACCACGGCCGAGCTGCTCGACTTCGCCAAGCGCGCCACCAAGAAGGCCCCGGACGGCTCGATCGAGGTCGCGGGCTTCCTGCCCACGATGATGTTCTACAACAACCGCCCGCCGATCTGGGCGCCGAACTTCGGCGCGAAGTGGGCCGGTCCGGACGGCAAGTCCGCGCTGGCCACGCCCGAGTGGGCGGAGATGCTGAAGTTCCAGAAGGAACTGGTCGACTTCTACGGCTACGAGAACCTGGAGCGGTTCCGCGCGGGCCTGGGGCAGGAGTTCTCCGCGGACCACGCGTTCCACCAGCAGAAGATCGCCATGATGATCGACGGCGAGTACCGCACGGCGTTCCTGAAGGACCAGGCGCCGCAGGTCAGGTTCGGCACCGCGCCGTTCCCGACGATCAAGCCCGAGCTGTACGGCGCGGGCTTCACCGCGGGCACCATCATGGGCATCCCCAAGGGCGCGAAGAACCCAGGCGCCGCGTGGGAGCTGATCAAGCACATGTCGTTCGACACCGAGACGATCGTCAACCTGGCCAACGGGATCAAGAACATCCCGAGCACCAAGGCCGCGCTGACCGACCCGCGGCTGGAGGTGGACGAGAACTTCAAGACGTTCATCGACCTGGCCACCAGCGGCAAGCTCCAGGGCAACCCGGTGACGCCGATCGGTGACGCGCACATCAAGGCCATCGGCGACTTCGCCACCTCGTGGCAGGCGGGCAAGGTGCCGGACCTGATGGCGGGGTTGAAGGAAGTCGACAAGCAGATCGACGACCAGATCGCCAAGAGCGGCAAGTAGCCATGACCGCCACGCTCGAACGCGTGGAGGAGGTCCGGACCGCCCCCGCGAAGGGGCGGTCCCGGGCCCGCGCGCGCCAACGGTGGACCGTCCTGGCCTTCCTGGCCCCCGCGATCCTGGGTTTCCTGCTGTTCTTCGGCTACCCGCTGGTCGCGACGGTCGGCTTCTCCTTCACCAAGTACGACCTGATCAACCCGCCCGAGTGGACCGGGCTGGACAACTACTCGTACATGTTCGGGGACAAGCTGTTCCGGACCGCGGTCTACAACACGATGTGGTTCGTCGTGGTGCTGACCGTCGCGCGGGTGGTGTTCGCGCTCGGGGTCGCGTCGGTGATCGCCCGGCTGAAGTCGGGCGTGGGCCTGGTGCGGACGCTGTGCTACCTGCCCTCGCTCGCGCCGCCGGTCGCCGCGACCCTGGTGTTCTTCCTGGTCATGCGGCCCAACGACGGCCCGCTGGACACGTTGCTGGCCTGGTTCGGCGTCGAGGGGCCGCTGTGGTTCGCCGACCCGGCGTGGGCCAAGCCGGGCATCACGGCCGTGATGCTGTGGGTGTCCGGCGACCTGATGATCATCATCCTGGCCGCGATCCTGGACGTGCCGCAGGAGCAGTACGAGGCGGCCGAGCTGGACGGCGCGGGGCCGTTGCGGCGGTGGCGGCACATCACGCTGCCGTCCATCTCGCCGGTGCTGATGTTCGGTGTCGTGAACTCGATCATCCTGGCGTTGCAGCTGTTCACGCAGGCGGTGGTGGCGGGGTCGGCGGCCAGCGGGTCGGCCGACGTCACCGGCAACACGAAGATCCTGGGCTTCCCGGAGAACTCGACGCTGACGTTCCCGGTGTGGCTCTACACGCAGGGCTTCCGGTACTTCGACATGGGTTACGCGGCGGCGATGGCGACCGTGCTGTTCGTCGTGTCGTTCGCGGCGACGGCGGTGCTGGTGCAGCGCATGCGCAAGGCCACCCACCAAGAAGAGGGAGGGGGAGGCGCATGACCGCCGTGCTCGACGCCCCGCCGCGGCGGCCGGCGAACTGGAGGGGCGCGCTGGACTGGGTCGCGGTGCACAGCCTCGGCCTGGCGCTGGGCCTGATGTTCGCGCTGCCCATCGTGTTCGTCTTCCTCACCGCCGTGATGTCGGACAACCAGGCGTTCACCAAGGACCTGTGGCCGCGCGAGTGGCACTGGGGCAACTTCGTGGAGGTCTTCGACAAGGCCCCGCTGCTGGAGTACCTGGGCAACAGCCTGCTGTACTCGCTGCTCGCGACCGCGGGGATGCTGCTGTCGTCGATCCCGGCCGCGTACGCGCTGGCCAAGCTGCGCTGGCGGGGCCGCAACGCGGTGTTCCTGCTGGTGGTGGGCGCGATGATGCTCCCGCCGCAGGTGGTCGCCGTGCCGCTGTACGACACGTGGTCGAGCCTGGGCCTGACCGGCACGCTGTGGCCGCTGATCGTGCCGTACTTCCTGTTCGACGCGTTCAGCATCTTCCTGCTGCGCCAGTTCATCCTGACCATCCCGCAGTCCTATGTGGACGCGGCGCGGGTGGACGGGTGCACGGAGTTCCAGGCGCTGCTGCGGGTCGTCGTGCCGATGGCGCGGCCGGGCATCGCCGCCACCGCCCTGTTCTGCTTCCTGTTCACCTGGAACGACTACTTCGGCCCGCTGCTCTACACCGGCGAGCGGCCGGACGAGTGGACCCTGTCGCTGGCGCTGTCGTCGTTCAAGGGCCTGCACCACGTGCAGTGGAACCTGGCGATGGCCGTGACGCTGCTGATCATGGTCCCCGCGGTGGTGCTGTTCGCCTTCGCCCAGCGCTCGTTCGTCAAGGGCATCACATTCACTGGAGTCAAAGGATGAAGCTCACCGTTGTGGGCGGCGGGTCGACGTACACGCCGGAACTGGTCGACGGCATCGCGGGACGCCGGACCAGCCTGGCCGTGGACGAGATCGCGCTCGTGGACCCGGACGCCGAGCGGTTGGCCGTCGTCGGCGCGTTCTCGCGGCGGCTGCTCGCGCACGCCGGGCACCCGGCGCGGGTCACCACCACGACCGACCTGGACCGTGGGGTCGAGGGCGCGTCGGCGGTGCTGCTGCAACTGCGCGTCGGCGGGCAGGCGGCGCGGGCGCAGGACGAGACGTTCCCGCTGGTGTGCGACTGCGTGGGGCAGGAGACGACCGGCGCGGGCGGGCTGGCCAAGGCGCTGCGGACCGTGCCGGTGGTGCTGGACATCGCCGAGCGGGTGCGGGCGCTGGCCGGTGAGGACACGTGGATCGTCAACTTCACCAACCCGGTCGGGATCGTGACCAGGGCGTTGTTGCGGGCCGGGCACCGCGCGGTGGGCCTGTGCAACGTCGCGATCACGTTCCAACGCTGGACGTCGGCCCTGCTGGGCGTCCACCCCGAGGCGGTGACGCTCGGCCACGTCGGCCTGAACCACCTGACCTGGGCACGCGAAGTCCTGGTGGACGGCGTCAACCGCCTGCCCGAACTGCTGGAGCACCACGGGGAAGCGCTCGCCTCGCACATCGGGCTCCCCGCGTCGCTCATGCGCCGCATGGGCGTCGTCCCGTCGTACTACCTGAAGTACTTCTACGAGCACGACGACGTTGTCAGGAAGCAGAAGACCGACCCACCCCGCGCTGAAGTCGTTGCGGGCGTGGAAAAGGAACTGCTCGGCATCTACGGCGATGTCAACGTCGTCACCAAGCCCGTGCAGCTGTCCCAGCGCGGTGGCGCGTACTACTCCGAGGCCGCGGTGCAGCTGGTGCACGCGCTGACCGACGGGACGAGCGCCGAGCGGCACATCGTGAACGTGCGCAACGACGGCACGCTGCCGTTCCTGCCCGACGACGCCGTGGTCGAGGTGCCGGCGACCGTGACCGCCGACGGCGCGACGCCGCTGCCGGTGGACCCGGTCGAACCCGCGATCGCCGGCCTGGTCGCGCACGTCACCGCGTACGAGCAGTTGGCGCTGGAGGCCGCGGTGCACGGCGGGCGGGACCGGGTGGCCGACGCGCTGCTCGCGCACCCGCTGGTCGGCCAGCACGCGGTCGCGGACCGGTTGGCCGACGAGCTGGTGGCGCGCAACAGCGACTTCCTGCCGTGGGCGAAGGGGGCTTGATGGTCGACCGGGTGCTCGCCATCGACGGCGGCAACAGCAAGACCGCCGTGGCGCTGGTCGACGTGGAGGGGCGGGTCCTCGCGCAGGTGCGCGGGCCGGGGGCCTCGCCGCAGAACGTCGGCCTGCCGCGCAGCCTGGAGGTGTTCGGGGAGCTGGTCGCCGAGGCGGCCCGGCGCGCCGGGCTGCCCCCGACCGAGCGGGTCGCCACGCACACCGCCGCGTACCTGGCGGGCGCCGACCTGCCCCGGGAGGAGGAGGACCTGCGGGCCGCCATCGAGGGGCTCGGGTGGTCGGACACGACCGTCGTCGGCAACGACACGTTCGCGCTGCTGCGGGCGGGCACGTCCGACGGCATCGGCGTGGCCGTGGTGTGCGGGGCGGGGATCAACTGCGTCGCCGTGGCGCGGGACGGCCGGACCCACCGGTTCCCCGCGCTGGGCCGGATCTCCGGGGACTGGGGCGGCGGCGGGCACATCGGCGGCGAGGCGCTGTGGCTGGCCGTGCGGGCGGAGGACGGGCGCGGCGAGCCGACCGCGCTGCTGCCCGCCGTGATCGCCCACTACGGGACGCGGACGGTGGCGGAGGCGGTCGCGCGACTGCACTTCGCGGAGGTCGAGTTCGACCCGCACGCCCTGTGCCCGCTGCTGTTCGAGGTCGCGGCGGCGGGCGACGCGGTGGCCCGCGCGGTCGTGGACCGGCTGGTCGAGGAGGTCGCGCTGCTGGCGTCGGTGTCGCTGCGCCGGCTTGAGCTGCTGGACGAGCCGGTGGACGTGGTGCTCGGCGGCGGCGTGCTGACCGGCACGAACGGCGTGGTCGTGGACGCGGTCCGCGACCGGCTGCGCGCCGTGGCCCCCCTGGCCGGGGTGCGGGTGGTGGACGTGCCCCCGGTGGTCGGCGCGGCCCTGCTCGGCCTGGACGCGCTGGGCGCCCCGCCGGGCGCGGAACTGCGGCTGCGCACGGCGTACGAGTCGCAGGTGCCCGTGGAGGTGACGGGCTAGCAGACCCCGGTGCGCGCGGGAGGTGTCAGGCGGCGGCCCTCCCCCGCGCACCGGACCCACCCCCGCTGCCAGGGGGTTGCTCGGCGGCGGCTCCTCCTGGCGGCGGGCCCCCACGGCGGTGTCATGCGCCCGACACCGTCGTGGGGATCTCGAACGACGACGTGCTCACCGGCACGCTGACCGTCAGTTCGGGAACGGTCACGGACGGCGTCGGCGCGGCCACCGACGTGGACGTGATCTCCGTTGCAGTCGGCTGTGTTCCGACCGTAGTCGTCGTGGTGGTCGCCCACCGGCGCGCGGTGGTGGTGACCGACACCTCGACCCCTTCGAAGTCCATCGGCGGCCCGTCCCCGCCGGCCCGCTGCGTTGGCGCGGGAGAGGTGCCGACGCGCTGCTCGCGCGGCGGTTCGGGCTCGGCCCGGGTGAGGGCGACAGCGGTCACGACGCCGGCCAGCACGGCCAGCGCGCCGAACGAGAGGACCGGGAGGGGCGGACGCGGCACGGACGGCAGGGTAGGCCCACCGACGTGACGAACCGCCCAATGCAGACACCGAGTCCCACCATCGAGTGACCCGGGAACCGCGACCCGCCCAACCGACGCTGGCGTAGGTCGGACGCGCGGAGGCATCCTGTTCAGCGCGCGCGGATCACGGGGGTGCCCGCGCGGCAGCACCGAGGGAGGGGCGCTAGTGGACGGGATGGACAGCTTCGTCGCGTTGGGGGACAGCTTCACGGAGGGCATGGACGACCCGGGTCCGAACGGCACGTACACGGGGTGGGCGGACCGCCTGGCGGGTCTGCTGTCGCTGCAACGGCCGGGCCTGCGGTACGCGAACTTCGCGGTGCGCGGCAAGATGCTGCAGGAGATCGTGGACGAGCAGATCCCGCTGGCGGTGTCGTTGAAGCCGAAGCTCGCGACGTTCTGCGGCGGCGGCAACGACATCCTGGTCCCGGGGTCCGACCCGGACGCGCTGGCGGAGGTCTACGAGATCGCGGTGGCGGACCTGCGGGCGGCCGGCGCGGAAGTCCTGATCTTCACGGGCTTCGACCCGAAGCACACGCCGTTCCTGCGCTCGCTGCGCGGGAAGATCGCGATCTACAACAGCCACCTGTGGTCGGTGGCCGAGCGCTACCACTGCCGAGTGGTGGACCTGTGGTCGATGACCGTCCTGCACGACCGGAGGGCGTGGAGCGAAGACCGCCTCCACCTGTCCACGGAGGGCCACCGCAGGGTTGCCTTGCGCGCGGCGGAAGTGCTCGGCTTCAAGCAGCCGGAGGACTGGAGCACCCCGTGGCCCCCACTGGAGGACGAGGACTGGATGACCCAACGCCGCCACGACCTCAAGTGGGCCCGAGAACACGTGGTCCCGTGGATCGGCCGCCAACTACGCGGAGAATCGATGGGCGACGGCGTAGCCCCGAAGCGCCCAGAACTACTCCCGGTCTGCTCGGACTGACACAAACCCACACAGCGGCAAGCCTTTCGCCGCGCCCCGCGCGGCCGGGCTCCCAGCCACAGAGGGGCTCCGTGTTCCCCACCGTATGACCTGCCCGAAGGGCTACCACACTTTTCGGGGGTCGGGCCAAAAAGTTTGCGAGGAACGAGCAAAGTTTTTCGACCGACCCCCGAGAAGTGTGGTTGAGGTGCCTGAAGGATCTCGGACAGTGACCCAAAGTAGAATTGGGTGACTGAACGGAGTGGTTGTGGCACACAAGAAATCGCGGCGGCACAGCGCC